>CAKZOK010000133.1 GCA_937136415.1 uncultured Cytophagales bacterium | reverse complement strand
ATAATTATTACAAAATTGAAACGCATTTGCTAAAAATAAAGTAAATGCGTTTTTTTATAGAAATTGTTTGAAAATAACCTTCGTTGAGGCTCAAATGCAGCCATCGTTGAGTTTTTTTAATTATATCAATCCAGAAACTACACCATTGACCACCACAAAACGTTTTTTGGGGTTTTTAATATTCTCAAAAACCAAATTTGGGTTTTTTTCAAGGTCTATTTTTTCACTTTTCATAATAATTTTATATTCCTCAAAGTTATGTTCTTCGTGTCCATAAAACGTCGATAAATCTCCCATATCTACTATTTTAGTTTTGAAAAGATATTGATTTTCCTTTGTATCAAATCTAGTTTCTCTTTCGAAAGCAATATCTACTTTTGTTTTGACAAATTGTGGATATTCAATTTCTACATTTCTAAGAATTACATCATAAAATTGTGTTCCATTGAAAGGCAAATCTTCATAACTTTTTATAGATTTTTCTTTATCAAATCCATTTGCAATCGATAAAAGCCCATTCAAGATAGCTGCATAATTATATTTTCTGACCTGCTGTTTTTCCCAGTCGTTTGGATAATGACCCGATTCTATCAAAATTGTTCCATAACCCATTTTCTGAAAGTTATCTCCAAAGGCACGAGGCTCAAATTCATCATCATATTTTGCCATTTTGCCTCCTAATTCTTTTTCCAATCCTTCTGCCATTAAAGTAATTACTTGCATTGCTTCGAAGCGTCGCATTTTTTCTTTTTTGATTGTTGTTGCTTCATCAAAAGCAGGAGCGAGAAAAGCAAGTGTAGTCGGAACAGGTTTTTTACCGACCGAATATTTTGAGCGTTGGTCGTGCAAATTAAAGCTAAAATGAGGTTTTATTTTAGCAGCCAAATTGATAAGTAAATTTGCTTCTGGGCTTTGTCTTTGCAAAAAATCTCTATTCATATCAATTCCTTGCGCTGTTCTGCGAGTAAAAAGAGCCGTTCCATCAGGATTCAGAACAGGAACAAAATGAAGTGTAAAGTGATTTTTTAAAATTTCTACTAATTTTTTATCTTCTTCTGTAATTGGATTTTCTAAGAAATGAAAAATATCCAAAAGTGCCATTGTTGCTGTGGGTTCATTTCCGTGCATTTGCGACCAAAGCAAAACAGGCGTTTTTCCATTTCCAAAAGTAAGATGATAAATGGTTCTTTTTTGAGCTGATTGTCCTAGTTTTTTCAACTCAAAATTAGAATTTTGTTTTTTGATTATATCTTCTAAAACGTCATTAAATTCTTCGGGTTGAAAATGTCTATAAACTAATAATCTTTCTTTGTAAGAAGAGTAATTTTGTAAAAGTTGAGGTGTAAAATTCATTTCTATTTATTTTTGATTAATAAACCTTATCAAGGTTTGTATTTAGATATTGAACCTATTGCAATTTTAGATAAAATCTGACTTCTGACCTCATATTTCGGACTTTATTAACCCACCATTACGTGCGCATTTGGATGACGATAAGAGTTTGTAACAACAGCATTACTGAGCGCAAGGGCAAGAGTAAGCGTTCCGACACGCCCCAAATACATAGAGGAAATTATGATTACTTTTCCCCAAAAAGAAAGTTCTCCTGTCAGATTCATACTAATTCCGACGGTTGCAAAGGCTGAAACCTGTTCGAAAATAATCTTTAGAATAAATTTTGTATCGTTTGGTGAGGAGGGTTCTTGTACCAAAAGCAATAGAAAAATAGCCAAAATATTATACGCAATAGCAAAAATAAAGATTGCAAATGCTTTTCTTATAAGTTCGTCTGGAATAGTTCGGTTTGCAATTACGATGCGTTCTTGTCTTCTGATACTTGCCACAGCAGCGACAAAAACCAACACAAAAGTAGTGATTTTGATTCCACCAGCCGTTGAGCCTGAAGATGCACCAATAAACATCAAGACCAAACACATCATAATTGTAGCAGGATTTAGAGCTTCAAAATCCATTGTATTAAAACCTGCCGTTCTTGTGGTCATAGATTGAAAAAGTGCCGTTACAAAGGCTTGAATAATGGTTCGGTCTGTGAGCTTTTCAATTTCTAATAAAAGAAAACCTATTGTACCAATGGCAAGCAGCGTAAAAGTAGTATAAACATTTATTTTGGTTACTACATTCCATTGTTTCCAAGGTTTTACAAAACGTTCTTTTATGGTATTGAATGAAAAAATATCCTCAATAGTAGTGTAACCAAGCCCTCCCAAAACAACAATCCAAACAATGATAAAATGTAGATTATACATTCTATCAATTTTGTAATTTGTGTCTGCCATTCCTCCAGAAAAAAGACTAAAACCACCATTACAAAAGGCTGAAACAGAATGAAAGAAGGAGAAAAATATTTTTTCTCCTATATTTTCAAATTGTTGGCTCTGCTCCCAAAGCTCTTCGTCCCACGCATAATAAATTCCGATTGTACCCAAAAGTTCGATAAAAAGAGTAATCAATATTACCTTGCGTAAGAGCTTAGTAGCCGAAACAAGTGATTCGCTACTCAAATAATCTTGAATGATAGATTGGTGTTTTATGCCTACTCCTTGTGTCAGAAAACTTGCAAAAAATGTAGCAAAAGAAACCATTCCTATCCCTCCTAATTGTATCAAAACCAAAATTACAATTTGTCCTTTAAGTGTAAAAGCAGTTGCTGTATCAACGACAATCAAACCTGTAACACAAGAAGCACTTGTGGAGGTAAAAATAGCATCAATCAAAGCCATACTCTGCTTACCAGGGGTCATGGTAGGTAACATGAGTAGGGCTGCACCCATCAAAATCAGAAGCACAAAACTAAGCAAAAATGTTGTTGCAGGTTTATAATTAATCTCTGAAAGAAGTGTCGTAATTCGTGTCAAATCTAAGCCTACCATCAAAAGCATATAGATAGACAAAAAATGTTGATTAGAAAGTTCTGGGTTAGCAAAACCTAAAAGCTCAAAATAATAATAAGTTACTCTAAAATTAAGAATGTAATTTATTATGCCACAAAAAATCACAAAGGCAATTAGAAGAGCTTCTACCCAATTTTTACGCAAAAAATCTATCCAATTTGAATCATAAATTATCCGAAAAATAAAAAATATTGCAAATGCAAAAAATATAATATCAAGTGTTCCGAAAATAACATTTTCGGCAGCAGCATCTACATAAAATCCATAACGATACACCAAGAAAACAAGCGCAATAGCAGAACAGATTACCGAAAGTGTCTTTATCAGTAATAAAATTCTGTCCCTACTTTCATAGACATGGTTTTGATAACGTTCCCGAAAATTATTTTTATAATCTAAAAAACGAGTTTTGAAATTCTTCAATTAGGATTTTTGATTTTGACATTTAATGAATTAAAAAAAAATGAAAAATGAGAGTTCATTATTTTTTATACGAACAGAACTTAAATTTTAGTTCAAAGAAACAAATTTTTTTATCAAAAAAATAATTAAACGAAGTTGAAAATGAGTTGATTTAATCATTTTTTATAAAAAAATGAACCTTCAATCTATTATTTTGTGTTTTGATTTTACATTCTCAAAAAAATGATGTTGTTTTGCATTAAAATCACTGACATTTTTTAAATTGTCAGAATTATAAAGACTTGAACTCACGACAGTTGGAAACTGTCGGCTACCTAATTATGAAAAGACAAGATATAAAAGACCTTTTAGCCTCAAAAGATTTTGACCAACCAGTACACACAAAAGGCTGGATTCGTGGAGAACGTGGAAATGCGTATGTTCGTTTTTTGGGTCTTAATGATGGCTCAAGCATTCAGAATATTCAAGTAGTGGCTGATGCCGAAAAATTTGATGAAAATCTTAGAAAGCGTTTTAATGTTGGTGCTGCCGTTTCTATTACAGGAACGTTGGTAGAATCGAAAGGAAAAGGACAAAGTGTAGAAATTGTAGCCGAAAAAATTGAGATTTTGGGCGATGCTGATGCCGAAACATATCCAATTCAACCAAAAGCGCATTCAATGGAATTTTTGAGAGAAAATGCTCATTTGCGTAGCCGTACTACTACTTTTGGTGCAATTTTTCGTTTGCGTCATGCGCTTTCATTTGCGATTCATAATTATTTCAATGAGCGTCGTTTTTATTACTGGCATTCGCCTATCCTTACAGCTTCGGATGCAGAAGGAGCAGGAGAAAGTTTTAGAGTAACTAATTTTGATATTGATGATTTTGATGCAATTCCCAAAATTGCAGAAGGCGAAAACAAAGGAAAAATAGATAATAAAGAAGACTTTTTCGGACAGACAACAAACCTTACTGTTTCTGGACAATTAGAAGCAGAATTAGGGGCTTTAGGTTTGGGAAGAGTTTATACTTTTGGCCCTACTTTTAGAGCTGAAAACTCAAATACGGCTCGTCATTTAGCCGAGTTTTGGATGGTAGAGCCAGAAATGGCATTTCATGACTTAAAAGACAATATGGATTTGGTAGAGGATTTTTTAAAATATCTTATCAAATATGCTTTAGATAATAATAGAGAAGATATTGAGTTTTTAGATGCAAAATTTGTAAAAGAAAACTCACAAAAGAAAAAAACAGAACGTGCAGAAATGGGGCTAATTGAAAAATTAGAATTTGTTTTGGCAAATGATTTCAAACGAATTACTTATACCGAAGCGATTGATGTTTTGATGAGTTCGAAGCATTATAAAAAAGGAAAATTCCAATATGATGTAAAATGGGGAGTTGATTTACAATCCGAACATGAGCGTTTTTTGGTAGAAAAGCATTTCAAAACGCCAGTTATTTTGTATAATTATCCAAAAGACATCAAGGCATTTTATATGCGCCAAAACGATGGAGAAGAGGAAGGAAAAGAAACCGTAGCAGCAATGGACGTACTTTTCCCTGGTATTGGAGAGATTGTAGGAGGTTCGCAGCGTGAGGAGCGTTTGGACAAATTACAAGCACGTACCGACGAGATGGGAATTACAGAGGAGCTTTGGTGGTACTTAGATACTCGTAAGTTTGGAACGGTTGAGCATTCTGGTTTTGGGCTGGGCTTTGAGCGTTTGATACTTTTTATTACTGGAATGGGAAATATTAGAGATGTAATTCCTTTTCCTAGAACACCAAATAATTTGGAGTTTTAGATTATAATGTCGTCGGTAGAGACACCGACAACGGCAAAGTTATGTTGTTTTATAAGTCGCTCGTGGGGACACGAGCAACTGTAAAGTTAATTTTTATTCTAAAAAGTCTTTTCTGATTAAATTTAGGAAAGACTTTTTTTGTTATCAAAAAAAATGTATTCAGTTGCAGAGCAACATAATATATTTGTATTCTGTGTGAACACGGAAAAATAGCCATTCTTAAATAACTTTTATGATTGAAATCAAAAAAGACATTCAAATTTTTTTAAATCTAAAAAATAATTAAGCTAGAAAAGGCTTTTTCATTTTCATTGCTTTTTACAAGGGTTTATCGAAAAAAATTGGGGTTTTTTGGAACTTTTCTAATTTTTTTGCTTCTTTGCATTACTAATCTTTAGTTAGACACTAAAAAAAATAGATTTTAATAAAAAAATAGATGAGCAATAGGCTCTAAACACACTTTCTATTAAATACACAACTTAAATAAATATTTGTTTTTCACTTAACAACTGTACAGAAACTTATTTGATTTATCATAAAATAAATAATTTTTTAGTTTTTAAATTTAGTTTTGAACCAAATTAATGACTTATTATTATTTGTTTGTCTAACAAAAATTAGCAACAAACACTAATTATATGGCAAAAGTAAAATATTATTACGATACCGAAACGTGTCGTTACGAAAAAGTAAAAGCGTCTAAAGTAGATATTACCTTTAATATTCTTGGACTCTTAGTAGTTTCGGCAGTATTAGCAGTCGGTTTTACGGCATTCTATACTCAAATGTTCCCTTCAAAGGAAGTGGCACAACTTAAAGTAGAAAAAGAAGAGCTTTTAACTAAATATCAAGTTCTTGATAAAGAAATTAGTCAAGCAACAGATATGCTTTCTCATCTTCAACAAAGAGATAATAAACTTTATCGTTCGATGTTTGAAGTAGAACCAATTCCGATGGAAATGCGAAAAGGAGGAACAGGTGGCTCTGAAAAATATAAGCATTTGTTAGATGATAATCTTATAAATGAAACACTTATCGTAAATACACACGAAAAATTGGATAATTTGAAAAAACAAATGTATATCCAAACCAAATCGTATGATGAGCTTATGAAATTGGCACAAAGTAAGAATGATATGATGGCTTCTATCCCAGCTATTCAGCCTCTTTCAAAGAAAGACCAAACAAGTTTTGCTTCTGGTTATGGAATGCGTACACACCCAATCTACAAAGTTCGTAAAATGCACGCAGGTTGTGACCTTACAGCAAGAACAGGAACAGCCGTACACGCAACAGGCGATGGTGTTGTAATAAAAGCAGATTGGTCTAGTGGATATGGAAGGTTAGTAGAAGTTGACCACGGCTATGGATATATCACAAGATACGCTCACCTTTCAGCATTTGATTGTAAAAAAGGGCAAAAAGTAAAACGTGGACAATTAATAGGAAAAGTAGGAAGTACAGGGCTTTCAGTAGCTCCTCACTTGCATTACGAAGTACGTTATAATGGCAAGCCTGTAAACCCAATTAATTATTTCTTTAATGATTTGTCGCCAACAGAATATCAACAATTAGTAGAACTTTCTTCTCATGACGGACAATCGCTTGGTGGTGGTTCAGACCACGAAGAGCATAATCATATCAAGTAATCTAATTTTAATACTTTTAGGTTTTAAATAAAAAAAAGCACTATAATTAATTATAGTGCTTTTTTTTATTTATATAAAATTATTTTTTAACGTAATTTGAAACGTTTGCTATCTTTTACTTGAGTTACTGTATTTTTGATACGAGTAATATCTTCCATAGAAGCTCCTGCTGTCAGCAAATCCATATCTGCACTCGAAACAATAATCTCTACATTTTCCAAACGTTGGCGTAGCTCATCGTTTTCTTGCATTATCATGTTGAGTTGTTGTTGTTCTTGTTGCCCAAGGCGACGAGCAACTTCTAGTTTTTTGATTTTGTAATAATATCCACCCACAATGGCACTCACAGGAACAGAAAAAACTGCAAGTATAGCTATAACCTCTATCATAATAAGAAAAAAATAATGTGTAAAATGTATGTTATTTTAATGTACGAAAAAAAGCCAATTCAAGTTATGTTGAAATTGTATTTTATAAAAAAACTATTCACTCTGATTAGAATGAATAGTTTTTTTGATTTGAGATTTTATTTTTCAATATAAATTTATCTTGCTTTTTTTATCCATTTGGCAAGACTTGTTTGAATACTTGATTTGCGAGCAGCATAAAAACCACCTCCGTTTTTAGCTCCTAATTCTTGAGCTGTTTTGGCAATTTTCACAGCTTCTTTATAATTTCCTTGTTTTGCTTTTACTTGTGCCATTATCCATTGAGCAAAAAAGTGTTTTTCATTAAGTTTGGTAGAAAGAGTTGCCCATTCATTTGCTTTTTCTATATCCAAATCATTCTGAATATAATATTCAGCAGCAGAAGCATAATCGTACCATGCTCGTCCATAAACTCCCATTCCTTTGTCAATAGAAGCTACTGCATTTGCTTTTGTATCTGTTGTGATTTTTAAAGCAATGCTCATTTTTTCCCAATTCATTACCAAATGTGCCTCCATATCTGATTGAGGAATCACTGAAAAAGACAAATATTCACGCATATCGGATTCTTTAGGGCTTACTTCTACACGAATTACGTCATCTTCTTTCAAATAAGAAAAAACACCATTTCCTTTTGTATCTTTATTCAAAACAACTGTCCATTTTTTTTCTGTTGGAATAGTAATAAATGTATAAGAACCAGCCTCTACCTTTTTTCCTTCTACCATAACATCAGTGCTAAAAGTAATTTTTGTTGGAGAGTTTGCACCTGTACGCCACATTTCGTTGTATGGAATAAGTTTGCCCCAAATCTGACGTTCACGAACAGCAGGAGAAGAATAATCTACTGAAATTTTGGTAACCCCAATTACTTGCGAAACAGAAGCAGCAGGGCTAGGAACAGGCATTTCTACTTGAGCGCAAGACTGCTGAATGGCAAGTAAAAAGAGCGCAATAATAATAGGAACAATTAAAAGTGTATGTAAATGTTTCATAAATTTTTTTTAAATAAATTAGTGAGTAATAGCGACTAAGCTCTAAATTTACGTAAAAAAGGTGTCAAAGACGAAAGCAAACTCTATTTATAAAATGATTTAGTTTTTTTTAGGAGAAAGTGCTTGTCTTCTCATCAAACTCTCTTAATTTTGTGTCTTTGATTGTCAAAAAGAATTTTTTAAAGAAAAATAAAGATAGAAATTATGGAATGGATTGAAGCTCTTATTTTGGGTATTTTACAGGGATTAACAGAATTTTTGCCTGTCAGTAGCAGTGGACATTTAGAACTTGCAAAAGCATTTTTGAAAATAGAACCTTCTGATGACCTTCTTTTTTCTATTATTCTTCATGCTGCAACTGCCCTTAGTACAGTCGTTGTGTTTAGAAAAGAAATTGGTTTTATCTTGAAAGGAATGCTAAAATTTCAATGGAATGATGAATGGAAGTTTGCCATAAAAATTATTATTTCAATGATTCCTGTTGGAATAGTTGGTGTGTTTTTTAAGAAATATGTAGAATCTTTTTTTGATGGAAATATTCCTTTTGTAGGTGGAATGCTTTTGATTACAGGAGTTTTATTGATGATTACTCGTTTTAAACAAAAAAATAATAACCAACAAGAAGGTACTTCTATTGCTAATCTCAATCAAAATATTTCTTATTTGCAGGCTTTTATTATTGGACTTGCTCAAGCGATTGCTGTTTTACCTGGCATTTCTCGTTCGGGAGCGACCATTGCAACAGCTCTTTTGATTGGTGTTCCACGTAGTGAAGCTGCTCGTTTTTCATTTTTGATGGTTCTTGCACCTATTTTTGGGGCTACACTTTTGGAGTTTAAAGATTATTTTGAAAGTCCAAATCCTGCTTCTTTAGATATTTCTTTTCTCTCTATCGGGTTTATTACGGCTTTTGTAGTGGGTCTAATTGCTTGTTATTGGATGGTCGAATTAGTCAAAAAACGTAAATTGATTTATTTTGCAATCTATTGTTTGATAGTTGGCTTGATTGCGCTTTTTGTGTAATTTGAAATACCGTAACTGATTGGCGAGTGATATATGATTTTGAATATAAATAATACAAACTGCATTTTTATTATTTTTAGAGTTGATTTTTAACCAAAAACTAAAGTTTAGAGTATATTTATACTCACTCTAAAGAGTAAGCTACATTTTATTCAATCCTTATTTCTACACGCCTATTTTTACTACGTCCGTTTTCTGTTGCGTTTGTTTGTGCAGGATTTTTTTCGCCTTTTGGAGTAATTTTGATTTTAGATTTATCAATTCCTTTACTTTCTAAGAAATTCTGAACTGATAAAAGACGTTTTTGAGATAAAATTTGATTGTAATTATCACTTCCTTTTGAATCGGTATGACCTGTCAAAATTATTTTTTTATTTGAATGCTTTTGATTGAATAATGTAACAAAGTTTTCCAAAACTTGAATTGAATTTTGATTTAATTTATCAGAATCAAAAGCAAAATAGACGTTTTCCAAATCTGTAATTTTACTTATTTCTTCTTTACAATCGTTTATCTGTGTCTTGCCTAATTCTAGTTTTGTATATTTTTTTATTGTTGGAATTTCTATTTTTTTGGTTTCAAAAAATGGTTCTTGTTCGAATCCTTTTTCTGTTTCTATGATTTGCTTGTAGGAAATTTTGGTTTTTGGAGGATTAGAAATAAGCAAAAGATATTCTCCTTTATTCCTTGCATTTGTAAAACTAACGCTAATTTCTTTGTCATTCTCATCATACAAACTCACTTTTGCATCAATCGGTTTTCCCTCACAGCCAATAATATTTCCTTCCAAAAGCAAAACAGGCGAAGGTTTTAGTTTGGAGGAAGCATTAATTAAATCAGCATAAAAAATATTTCCCTCTCTCACAAAATACGCTGCCTCCCCCGAAGCCGTCAAAACAAAACCATAATCATCTTTTTCAGTATTGAAAGGCGCACCAATATTATAAATTTCAATCAGGTTGCCATTTTCATCAAGTAAAGCCTTAAAAATATCCAATCCACCAAACCCACCATAGCCATCAGAAGCAAAATAAATCGTCTTATTATCAGCAGCTAAAAAGACCGAACGCTCATTTTTTGGCGTAGAAATAGGCATTTCTTTACAAATAGACCATTTTCCAGTCGAATCTTTTTTGCTCCAATACAAATCCATATCTCCGTTATAATTTGTGCCAGCAGCTACAATAAATGTTGAAAAATCAGCAGAAACGCTCATTCCGTCAGTTGCATAACCACCATACTTTGAAAATTCTCTTCTAAAAAAAGTATTTATTCCCTGCCCTAATCCCTTTATATTTGTCCAAGAATTGCCTTTTGCTTTAGCAATATAATAAGGACCTCCTTCTGCAATCCAGTTTCTTCGCCACGACTGAAAAACTACTTGTTGTCCATCTTGTGTTACAAACGGCTCATCTTCTCCTGAAGAACTATTGATAGCTTTTAGATTTTGGGCTTCTGTCCATTTTCCTTTGTTATTTTTTTTAGAAAAATAAATATCACCATCATAACGAACCTTATTATTATAGATTCCTGATTTTACAGACCAATTTTGCTTGCCTCTACTGCTCATAAAAAACAAATATTTTCCGTCTGGTGTAACCGATAAATTTGTTTCTCTACTTTCAGAATTAAGAATATCTAGTGCCTCTATTTTGACAGAATCTGGGTGCTGCAAAATGCGTGGAAGTATAGAATTTTGAGCAAAAACAAAACTAGCCTTATATACTAGAAGGATTAATATTAAGGCTGATAAAAAATAAAATTTATTGATTTTCATTGTGTTCAATTTGTTCCAATTATTTGCTTTTGGTAAGAGAACGGAAATAGAGTAATAATATTTTATGATTATTCGTCATACTACCAAACACTTTACTCTTCTGACCTCCCTCGCTTTGAGCGATATTAAGTGCTTTTTCTAAATGATTTTTCAAAATTAGGGAATAAAATAAAATACTGTTCCATTTTATTCTGTTTAGAAAAAGAAAGATTAAATAGAGAAATTTAATATCACTGGGATTGAGAGAGTTTGTCTATTCCTCATTTTTTGCCTTCTTATATATAGGTATCAAAAAACCAATTTGAAAAAGTATATCTCTTGTTTGAATAGTTCGTTCGGTGTCTGCCAAATATCGATTGAGTTTGTAATCAAATGTATTGATATTGTTTAGCCCATATCTATATCTAATGGAAGTTTGAAGAGTGATATTTTTGAATATAAAAGAGGGATTTAATCCTACTATTGCTCCATAATTTACTTTTTCAAATTGATTATCAGAATTTACATCATAATTTCCTCCTACATTCAAATTTGGGGCAATTACTTTTCCAAAAGAGCTATAAAGATAAGCAGCCGAAAGCCCAGCCTCTGCTGATAATGAAATCCAATCGGTGAGAGGATATGAATAAACTCCCATCAAATTGAGGTCAAAAGTAGAAATACTATAATCAACCGTTCCTTGTAAGAGAGCAATTTGATACAAAGTATTATCACTTCTATAACGACCAACAGCAAGCTCGGGCTGAATGCTAAAATGAGAATTTAGCCTATAATTAGTAAAAATTGTAAAAACAGAACCCATACCAACACTATTTTTATCATTTTTTTTTGGGGTTGCTATTTCAAATCTACCGTTGGTAATTCCACCACGAAAACCAATACTAAATTTAGTTTTTATTTTTTTTGTTAATGAGGTGGAATCCAAAGAGATAGCTTCATTTTTTGGTGATGAATCTTGTGTAGTATCACTTTGATATTGAGAAAAAGCATAAGAATTAGAAAATAAATTAATTAGAATGCTAATTAAAATTAAAAATAATAAAGAAAATAATTTTTTTTCTAATTTATTGAAAATCAATGTGTTGTGTGTTTTTTTTGATGAAAAATAGAGCATAAAAATTGAGTTTTTGAATAAAATATGAAGAATTTTGAAAGAATTTTGATTTTTTTTGAAATAAATGCAACCTTTTTTGAGGCTTCGTGGGTCTTAGTAGTATAACAGACAGTTCGCTTGTTGCAAAGCTACTATTTTAGTTAGGAAACAATCAAAATATTGTGAATTTATAAGATAAAAATTCTTTTAAAATGAAGTCTTCTTTTTAATTTAGACTCAAATTAATTGAAAATAAATCAAAATTTTTTTACAAAACATTTTGTAAGTATCAAAACTAATAATTACCTTTGCATTCACAAGTGTAAACTACTAAGTGCGCAAAAAATTGATAATTCAATTACACTAAACTCTATTGTTCCATGAACAAAAATCTTTTCATTTATTCTTTTAAGTACCTTGCAGTATTATTAGCATTGGTTACTTTCTCATCTTGTGAGCGTGATGAATTCACAGAACAAGATGCTTTTGATTTACAACAAGCACAACTCAATGCACAAGATGCTCGTGAGCAAGCTGCTTTAGCTGCTCAAGATCAACGTGTAATGAACATGGCTATGTTCCGTCGCAGCATGGATTCACTTACTCGCCTTAACTCTGGTGGTAAAGTATTCTATACTGTAAACGTTGTACCTGGTGGTTCTTCTGCGTTCTCTTCTGGACGTTTCGAAGAAGTTGAAGGTCTTGACGGTGCTACAGTAACTGTATCACAATTAGGTGGTGCTGTTGTTGAGCAAAAAACTACTGTTGGTGGTCTTGCTTCATTCGAAATGTACAGTGGCGAAGTTACTGTAAATGTTGAAGCTGCTAACCATACAGATTTAAACTATACAGCTAACCTTACTCCAGACGGTGGTGTTCCTAACGGCGCATTAATGTATGTAGGTAATGTTGTTCCTGTATTTGATGATCCTAACAACCCAGGTGCTGGTGCTGACGAAAATATGGCAACAGTTAAAGGTTTTGCTTTTGCAGAGCTTGATATTACTTTTGGTAACAATCAAGAAGAATCTGTTCCTGATGGAACTAAGGTTCGTGCTTTCATTGATGTAGCTAACCCTGCATTTAAAGCTAAGTATATTACTCAAGCTAATGACGAAGGCATAAACAATGCTGGACAGCCTACTAAATCAGGTTATATCCAAAGATTTGCTTACGAAGAAGCTGCTTCAACAACAGGTTCTACTGTAACAAGTCCTTTGAATAATGATACTGCTCCTGATGGTGGTGAGTATAGCATTTCAATTGGTGCTACTGCTTCAGGTCTTCCTATCATGATGAAGTTTGACGATTTCGCTGCAGATCGTACTTATTACTTCAGTGATAGTGATACTGATGTTGGAGGTCCTAATGGTCAGTTTGGTGGTCCTGGTGCTAAACGTTTCATCTATACGCAGAATACTGCAGTAGGTGGTAACCAAACTCCAACTCCTATCGGACTACAAGGTCTTAGAAACTTTGCATTTGGTAATACTTTGCCAGTATTTAGTTTTGCTACTACTGAAGCTACTGCTACTGCTACTATTACAGGTGGTGATGTTATTGCTGCTGTGAATGTAGGAGATAGAGGTTTCTACTACGAAGCTCCTATGGTTACTATTGGTGCTCCTACTTCAGGAACTACTGCTACTGCTGTTGCTGTTTTAGAAGATATTCCTGCTGCTGCAACTGGTGATGCTGCTGATGCTAGAGATAGAGGCTTGATGCGCATAAAACAAATTAATGTTACTTCTGGTGGTTCTGGTTATACTGGTACTCCTTCAGTTACAATTACTCGTAAGTCTTATACAGGACGTGATGCTGCTGGTGTTCCAGTACCAAATGGTACAGGTGCTGTAGCTGCTCCTAGCTCTACTGTTAAGTATATCCGTATTATGGATGGTGGATATGGAATGAATCCTAGTACTGCTGGACCTTCAACAGGTGTAGGTACATATACAGGTGTAGCTCCTGCTGTTGTATTTAATAATGATATATCTCCAACAGGAAATGGATCTGATATTGCTACAGCTAATGTTATTGTTGATGAAACTGTAGGTACTGCAACAGAAGTTCAAATTACAGGTGGTGGTAATGGTTATGATGATAGTAACCTTAATATTACTTTTAATTACGGTTCTAATGCTTCTGTAAGTCTTTCTGCTGGTAATGATGCAATTTTCCGTTCTAATGGAACTGGTGTACTTCAGTGGAATACTGCAGTTCTAGGTGCTGTATTGACTATGGGTGGTGTTAATAACGAAGTACAATCTTCTACAGGTTCTAATTATACATTTGTTCCTTCTGTTTCTGTTACTGGTCTTAGCCGTATTGGTGGTGGAGCTATTACAGGTACTGCTCCTGAAATTCGTGCTACTGTAGATGGTGCTGGTGCTGTACAAAGCCTTGAAATCGTAGGTGCTACTGGTTATACTAACAATCAGCAATATAATGCAAATGTTAATATTATTGCTAACCCTGCTGGTGTAGATATTACTGCACAAGGTTTCACTCAAGGTGGAAGTATTGATAGTTATATTCTTACTAATTATGGTAGTACTAATGATGTTTATAAATCAACATTAGAAAATGCTACGCCTACTGCTGCTACATTTAATTACTTGACTACTCGTAATGATGGTACAGGTGTTATTGTAGATGAAGGTGATAATGCTGTTGCTGGTCAGCCAGGTGCTGGTGTTAATGCTCCTACTATGGCTGAGGTAAGTGATTTCATTGTAGTATTTGAAAATCCTACTGCTACTGGTGGAGATAATGCTTGGGGTTACCCAATATTTGACAATGGTGGAAACAACCTTGTAGGTATCTTCATAACACAACAAGGTATTGGATATACTAATCCTGCTCCTGCTTCTTATAACTTCTGGTTAGTTCCTGCTGATCTTGCTGGTACTGCTAAAGTTGCTTTAGCTAAATATAAAGGTCAAAATGGTGCTGATGACGCTAATGCTAGTGCATCTGCTGCTCGTTCTGGACAACGTTTGACTATCACATTTACTAATGGTGGTCTTGGTTATGCAGTTCGTCCTGAGTTTACTCTTTTCGGTGGAAACAAATCTGTTGAAGATTTAGCTGGAATCAATTCAGGTATTAATGCTGCAGTTCGTGGTCAACTTGACTTTAATGCTGCTGGTACAATCACTAATACTGCAATCAACTATACTGGTGCATTGCCATTTAGTGCTGCTGATTTAGCTTCTGATCCAATCACAATTACTGCATCTACTTCTCGTTTAGTAGGTATATTTAATAGAGAAATGGATTATTTTGCAAATAATGGTGGAGGTTACCAAGGTGGTATTATTGCAGATACTCCTAATGGAATTGACCTTAATGGACCTGCTGATTGGGAATATTATAACCAAACTGGTGGTACTGAAGTAACTCCTCGTGTTATGTTCAACCTTGTTGAGAGCTTAGAATTTACTGCTGCTGACCGTGTAGGTACTAATGGAGCTGCTAATGCTGATTTCAAATATATCACTCCTCCTACTTATACTGTTCAGTGGATAGGTGTTGATACAGGTGGAGCTGGTGTTGCTGTTCTTGATCCTGCTACTGCTGATATCGTAGCATTGAATGCTTCTAGTAATGGTTCAATCCCTGGTGGATTTGTAATTAGTAACTTCTTTGTTCCTACAAATGACCCTAGTTACCCTGCTGCTGGTGAGCGTTTCCGTACTATTGGTGGTTCAAGTAACTTTGAGGTATTCTCAGGTCTTACTTATATCAGAGACGTAAACTATGGTACTGGTATTGAATTAGAATAATTTTAACTCTAGCTTAGCTAGATTAAAAGAGTTTTATTCAAAACTTGAATCTTATATATATAAAAGAAGGCTAAGGGAAACCTTAGCCTTTCTTTTTTGCCAAAAATTATTTTTTCATATTCAAAATATAAAAATGATATGCGTTATTTAGTTTATAGTTTAGTTTTATTTGTATTTGTGATAGCTCTATTTTCTTGTGTTGATTCAAAAGAAAGTAAAACACAAGAGCAAAAAGAAGTAGTTTTAATGAAAGCCAATTGGAGCGATAGTACAGCTATAGCAAAATCTATAGATATTTTTTATAAGGATTCTGTACTCAAAAAAGGAAAAGCATCTTTAAAAGTAAGAGATGCTTTTGTTAAAAGTCACAGTCCTTATCAGTATTTACAGTTGCATAAAATATATCGCCCTAATTTTAAGGTAGCTTCCTCTACAGTGGGGTATATGCCTGTTCTTATGTTATCTGGAGGTGATTCTGCTATTGTAGATTTTCAAGTTACATGGCAACAGCCAAATCCTAGTGATTCGATAGGTAAGTTTGTAGTGACAGAAACATTCTTACAAACTATCAATAACCAACCTCGTTATGAATGGACTCAAGAAGACAAATATTGGATAAGAAAAAATGTAGAGCCTACAACAAAAGTAAATAAAGATTTGTCAGATAATAAAAGAAAAAAAATGCAGTAAACAAAAATTCCTTCTATCATTTAAAAGTAGAAGGAATTTTTTATTTTAAACTGTTTTATTCAGCAGCTTCTCTAGCCAAACGGTCTGCTTCTCTCAAAACATCTAATTGTCTGTATTCTCCTGTATGTTCTTTTACTATTTCTAAGGCTTGTTTGCTAGAAATTTTGTGTCCCGCACTTACAAAAATAGGTTTTACATCTTCTCGGCTTCGGTAAGCATAACCGATAAGGTCATTTTCAGCATTGTTTTTATCTTCTAAATAAATATCCAAACTACTGTATTTTTCTGTGGGCAATATTCCTGTATATTTTACTAAAGTATCTTTAGCTATTCCAATAGACATTTTTTCCAAAGCTAATCCCACATAAGATGCCAAACCAAATTTTCTTGGGTGTGCTATTCCGTGTCCATCTATAAACAAAATATCTAAGTTCAGATTAAACTTTTTTTCTGCATCATTCACTAATCTGATAATAATATCTCCTTCTCTAAAAGCAAAAAAACTAGGAATATAAGGAATGGTAGCCTCATATTTTTTTGTAAATGTGTGAAGTATTTTTCCTTTTCTATCAAAAATAACAATCGCAGCAAATCCATTCTCACCTTCATATTGCACATCTATTGCCCCCAAAATAGCTCCTTTATAAATAGGCTCGGCATCAATAGGAATCCAAATACTGGGAGCAAGTTGATTTTGAAAATCAGTTAGTTTTTTGATTAAAGTATCGTTTTTTTCCAAAATTAAAACAGGGTTATATGATTTTTGATTATACTTTTCAAGATATAAAAAATACGCATCATATCTTTTTGTTTTTATTCGTAAATTTATTTTTTACCAAAAAAAAATATTCATTTATGTCATTACTTACTGTCAAAGTTTTTCAAAATAGTGTAGATGCTCATTTGTTTAAGTCAAAATTGGAGAGCAAGGGAATAAATTGTTATTTGTTTGATGAAAATATAAATGCTATGAATATGCTTTATGGCGTAGCTGTGGGAGGTATAAAAGTAAAAATCAGTGCAAAAGATACCCAAAAGGTGCAAAAAATTTTGCAAGAATTGGAAAACCAAAAAAAAGCAACAAATATTTTTATCAAATGTCCAGTTTGTGAATCTACCGAACACTACAAAAATTTTGTTTCAATAAAAGGTTGGAAGGCTTTTTTGGCTGCTGTTTTGGCTTTCCTTACTTTTTCTTATCCTGTATATCAAAAAACAGTTTTTAAATGTAAGGAGTGCGAAAATGAATTTGAAGAAGGAGAAATTAAAGAAATTGAGAAGCTATAAATTGTATAGTTTAAATTTTGTAACTACATTTATAAAATGGAAGAAAAAGAATTACCCATCAATTTTTTTAGTGAAGAAATTGATTTTAAATTAGAAAACGAAGAAAAAACAATCACTTGGTTGCAAAAAATTGCCAATAAAGAAGGTTTTGTAATATCAGCAATTAATTATATTTTTTGTGACGATGAATATTTGCACAAAATCAATATGGAATACTTGAATCACGATACTTATACGGATATTATTACCTTCGATAATTCGGAACAAGAACAAGTTTTGGAAGCTGATATTTTTATTAGTATCGAAAGAGTAAAAGAAAATTCAAAGGAACTCAAAACTACTTTTAACCAAGAAATTCATCGTGTGATGGTACACGGACTTTTGCACCTCACTGGAAATGACGACCATTCAGAAGAAGATAAAAAAACAATGAGAGAAAAAGAAAATGAAGCATTAATCATTCTCTAGTATAAATTCTCAATCCTAAAACTTGTCATGGTTTTTTAGACATATTCAAAATTAAAACGCAAATGAGAAAAAATCCACCAATGCCCAAAAACAATCCTCGCATAATCAATGCGTGGGCTACTTATGATTGGGCAAACTCTGTTTATAACTTAGTCATCACAACGACTATTTTTCCTATCTTTTTCAACCAAGCAACACGAGCTGCTTTTGGGAGCGAAAAAGTAGATTTTTTTGGAATGACTATCGAAAATACAGTGTTGTATTCTTATGCAATCGCACTTTCTTATTTGATTATTGCAGCCATTTCTCCTCCTCTTTCTGCGATGGCTGATTATGGTGGAACAAAGAAGCGTTTTATGCAATTTTTTACGTATTTGGGAGCAGGAGCATGTTTGTGTTTGTTTTTCTTTGATGGAACAAATGTAGAATTAGGAATTATTTGTGCAAGTATAGCAAGTATTGGTTATGCTGGTGGAATGATTTTTTATAATGCTTTCTTGCCCGAAATTGCAACAGAGAGTAAGTTTGATGCTGTAAGTGCAAAAGGTTTTGCTTTTGGGTATATTGGAAGTGTGCTTTTACAGATTATTAATATTGGAATGACTTTGAAACCAGAGTTTTTTGGCTTTGCAGATGCTGCTGAAGGTTCTCGTTGGTCATTTTTATCAGTAGGAATTTGGTGGATTGTATTTGCCCAAATTCCATTTTATTTCTTAAAAGACAATCCTCCTTCAAATCCTGTAAAAGTAAATTGGCTCAAAAAAGGATTTGAAGAATTAAAAATGGTATGGAAAGAAGCCCAAAAATTACCTTCCTTGATGAAGTTTTTGGTTTCTTTTTTCTTCTTTAATATGGGAGTCCAGACAGTGATGTTTATGGCTTCGCTTTTTGGAGAAAAAGAATTAAAATTAGAAACAGCAAACCTGATTGCTATCATTCTCATTATTCAAGTAGTTGCTATTTTGGGAGCATATCTTTTTGCCAAAGTATCCGACAAAAAAGGAAATATATTTGCCCTCACTACTCTAATTATTCTTTGGATTCTGATTTGTATTTTAGCTTATTTTGTCCAAACAGCAGAGCATTTTTATGCTTTGGCTATCTTAGTTGGGTTGGTAATGGGAGGGATTCAGTCGCTTTCTCGTTCTACCTATTCCAAATTATTGCCAAAAAATACGCCTGATACAGCATCATATTTTAGCTTTTTCAATGTTGCCGACCGTCTTTCTACTTCTATCGGAATGGGTGTTTTTGCGCTCATCGAAGATTATTCAGAATCGATGCGAAATGGTATTTTTGCTCTTACTATTTTCTTTATTATTGGTCTGATTGTTCTTTTACAGATTAACAGAAAAGCGATAAAGATTTAAGAAGTGATAAAAAAATTGTCAGTAATTTTTCGATAATCTAAAATGACATACTTTTTATGAATGTTACTTATTTTTTCCTTCTATAATTTCAATTATATCTTTTTCTAATTTTTTTGCTCTGTATTTAGAAACAAAATAATAGAGTAGGAATAGAAAGAGAGGAAAACCTCCAAACAAAATAGTGACATTAATAATCTTGCTTTCTAACAAAATCAGTTTGAATATAAAGGCAGATAGCATAGCAATAACAAATAAAATAAAAGAAAAAAGAGTTATTCGTTGGACATTTTGTGTCTGTTTTATGTTGCTTATAATCTCACACCCATTTTCGTTTTGTTTTATGATTCCTTGAGCGATAGGAAAAATAGTAGGGTTTCCATCATTTTTTCTAGTAATGATAAATTGATTTTCCCAAACTTGCCCTTCATAATATTTGGTTTTATTTGATGACAAACGGGACAAAATTTCAGGCACTGGATTAAAACTATTTTTCAAATTTAGTTTGACTTTTTCAACTTGTTGTTTAGTTTGATATGTAAAGTAATGAGTAGGCAGAAAAAAATTTAAAATAGACATAAACAGTTTCTAATTTATAAAAATGAAATATTTTTTATAAGGTAATTATTAAATATTAAATTAGGCTTATTTTTTGTGTTTTATTTAATAACTACTGATAATTAGAAGTTTGTATTTGTTCCTAATTCATAATTTAGTGGCATTACAGAAAATATGATTTTTTAGTAAAGCGACACCAACAACTAAATAACCTAGCCTACTTTTTAACAAACACCATCGCATTTCTAAGCCAAAATAGCCCATGAAATTAAATTTTGTTTTATTTCTTTTTTCTTTATTTTCAATTTTATTTCTTTCTAGTTTCATATCAAAAGACCCAATTCCCATTAATCGATGGATTTTGTTTCAAAAAAAAGGAGGCGTAGAATTTTATATTCAGCATCGGAGTTCGATGTATGATACTCGTTACAACACACTGGTTAGGCTTCGAAATACAAATAAATATGAGGTAAAAGTTAGTTTTACGCCTTCTTTTGGTTGTCAAGAAGAAAGCAAAACAAACTTACGAGGAAAAATAAAAACAGCAATTTACCCACGCCATTCGATTACACTTTTGGCATATCGTCCTTGTAGAGGAAATATTCCCAAAAAAATAGCTTTTAATTCACTTGATGTAAGACAGAGATAAACTAGGCTGTTCAGAATTTGGTTATTTTTTCGTACCCTTTTGTAATTATAATTTTCTTAATTATCTACCAACATAAAGCAGCTAGGCAGCTACTATTTCTAAAAAAACATGCCGTTGTTGGTATTTTGGTAAGGCGACACCAACAATCAAAAAAAAGCAAAATGAGCAAAAAAACAAAGCCAACCCAACAACAAATTATAGGAAAAAAAGGTGAAGAATTGGCTTTGCAATTTTTAATAAAAAAAGGGTTTCAAAAATTGGAAATCAATTTTAGAGAAGGAAAAGGCGAAATTGATATAATTGTAAAAAAAGAAAATGTAATTCATTTTGTAGAAGTAAAAACAAGAAAAAACAATAATTTTGGAAACCCTGAATCTTTTGTAAGTGAAGCTCAAGCAACTAAAATAGCACAAACAGCCGAGTTTTTTTTGGAGAAATATGAAGAAAAAATCAATCAAGAATTTAAAGGATTTATACAATTTGATATAATTTCAATTCTTTTTGAGAAGGATATTTTGAAAGAAATTGTGCATTTAGAAGATGCTTTTTAGAAAAAAAAAGATTATTCCGACTTTTAGCGAAATGTTGTGTGTTCAGTTCCTCAAAAGTGTGTTATAGTCTGAATTACGCTTCTAGAGGAAGCATTTCATTTGTTTTTGAGAACGACGAAGCCCTCAGCGTAGCTAAAACAAAAGCACATTAGTTGTACACTTTTATAATTTTGCTAAATTGTCGGAAGAGCCAAAATAAATGCCAAGAGGCTTCAAGACCTTTAGAGAATTTGTAAAATAGTTGTATTTTTACATTCTACTTTGTAAAATTATTAAGAAGCAGTTTTTTATAAATCAATGTCTAAAAACGACGAACAAAATTCTCTCAAATTATATCTTCAAGAAACCAAAAAAATAAATCCAATAGGTATTTTTGATAGTGGAATCGGTGGGCTAACAGTAGCGCAGGCTGTCAAAGAACTCTTGCCACACGAGCAAATTATCTATTTTGGAGATACAGCGCATTTGCCTTATGGTGAAAAATCTAGGGTGGCTCTGCAAGCCTATTCTATAAAAGCAGTTGATTTTTTGTTGAAACATAATTGCAAAATTATTCTTTTTGCTTGCAATTCGGCTTCTTCTGCTGCCTTCGAATTGATAAAAGAATATACTGCAACAAGAGCAAAAGTGATTGATGTCATTCAGCCCGTTGTAAATTATGTAACTACTAATTTTGAAGGTAAAAATATTGGACTTATTGGCACTCGTCAGACCATAAATTCGAATGCTTATCTTCAAAAAATAAATAAAGAAAACAAAAACATTACACTTTCTTCTCTTGCAACACCTCTTTTGGCTTCAATGATTGAGGAAGGATTTTTTAATAATACGATTAGTCAATCTGTTATTTCGGAATATTTATCCGACAAATCATTACAAAAAATTGAAGGTCTGATTTTGGGTTGTACACATTATCCACTTATCAAAAAAGAAATTGATTTATTTTTTCAAAAAACTTTTAAAAACAAAGTTGATGTAATTGATGGTTCTTTTATTGTTGCTGAAGAAGTACGTATCTTTTTAGAAAAGACAAGTTTATTAAATCCGTATTCTGTTCAAGAGGATATTTTTTATGTTTCTGACCTTACCAAATCATTTGAAGAAACAACAAAAATATTTTTTAAAAAAACAGTAAAATTAGAATTATACAAACTTTGGGAATAAAAATTAAATAAACGACTCTTTTTGAGTTTTTAATTAATAGTTTGTATTTGTAATTCATAATTTTTCATTCGTAATTGTTCCTAAGCATAATATTTCTAAAAAAATTATGTTATATTTAAAGCTATGAAAATATCCGTAAAAATAATTTTATTTGTCTTAACTATTTTTGTTATTATTGCAGCAACAGAAGTTTACCAACGTGGGCAGATGATAAAAAGTGTGCATATTTTAGTAAAAAATGCAGCACAAAACCCTCAAGACACTTCTCATTTTCTGACTGAAACAGAAATACTAAAACTGGTTCGTCAAGATGCAAATACTGATATAAACAATCTCAAAATAAAAGAGATAGATACCAAAAAAATTGAAAACTCCATAAAAACAAATAATTTTGTGGCTACTTGTCAAGTTGCGATAGATTCGAAGGGAGTTTTACGAATAGAAGTAGAAGAACTCAAACCTCTTGCACGAATTTTGAGGAAAAACTCTGCAAAAGGGGCTTATATTACCGAAACAGGAACACTGATTCCTCTTTCATCTAATTTTACGGCACGAGTAATGTTGCTTTCTAGCCGAAAAAGTAATGATTTGGAGCTTTTGGATACTGCTTTTTGGAAAACCCCAGACGGAAAATTATTTATAAAAGCATTAAAAGAAATAGATAAACAACCATTTTGGAAAGCCCAACTTACAGAGTTGGAAAGAGATAAAAAAGGAAATTTGATTGCCTATCCACAAGTAGGAGAGCAACGAATTGAACTAGGAAATCCTCAAAATATGGAAGACAAACTTATTCGATTGAAGGCTTTTTATGATAAAGTTATTCCTATAAAAGGGTGGGGCAGTTATCAGCTTGTAAGTGTTAGATATGACAATCAAATTGTCTGTAAATAAACTATAAAATAATTAACCTTAACAATGGTTTGTAATCAAACCTTGATAAGCGTTGCACATATAAAGAAGTATGCAAAATCAAAGAATTGTAGCAGGATTAGACATCGGAACAACCAAAATTTGTGTTATCGTAGGCAGAATGAATGAATACGACAAACTAGAAGTACTAGGAGTTGGGCAAGCTGTTTCGGAAGGTGTAAAAGAAGGAATCATCAGCAATATTAATAAAACGGTAACAGCTATTACACAGGCTGTCGAAGAGGCAGAGCGCAACTCAGGCGTAAATTTGCGTATCGTAAATGTAGGAATTGCAGGAAAACACATCAAAAGCTCGGTACATCATGGAGGAATTACAAGAAGTTCAAGAGATGGTGAAATTACTCCCTCCGACGTAAATCGTCTTACCAACGATATGTATCGCATTGTTACAGAAGCAGGAACGGACATTATTCACGTTATGCCTCAACATTATACTGTCGATTATGAGCCAAATATAAAAGACCCTGTCGGAATGGCTGGCGTAAAATTAGAAGCTGATTTTCATATTATTACAGCCCAAACAAACGCTATTCGAAATATCAAAAAATGTGTTCAGCGTGCAGGTTTGGAAATCGAAAACCTTATTCTTGAGCCACTAGCTTCTGCGCTTTCTGTGTTGAGTGAAGAGGAAAAAGAGGCAGGAGTTGCCATTGTTGATATTGGTGGAGGAACTACTGATTTGGCAATTTTTATTGATGGAATTATTCGTCATACTTCTGTGATTCCTTTTGGTGGAAATATTATTACCTCAGACATCAAACAAGGCTGCGCTGTCATGCAAAATCAAGCCGAATTATTAAAAGTAAAGTTTGGTCGTTGTTTGGCAAAAGATGCTCCTGATAATGAAGTAGTTTCTATTCCAGGGCTTCGCAATCGTTCTTCAAAAGAAATTTCTATCAAAAATTTGTCTTATATTATTGAGGCAAGAATGGAAGAAATTGTAGAATTGGTATATAGTGAAATTTTGCGTTCGGGCTACAAAAACCGTTTGGCTGGTGGTATTGTCTTGACAGGTGGAGGCTCATTGATGCAGTATTTGAAAGAGCTTTTTGAGTACAAAACAGGGTTAGATGTTCGTATCGGTTATCCAAATGAATACTTGGGCAGAAGTCAGTCAGATTCTGTCAAAAATCCAATGTATGCGACAGGTGTGGGATTGGTTTTGGCTGGTTTCAGAACGCTAGATGATAGAGATGTTTATCAAAGAGATTACGACCAAACAAGCCAGACAAGTTATGAAATAAATAGCCAAGGGCAAGAAATAAAAAAACAATCTGACAAAGCAACAGGAGGGTTTTTTGCTAATATATTGAAGAAAACAAAGGAACTTTTGATTGATGATTTTGATGATAAAAGTACTTATTAAATAAAATAAAAAACAGCTTTAAAATTTATTTTAAAGCTGTTTTTTATTAAAATTATAAACGCACTCCAATAAGTGTAATATCATCTCTTTGTTCAATATTTTCTTTGTGGTTATTTAGGCTTTCCAAAAGCATTTGTTTTTGAGATTCCATAGGTTCAATATTGATTAATGATTCTAATAATTTTATTAATTTCCTCGAACCAAATTTGTTTAAGTTTTTGTCAGACTGGTCTGCAAAACCATCACTAAAAAGATATAAAATATCTCCTTTTTTGAGTTGAATCTCATGATTTGTAAAAGTTCTTTTCCCTCCTCTTTGTACGCCACCTATTGAGCGTCTATCTCCTTTACAACTTAGAAGACTTTCATTTTTTGAGTACCATAATGAGCGTTTGGCTGCTGCTGTTTGTATATCTATCAATCCATTTTTTTCCTCGTCTATTCGAACAATGACCATATCCATTCCATCACTATTATTCGTGGTAGTTTGTCGTAGTGCTTTTTGGATTCCTTTATGCAAAAGCTCCAAAATTAATGAAGGTTGATAAATTTCTTTTTGTAGTACCACTTCATTGAGCAATGTATTTCCTATCATTGACATAAATGCACCTGGTACTCCGTGTCCTGTGCAATCTATTACGGCAATAAATGTATGACCATTTATTTTGGTAGCCCAATAAAAATCACCACTAACAATATCTTTTGGTAAGAAAATAATAAAGGAATCATCAAAATAAGTATCAATTTCTTTTTTTGCTGGAAAAATAGCTTTTTGAATACTTTCTGCATATCGAATGCTTGATGTAATACGGTCTTGCGAATGTTTGAGTTTGGTTGTTCGGTCTGTTACAATACTTTCAAGATTTTCATATACTAAGGCATTATCAATCGAAACAGCAATTTGAGAAGAAAGAAGGTTTAATAAATTTAATCGTTCTTTATCAAAAATACTATGTGATTGATTGTTTTCTAAATAGAGCAATGCCAATATTTGTCCCTGCTTAACGATAGGCATACAAAGCAAAGATTTTATTTGATTTTTCTGAATATAATTGTCTTGTTTGAAAGTAGAATGCGTATGAGCATTTTCCAGAATGAGAGTTTCTTTTGTTCTGATAACATAGTTGAGAACAGTAGATGCTAGATTTTTATTTTCTTGAATCAATTCTGCCTGCATTACTTTTGTCTTGTTTTCAGCCAAAGAATAAAAAGCATCAATCTGATAGCCTGTATCTTTTCGTAAAATCAAATATCCTCTTTCTGCTCCTGCATTTTCGACAATAATATGAATCATCTTGGAAAGCAAATTTTCTAATTTTATTTCACTAGAAATAGCCTGACTTGCCTTTAAGATAGTATTTATATCTAACGAACTTCCTATTGTAGTTCCTTTTGAAGAAGACGAAGTAGAAGAAATATTAGATGATGATTTGATGGTTGAATGTGTTAAAAACTGATTTTTATTTTTGCTATCAAGAAGTAATCTATATTGTTTTTCGAAGAAACTGATTTTTTTATTTGCTCCCCATATTTTGTATAAATAATGTGCCTTTTGAATATAGATTTGGGCAAAATCTTTTTTCTCTACATCTAAATAAAACTTGCCTGCTAGTTCGTTTGTTAGTGCTTCATCTTGTACAAATTTGTTGTTTTGTGCTGCCAAAATTGCTTTATCATATAAATTCATAGCTCCAATAATATCTTGTTTTATTTGGGCTAATTGAGCTTCTACCATCAAATACAAATGTGAAAAATTTTCAGGACAATTTTCTTCCCAAATTTTCATTTGTTTTTGATTTGTATCTATGATTTCTAAATATTCTTTTCGTTTGGCATGCTTTGGATTTTGAATCAAAACACCACAAAGAGCCAAACTATAATTATTGTTATGAAACCAATTCCATTCTGCTCCAAAGAGAGCCATTAATACAGGAATTGCTTTTTCAGAGTGTTCAAGAGCCTTTTGGTATTCCTCTTGATACAAATACATTCTTGATTTTAGAGCTTCATAAATTACTTTTCCGATGGGCAAATCCTTAAAACCTTCTAAAAAAATTGCTTCATCAAATTCTTCATTATCGAAGCTATCTGGTGTTTTGCTTAGTCCTAACAAATTTTTTACATAGGCATTTACAACTATTCCTAATTGTGCTGTCCCATGGTTTTTGATGCTATATTGAATAGCCATATTGGTATTGGTTTCGGAAGCTATTTTTTCCAAATTGACTCCACTCAAGACTTGATGCCTTACCAAGACACAATGTGCATAAGCTGCATAGCCATAATTTCCTGCTGCCAAACTAGCTTCGAAAGCCGTTCTGAAATAATGCAAACCTTCTCGGACTGGTTTTCTGAAGTGATGCAAAAATGTTCCAATTATATGGTATATTGGACCTTTGGTACTTAAGTTTTCATGCTTATCACTAATTTTGAGTGCTAACTGCCCTAAGTCATAACCCAGTTTGTGATTTCCTATACCTGAGATATAAATGGCGTAGGCTGTATATATCCAAGCTGTTTTGTTAGTGTACCCATATTTTATGGATAAGGAAACCATTTGAGAAGAGGTTAGAAATACCAAATTCATATCTCCAGACATATAACAAGAGCTATAAGTAGAATGTAAGATTTCGATGATTTCATTAATTTCTTCATTTTCCATTGCTGGAAGGTTTTCTAAAAATGAAATTCCTCCTTTTTCTTCCAAAGTAGTGGAAATAAATGTAACCTCTTTTTGGAAAAGCTCCATTTTTTTGTCGTCTTCTTTTGGAAGTTTTATGTCCAAAATAGCAAGAGCTTTTCGAGCCAATTTTATGGCTTCAGCAAATTTGAAAGAGCTTTCTAATAGCAGAATTTGTGTGTTATATATTTTTATTTTTTCTAAATTAGAGTGAGATTTTTCTAATAATAGATTAAATATTTGTTCGGCCTCTTCTTTTTTTGCTTTTAAAAACAAACAGTCAGCAAGTAGGCTATATACCTCAAAAGTTTGTTTTCTATTATCTTCCCAAGTATTTTTTTGAAATAATGAGATAGCCATTTTTAAATAATCAATGGCAGGCAGATACGCCAATGATTGTTTTGATTTTTGTGCTGCCCTTAGGTTTACGTTTATGAGTTCTTTTTTTTCTTTTTCATCATCAATCAAATCAATAGCTTTATTATAATGATTTGCAATATCACAAATCCACTCATTGATATATTCTTGACTTTTCTCATAATAAACAAACCTCACTATCTTTAGACTTACTTCTTTTTGCTCTTTTTCAGTCATTAAAGCATTTGCTGCTTGTTGTATTCTGTCGTGTGAAAAATAAAAAACAATACGGACATCTTTGCTATGCTGGTCAAGCCCTTTATAACGGTCATCTTCTGCATAAATTAGCTCTTCTTTGATAGCAGGAATAAGGTATTCTGCTGTTTTTTTGAGAGATTCTTCCAAAATATGAGCAAGAATTTGAAGGTCAAATTTCCCTCCCAAGCTAGAAGCATATTGCAATGTTTTTTGAGATTTGCTATCTAATTGTTGTATCTTTTGCGACATCAGTTCCACTACATTTGCAGTGTTACTTTCTTCTTTGATTTTGTCTATATCCCATTTCCATTCTTTTTTCTTTTTATTAAATTCTATGAGATGCTGTTGGTAGAGCATTTCTAAGAATTGGTTTGTAAAAAATGGGTTGCCATGTGTTTTTTGATAAATTATTTTTGCTAAATAATAACTAGATTCACTCTGTTGATTGAGTGTTTCGTTTACCAAAATAGCAATATTTTCGAAGCTTAATGGTTCTAATAGTATCTTTGACATAGCTACTTTTGCACTTTCTAACTCTCCCATTTTTATTGAAAAAGGGTGTGAAGTATCTATTTCATTATCTCTGTATGTTCCGATGAGCATCAAATGCGTATTTTCTACATCTGTTATTAAGAGTTCCAACAAACTCAAACTTCCACTATCAGCCCACTGCCAGTCATCAATAAAAATTACTAAAGGGTGGTCTTGTTTGCTTATCGCCCTAACAAAACTCTGAATAACTAAGTTGAAACGATTTTGAGATTCACTAGCACCAAGTTTGGGAATTTTATTTTGTTTGCCAATAATCAATTCTAAAGAAGGAATTACTTCAGTCAATACACCTGCATTAATACCCAAAATGTGCTTTATTTTCTTTGCCCACATTTTGATTCGTTTTGGTGGTTCGGTCAATATTTGATGAACAAAATCTCTAAAACTCTCAATGAGAGCACTGTAAGGAATATCTCTCTGAAATTGGTCGAATTTTCCTTTTATAAAATAACCTCTTTTTTGAGTAATTGATTTATAGAGTTCGTTTACTAAAGCTGTTTTTCCGATTCCAGAATAACCTCCCAAAAGAACAAGGTGATTTGCGCCATAACTTACCTCTTCGAATATTTTAGATAGTGTTTCAATTTCTGTTTCTCTTCCATAGAGTTTTTCTGGAATTTGGAAGGTTGTTGTGAAGTCTTCTTTTGCTAATTCAAAATCAATAATTTCTTGATTTTCTTTCAGATAAAAAGCTATTTTTTCTAAATCTTTTTGTAATCCAAAGGCTGTTTGGTATCTTGTTTCTGCATTTTTGAATAATAATTTGTCCAAAATATTGGAAATCATTATAGGAATATCAGGTTTTTTTTGAGAAGCAGCCATAGGCACAAGAGCAATATGCGAGTGTACCAATTCCATAATGTCAGAAGATTCGAAGGGCAAAACACCTGTAAAAAGCTCATAAAGTGTTACTCCCAAAGAATACAAATCTGTACGAACATCTAGCGAACGGTTTACTCTTCCTGTTTGTTCTGGCGAAATGTAGGCTATTGTGCCTTCCATTGTATTGATTATTTCGGCATTTTGTTTTTGCCTTTTAAATTGTGAAGCAATTCCAAAATCTATAATATAAACTGATTTATCGCTCCCAATCAATATGTTTTTGGGGTTTATATCTTTATGAATTATGTTTGCCTGATGTACTTCTTGTAGAGCAACCGTTATATTGATGGCAATATTTAATTTTTCTTCTAATGAAAGGATATTATTTTCTGTATATTCTTTTAAAGATTGTCCATCTATATAATCCAAAACAAGGACATGCCTGTCATTTATTCTATGCTGGCTAATTGCTTTTCTTATTGTCTTAGATTTTATATTTTGTGTGAGTGCATGCTCTTCATTAAACTTAGCAATATCTTTTAAAGAAGGCAAACTATCACGCAATACTTTGATAGCCACTTTTTTATTTAGTTCTTTATGCAAACCTTCATAAACAATAGTGATTTGCCCAACATGTATTTCTTTTACATTTTCTGCAAAAGGAAAAAGATTATTCATAGTAGATAATTTTTCAAAATAAGTGCTATCTATTAGATAAAAATGATATACAGATTTGAATATACTATTTTTTTTGGAAAAAAAATAGCATACCCAAAAGGTTATTTTCTTTTTTTAGACGAAATGAGGCTTTGTTATGGTGTATTAAAACTTTTTTTGAGAAAAGATATAATTAAAAAACGATAAAGGCTTTGTTAGATGTAACAAAGCCTTTATTATTTTTTAGAAAGAAATTGAAATTTTTTGATTATTAAACCTTATTACAACTGTTTTTGTAGGTTGTTTTACTCTGGTTTGGCAAGTTGTAATTGTGCCATTAATGTTATGTCATCAGAAACAATAACAGCTCCTTCTTCTGTTGTTGCAGTCCAAACTAAACCAAATTCTTGTCGGTTTACTTTTCCTCTAAGTTCGAATCCTATTTTAGTTTGTCCGTACATATCTGTTGCTTTACCACCATATTCTACAACTAATTGGACAGGTTTTGTGATGCCTTTTATTGTCAAATCTCCTTCCATTTTGTATGCCCCATCAACAGGGTTTTTTTTGAATGAAGTGGACTTGAAAGAAATGGTAGGGTATTTTTCGGCTTCAAAAAAGTCATTCGAACGCAAATGTTCATCACGCTGTTCGACACCTGTGCTGATACTATCTACTTTTGCTTCGAAAGAAATTATTGCATTCTCAAAATTAGTTTCTTCTGTTGTTTGCTTTTCCATTTTTCCTGAAAATTCCAAAAAAGAGCCTGTAACTGTTGAGATTACCATGTGCTTTGCCTTAAATTGAATTTCAGAGTGTAATGGGTCGACTATCCAAGTTTCCATAAAAATAGGGAGTTCGTTTAAAAAATAATTTATAAATAGTATAACAAATAAAAATGAAAAAAGTTATTTTGTTATTAATGTATTTTCAGTATTGTTTTTTCTTAAATCCTGTTACAAAGTTATCTTCATAAAAGATAAAATAATTTGAAGAATCTTTTTGAGTTATCAAAAATGATTCTGTTTTGGGTAGAATAATAATTTGATAGTTTGTTTCCTTACTTGGTAAAGTATCAATTTTTGTACCCAGTTTTCTAAAATAATATCTCAAAAAAATATTATAAGTATCTTCAAAAACAAGGATTGAAATTGGTTTTTTATGATTTTGGGCGTATATTTTTTTTGCTAAAGGCTCTGCAAAGTGATAGATATTTGTTTTGAGATTACAACGATAATGTTCTCCAAAGATTCTGAAATTAGCATAAAAAATAGCTAGAATAATTAATGAAATTTGAATGAAATTTTGATGTTTTTTTTGATAGAAAAATGAATTAATTTTCTTTTTTATTCCAATAAATATGCAAAAATTAAGCATCAATATTTCGGCAATTTGTCTATATAAAAAAACTCTTTCGAAAGGCAAAACTTTCTGAATAAAGACAATTAAATAAGGAAAATAGGCAATAGCCCAAAAATAAATAATTAATTTTTTATATTCTTTTTTAGAAAAAAATAAAATAATAGAAGCCCAAAAAGCCAAAATTCCAGTTATTCCGTGAACATTCCATAAATAAATAGGAAATTCTTGTAGCCATTTTTGAAGGCTTAAAGGAGCAACCCAAGAGTTAGAAATAATTGCTGATAATCCATTCAAAATTAGAATGGGAGTATAAAAAGCCAAAATAATGACTCCAGAAATAAAAGAAAAAAGGATACTTTTTTTTCTAATTTTATTCGTTCCGATAATCCATAAACCTACCAAAGAACCAAACCAAACATAAATAAAAATAGGAATGGTATAACAACCCAAAATCAAAGAAAACGACCACAAAAACCAATATTTAAAGTTGTTTGTATTTTCTGAATTATGGGCAGAATCAACAATTTTGAAAACAGCAAAACAAGATAATAAAAAAAACAAAATTATCCACGCATAACCACGCCCATGAGTAGCATAAAAGAAAAAAGCCCAATTAAAAGCAATCAGAATAAAAGAAATCCAAGCAAGAATTTTTTGATTTTTACGATAAAAAAATAACCAAACAAACCACAAAGAAAAAAGAGCTGCAAGTGTAGCAGGGAGCTTTAAAGCAATAAAATCAGAAAAAAAAGAAGGAATGATTTTATTCAGAAGAGCTGCAAAAATCAAAAATGCAACATGATTATTAGGTGCAGGATAATAAGTTGCAGAAACCAAAATACCTCTATCGACAAAAAAAGTATAAGAAAAAATTTCATCATTTTGCCAGCCATAAATCCACCAAAAAGCAATATAAATAGGCATAGGAGAAAACAAAACTACTTTTTGAAGGAATGAGAGTTGTTGAAAAGTAGATTTTATTTTTTTTGAAATAGAATTGAAATTAGATTTTAATGCTGACCTAATTTTGTCTTTATAATATATCAACTTGATTTTGATGGCTTTTCCTTTCCATAAAAGTAAAATATAAAAGCCACTCCAAATTGAAATACTAATTATTTTTAGAGCCAAAAAATGAACTTCTGTGAGTAAATTTTGCCGAAAAAAATCAATTCTATCTATTTTATTATAAAAATATAAAAGTTGATAAGTAAAATTTTGATAATCCAATGTTAATAAAAAAAACAGCAGGAGTACAAAAATGAAAGTAAAAAGGAACGTGTAAATAATTTTTTTCATTTTACAAAAATACATCTATTTCGATATCAAAATTTTTATCACGATTTTGTAAAATTAAATCAATAGAACTGATTGTATTTTCTTCTTCTTGCTTTTGTTCTTGCTCTTTTTTGCGTTTTTGTTCTTGCTTACGTTTTCTTTCTTTTTCTTTATCTAGTTGTTTGTCTTTTTTGAAAAGCTCACTAAACTCGTCGTACTCTCGCACAAAAATAAGCGATGCTCCTGTTTGGATAATCTGCCCATCAATAACTCCAGCATAACTATTTTCTCTAAAAATCTGAACTTTATAACGCCCGTCTTCTGTAAGTAAGTAAGAAATAATTACATCTCCAGCAATACTACTCAAGCCTTGTTGTTGTTGGTCTGCCGAATTTCCTCCTTCCAAATCTACATTTGTACCTACTTGAAAAGTAAGACGGTCGTCCATAAAAGATTTTGAAAGATTGATTCCTAATTCTGTTTTGCTTTGAGATTCTCCTGTTGAATAATCTTCATAAGAGTTTAGGTCAAATGAAAGCCCAACACCTGCAAGGTTTTTATCGGCAAGTTTGTTGAGTTGGTCTGTCAAGAGTCCACTTACTGTATTTCTTGCTGTCGATTCTGCAAAACCCATTTCTCCTTGCGCTCCATCTAATGGATTTTCTGAAATAAAGCCACCCAAAATAAGCAGTGCAAATACTTGTTTGTTGAGTTCTGATTCTTGTTTGTTTAGAAGTTGCAAACGAGTGTTTATTGTTCCTCCCATTGCTCCTCGTTTTTCATCGGCAATATCAATATCAAAATTGATAATTGGATTCATTATTTCACCTGTCATATTCATTATGACTTCGAAAGGTAGCTTTTGTTTGTATTTGTTGAGTTCAGACTCGGAAGCCCCCCCCATTTGATTTGCCATAAGCTCATAAGATGCAGCTTCTACTTCATGCACTGCCGTAATATCAGCCTTCATATCCATTATATCACCATAAAAAGTAATTGAACTTCCCTTTTTTACTTTAAAATTTTTTTTGGCAACATTCAAAAAATTGAGTTTATAAATTCCGTCTGTAATTTCATAACGCCCTGTCAAAGACATCTCTCCACTAGGGCTTAGATTAAAATTAATATCTCCACCTCCTTGTATTTCTAATTGATTTGAAGGGTCAATTTCGACTGTCATTTTTGCTAATGGATTAATTTTAATAATAGTTCGAATATCCATGTCAATGGCAGTTTGTGTGTCTTCATCAATAGTGATTATTTCAGTAGAAACAAGAGAGTCTGTATAAAAATCTCTATCAACAAACTCTACAACACCTTCTTTATCTATAGTCGCAACTTCGTCTTCTGGTAAAATATAGGTTAAATCTGTTCCTTTTAAGACATTTATATTCGCTGTTACGACTGGGCTAACAACTGCTCCTTTGATATTAATATCTAGTCCTGCAATAGCTTTTCCAAAAAATAATTGTTCTTCTTTTGGGTCATCGCTTTTTTCATCATCAACAAACAAAAATTTATCACTTTTGATATTCAAATCTAATTTTAAATCTGAAAAAGTAGGTGTATTTATTCTACCATTAAGATATATTGTATTTTGCTTTTTGTCTTGTAAGGTAAAATCATTAAATACAATTCCATTGTTATCAAATTTGATACGTTCTTTTTTTAATTTAATATGAGTACCTGTTGCAGTAAGAAAAAATGAAGTTTGATTAAAATCAAGGTTTCCCAAAATACTAGGTTTTTCTACTGCACCTTTTATTTTTATATTTCCTGTAATTGTTCCTTCCACATTTTTGAGATTTCCCATGGTAAGATTTTCAAAAGTAGGGAGAGATAATTTTTGAACATTTAGGTTTAGGTTTAAGGCATTATCAAGGTTTTGGGTGTCGTTATAATATCCCATTAATTCAAATTTATTTTCTCCATCTAAATTTACCTTTATATCATATTTATTCAATGAAGTAGAATTTTGGATATTCATTGATAAATTGCCTATTTCACTATTCAATACAGTTAGTTTATCAATACTTAAATCAGCCAAAATCTGCATTTGAGTTTGGAAATTTTGTAGGTTTACTTTTCCGTTTAGTTTTCCTGCTGCCAGTTTTGTAGTGTCATTTGGTGCAGCAATATCTGTAATTGTTGAGAGTTCGAAATCGGTAAAACGAGCTACTAAATTTTGGTCATTTTCGGTAGTTTGTGCGCTAATTGTTTGGTTGTCATTGCTCAATAAAAAATTCTTTATACTTAGTTTTTGATTTTCACTACTTGATAAAATAATTTGATTCCCTTTCTTGGTACTCCAATCTTTATAGTTTAGAATTTGAGTAGGAGCAAGTGAAACAATAAATTTTGTAGTATCTGGACGTTCTAAAAAAGTAGTGAATTTGAAGCGTTCTTTTCCTTTTTCATCTTTAATATTGATAGCCAAATCAGCTTTATTATTGGCTGCTTTTCCAGAAATAAGAGGGTGTTCGAACTGAAAAGTACCGTTTGTAAGCTCTGCAACACCAATTCTATAACTCAAGGCTTCTCTGTCCGAATCTACATTAATTGTCAGAGAATCCATCGTAATTCCTGCATAAATAATAGTGGGAAAATTTCCATTAAGTTCGAATTTTTTGGTATCACTACGATATTTTCCATCAAAAGAGGCAGGTTCGAATTTTGTAAGGTCAGGAACTAAAGCCGTCAAGAGTTCAGATTTATGAATCTGAATATCAAAATCCATTTGCTGCGTTCCAATTTCTTTGTTTGGTAAAATGGGGTCAATTTCGATATAGGTATTAATGTGATTTTTGAGTGTTGCAACGAAGGTAGAAAAGTCTAAATTTCCTTTTATTTTGGCAGAAATAATATCTGAACGAAGGTTTATATCTGTTTCTCCTTTTTGAGCAATAGAAACAAAAGCAGCCGAATCTATCCTAAACGTTTGTTTTTTTGTATCAATGATTACTTTTTGAAGACCAACATTTCCTCTCAAATTATCCAAATCCATTCCTGTAATATCTGCATTGAGCATCAAAGCAACTGTTAGAGGTTCTTCATAGAGGTTTAGGGCTTGTAAATCAACTTTTCTCAAATCCAAATCAACAACAAATTTTGGACTAAGTGTGTCCCAAACTACATTTCCATCAAAATCAAATGTAAGATTTTTATCTTTCATATTTAATTTTCCATTGTAAGACATTCCATCTACATTTCCATCGATTTTCAAATCTTTATAGACATAATTTTGAAATTCGAATTTGTTTACATTTCCATCGATAGTTGCTTTCATAATTTCGGGTTCGAAGCCACTACCATCAGCCGAAATCTTCAAATCTGTAACTCCTAGCGTAGTGTCTTGCAAAATTTTTCCCAACTGTGCATTTTCTACCACTGCCGTAATATCATAAATAGGCGTTTTGGTTTCAGAAATGGTATTTTTCATTGTTCCTTTTGCGCCTACATTTCCCAAAGTAGTATTGAATTTTGCATCTGTTTCAAAATCATTCAATAATCCAGTAAAGACAATATCGCCTTCTATTTTTGGAGGAAGAGTAAGATTCGAAGGAATGAGCGTATCAGGAATCCAATTTTTGACATCATTTAGATATACCAAAAACTGTTTTGTGGCAATATCCAAATACATTTTGTTTGGGTCGGTCGGATTTTTCATTGTTCCTCCCAACTGTATTTTTGTATTATCAAGATTTGCCAAAAATTCTACAAACATATTATTCATAGAACCTTTTGCCGAAGCCGTCATGGAAATCGAACGAGGAAAATTGAACCCTGCTGGAAGCGTACCACGAGGAACAACTTTTTGCAAATCGTATCTTGAGGTAGTCAGTTTGTTTACTTTTATATCAGCATACATTTTTTCTACATCAGGCAGCCCTTTGATATTTCCAGTTACGATTAAATTTGTGTTGTCCAATCCTTTTACTTGAAAATTTTTGAGTGTTGCATTGTTTGCTTTTCCTGTTGCTTGTCCCGAAATTTTGATAGTTTCGGTTGTTGTTTTAGATAAAGAAACTTGTTTTGCCAAATCTGGAACAAAATAAAAAACATCGGCAAGAGCAATTTCTGTTCCGTCCAAATTAATTTCTAAATCAGCATTTTGCCAGTCTGTTGCAATGTTTTCAAGTGAAGCTGCAAGTTTTACGGTTTGTCCTATTTTACTTCTCGAAGTCTGAATATTCAAATCTGTAACAGTTACTCCATTCGAATCCAGACGAATATTTCCATCAAAATCTTGGAGTTCGAATTGGTTTCTGTTGTCTGTTGCTTGAATAGTTTTTAGGTCTGCTGCAATGTTATCAGGATAGAATTTGAAATTTTCGGCTTCTAAAGCAATTCCTTTAAAATGAATATGATTTGTATCAAAACCGTATTCTATTTCTTCAATTTTATCATTATCAAAAACAACTTCATTACCTTCTAATAAAATATTTTTGACTTCAATAACCCAAGGTTTTCCCTCATCTTCTTCTGTTCCTGCTACTTGCTCGGCTTCTTCGGCTATTAATTCGGCAGACTTATTGATGACAGAATCCAAAGCAGTCGTTACTAATCCTTGCTTATAAGAAAGGTATGTTTTTTTGAGTTCGACATCTTGAATGACAATTTTTTGAGTGCCTAGATTTGTCTTTTGAGCATTTATAAAAAGAGTTCCTATTTTTCCATCTACTTCTTGTCCTGTAACGTTGCTTTTATAGAAAGCATTTAGATTTTCTATATTAATTTTGTCCAAATCAATTTGAAATCCAATTTCTGAGCTAGTTGTGTCTGGTTCTTCGGGCTGTTTGGGTGGGAGTTTGGTTTGTAGATAACGCAAATCTGTATCTTTGAGCAAAATATCTTTTACAGTAAAACTCAAATTATTCAAATCAAAATCATCGACATCAATTTTGAATTGTCCTATTTTTCCTTTTATATCATTTCCATTATATCTATCATCAAATTTTGCATTGATATTTTTGAAGTCTGCACCACTAAGAGAAATAATAAAACCTACTCCTGTTGTATCATTGGATTCGATTTGAGTTGTGGTTTGCTCGTCAGTCATTTTTGCCGAATCAGTAGGGGCAAAGGCTGTATTGAGAAAATCAATATTCGAAACGCTATCTTCATTTATCCAAATATTTGCATATACATCATCAAGACTAACTTTTGTAATTTGAAGTTTCTTCTTGATTAAAGCAAACGGATTTATATCAGCTTCAAAATGCCCTGCATAAAGCAATGTATCTTGTTGCAAATCCTCAACATAAAGACCATTTATTGACAAACCCAAAGGCAAACTAAGGCGAATCGTTTCGACTTTTACTTTTGTAGTCAGTTTTTTACTCAAAAAAATTTCTGCTTTTTCTGTCAGAAAATCTTGAATAGGAGGCAAGAAAACCAGAATAAAAATAAGAGCCAAAAGTCCAAAAATAGAACCAAAAACCCACATAAAAACCTTAGTTATTGTCCATAATATTCGTTTAGCTTTTGATTTTGGTTTTTGTGGTGTATTGGGCTGATTATCAGTAGGTTTGTTAGAAAGTTTGTTTTTTAATTTTTGAAGGAAATTCATAAGGATATGATAGCAAAAGCATTATAAAAATGGACGTGAAAAAATGGTAACTCATTTTATAAAATGAAAATACTTTACGTCTTAGTTTAATCAACTGAAAATTAAGGGTTTTGTTTTTGATTTATAATTATTCTATATAATCATAGAACAAAGGAAAAAAATGTTTGCTTTTTCTAATAATATAGCGTTTGAATGCTGTAAAAGAAGAAGAACTGTGTAGCTCACTAATAATTTTTTCCATACGACTAGACAAAACCGTCGTTGAGGCGTTGCCGTCAACGAGGATTTAGCATGATTATCAATATTTTAAAGATACTTATTGTTTCTATACAACAAGGTAGCATATGCTTTAGCGTAATGCAATTAAACTAAGGATTAATTTGGTTTTGGTCGCTCGTGGGGACACGAGCAACGATAAAGTTAATTTTTAGTCTAAAAATCATTTCATTAATTACAATAAAACATATTATTTTATTTTTAATTACAAATTAAAAAAAAAATGACCGTTGCTTGTGTTCCCACAAGCGACATCATAACCTAGGCTGTTCAAAATTTGGTTATTTTCTCATACAGTTTTCGTGTCTTTTGAAATTTAGCTACCTCGTAGCGTAAC
>CAKZOK010000132.1 GCA_937136415.1 uncultured Cytophagales bacterium | reverse complement strand
TGTGGGTAGTTTTTAGTTGTATAATTTTGCTATTCTAAAACGCTTTAAAAAAATCATACTTTGTGTAACACCACCGAGAAAATAAATATTAAAACAAAAAAAAACAGAAAGCCTTTCGACTTTCTGTTTTTATATGTTTGATAGAATTTGAAAAATCAAATTACTATGTTTTATTGTTTTATATTATTTTGAATAAATCATAGTTTGAGTTACACGCTCATTTCCATTACGAATTTCGGCAATATAAAGACCATTTTTGACTTTACTTTGGTTTACATTCCAAATATATTGGTGTGTTCCGATTCCGTAAGAAGACAAATCAACAGTTTCAACTACACGACCTACTGCATCATAAATAGTAAGAAGAGCAGCATCAGAGCTTTTCAATTCGAAACTAATTGTAGTTTGAGTACTGAAAGGATTTGGGAATGAAGGCAATAATTCAATAGATTCTACTGCATTTTCTTTAATTGGGTCTTTTGTTCCATCTGCCAATTTGTGTAAAACACCATCTACAACTGCAATACTTGTAACTAAAGATTTGCTAAAGTTTCCATTTCCAGCCTGAATAGCAATGCTATAAATTCCTTCTTCTAATTCATCATTTACAGTAGCTGTAAACTGACCATTATTTTCTTTAAACTCCAAAATGACTGCACTTTGTGATTTAATATCATTCGAAGTAAGTGTCATTGCACCTGTTAGTTCTGTTCCTTGCGTATTTATTCCTTTTTCATTCAAAAGAGAAATGTTAAGGTTGATTGTTTCGCCAACATTATATACATATTTTTCATCACTCAAGTCACTTGTCATACGAAGTGTAATTCCTTCATTATCAGTAACCAAAGCAACAAAAGCATTTTGAGATTCGATAGAATAAGTTCCTACTTGTGGATTTTCTATTAAAAGAGTTGTAGCAAAACCACCTAATAGATTATTTGCCTGTGCAGAAACACGTACTATTTTAGGATTCACTGTTTCTCCGTTTGGAGCAATAACTACAAACTCTTCGTTTGTATTTACGTGATGAATATCTAACATTGTTTCAGTTACTCCTTCTTCTACTATAAAATTACGGCTAGTTTTTTCAGAGCTAAGAATTTGTACTCTACTCTCAACAACTGCATTTGGGTTAGTTGGCGTAGAATTATCTACTGGTTTTGCACCAATCTTGGCAAGAGTATATGGCAAATTACTTTTTATAGTATTCCACATATACTGTCCTTCTTGTATTTCGAAGTGGTCAAGGTCTGTTGTAGAATTTCCATATCCACTAAGCAATATAGCAGAGTTAGGACGTTGCGAACTTTGATAGGTAACAACGCCATCGTTTCCACCTGCCCATCTGTTTCCACCATTCCAGTTTAGATATTGCCCCGGAACCCAAAGAATACCACCGTATCCCCAAGAGCCTACTGTACGAAAGTTAGCAGCAGAATTGTTTTGATGATTATCTGTTTGAGAACGGAAATAACTAGCATATCCTGTTTGAAGACAATTAGTAGCATCGTTTACTTGTCCAAAAACACCTGACAACCAAGAAACCCAACCACTTTGAGCCAAATCAGCAAGAGGTGTTCCGTGGTGAGGCGAGCTAAGTGTAATAGTACGTTCTACTTTATCAACAGCTCCATAATGTACCATCGCTGCATCTGTATCTAGTCCACCTTTACTGTGAGCCACTACAACTACTTTATTTACGCTAAAATGATTCGTAATTGTACCCAACATATTGTTAAAAAGATCTCCGTTTACCCACATATCTTTATCTGGGTGTACCGAAACAAATGCTGTACGATAGCCATCTGCATGCGCTTGAGTGTACATATCGTTGCCGTCCCACCATGTGCTGGCACTAGAAGTATAACCATGAATAAATACAAGAACAGGAGAGTCTTCTCTAAGGTTTGAAGGCGTAGCACCATAATAAATATTACCTACATCGTTGTCTTCTAAAACACCAGCAGAGCTAGTCATTTGAGAAGGAGCAACAAGATTTGTTTCTTGAATTTGTTGGGCTACTGCACCAAAGCTAAAAAGTAAGAAAACAAAAAAGGCAATGATAGATTGGAAAATTTTGTTCATAAACTAAAAGGATATAATTGTTTGTGTGAAATAAATTAAATGAGATGTATCACTCTACAATTAATTAATTATGACTATCAGTCATTTAAAAACTAAGTTATAGTATGTTTGCATAGTGATAATACAAATTAACGATATAACTTTCTGATTTGCAAGTATTTACTAAAAAACATGTCTTTTTATTAATAGTAAAACTATCAATATTCTAAAAATAATACAATTCTATTCCTCTCTCATTTTACTCAACATTGTACAAGCGTTCAGCAAAAACAGCTTAAAGCATACAGAAATAAGTTTTATGAGCAAAAACTCTGATTTTAAGTATAGATTTTTTTTAAAAAAAACTTCTTAAAAAAATACAATAAAAAAAAGCTATTTCCATTTTAGAATAAAAAATGGAAATAGCTCTTAATTTATCACTTGACTGACTTTTATTTTAGAATAATTAAGGCACAAGATTCAATATATATACTATATCCGAATCACCTTCTTTTCTTCCTAAAGTCATTTTTGTTTCTGTTAATTCTATTATTTCTGTATTACTTGGAAAAACATTTATTCTAGAAAACTCAAGAAAAGCTTCATTAAAAATAAATTTCCATCGCCCATTTGTGGTTACTTCGCCATTTGTTAGTGTTCCTTTATCAAAAACACAATTAAAGGTATATGTTCCATCAGTTTGATTTTCTCTAAAAAACTTGAGTGTATTATCTGCTTCATAATCATTAATCAATTCTGCTCCTCCATTAATTTTGATAGATGCAAACTGCCATGTTTTGGATACCTGTCCTGCTATTAAATCTAAAGGTGGAATAGGACGAACTTCAAAATTCAAAACTTGAATAATAGTAGTTTCGCCTCCCTCATTAGATACTCTCAAACTCACATCATACCTACCAGCTTCATCAAAAGGGTGTGCCAGCGAAATAGAAGTAACATCTTCATTAACAATAATTTCTTGTTGATTACTTATTACTGTTCCATTTATTTTCCATTCGTATTCTTTGACTTCTCCACCTGTTATATTTGCCTGTAATACTACGGCTTCATCTGTATAAAATATTTTGTCTGCTGCTGGTGGGTTTTGCCATGTTGCAACAGGACGGTCAGGAAGGTCTTCTGGTGTAGGGTCTTCTTTCTTGTCCTTACATGAAAATAAAACTGAAGTAAATAAAACAAAAGCTAAAAAATAATACAAAGAACGATTTGACATATTTGACATAATTTTTATTACTAGATAAATTGATTTTGATAAAATTGGTATAAATAATTTTTGACTAAAAAAAATCTTAAATATAGATTTTAATTGATAATTAGACTATTTTTTGAGTTAAATTGCTGCATTGATACACACAAAAATTTTTTTTTGGCAAAAATCGTCATTTTTTTTCTAATTTGCTCAATAATTTTAATTTTTCATTTCTATTACTTTTAAGATATTTTTTTTAATTATACTAAATGGATACTTTCGAACATATTTTAAGAAATTGTAACACAGCAGAAAAATTAGCCTACCTTCAACTAATCATCTTTATTGCTTTTAGTGATTATCATTTATCTGATGATGAAGTTGCTTTTTTGGAAAAAATAACAGAACTCGCACAATTTTCAGACAAAGAAAAACAAAAACTTGCTTCTTATGCTCGCAAGCCTTCTAGTATAAACGTACAACTTTGCGCCCAAAATATAACTAGAAGCCTTCTAAAAGAAATTTTATTAATTGATTTGATGGTCATTGCTCGTTCTGATGACGAAATAGCCAACGAAGAAAGAACTGCAATTACTCAAATAGCTGTTCTTTTGGGAGTTTCATCAGAGAAAGTAATTCGTATTACACATTTTGTAAATAAACACAATACTTCTGAAAATAATGCTCCAAAAGAATGGTTGAAACAGAGTATGATTTCGATTTTATATAAAGAAAAAACACTTTCAGAATCCAAAAAACTCAATATGACAGAAAAAATCAAAAAGTTTTTAGGAATCTTGAATGGATAAAAAATAATTATGAATTAAAAAAACAATACTTCATTTAATGTCTTTTTTGGATTTATTTTGCTAAAAACTCTTAATTACTTTCTACCAATGTAGAAACTTCTAAAGTCTGAATAGCATTTGTAAGGTCTTCAATCAAATCATCTGCATCTTCGATTCCGACAGAAAGACGATATAAATTTTCAGAAATACCCATTTTTTGACGCTCCTCAACTGATACTTTTAGATGAGAAGTTTTGGGAGGCTCAGTCAGTGTACTCTCTACCCCTCCCAAACTGACAGCTTTACAAATTAATTCCAAATGACGAACAAACTTTTCTTTTCCTTCTTCGTCTGTATCCAATTCAAAAGAAAGCATTGCACCAAAGCCACCTTTCATTTGTTTTTTAGCAATATGATGGTCTGGATGATTTTCTAGCCCAGGGTAAAATACTTTTTTCACTTGTGGTAATTTCTGTAATGCTTCGGCTATTTTTTGAGCATTTTGCGCCTGTGTTTTGACACGAATAGCAAGTGTTTTGAGGCTTCTCTCCAAAAGTGAAGTTGCCATTGTATCTAAATTTCCACCAAAATTAAAAGCTACATGATAAATTTTTTCAAGCAGTTGTTGGGAAGTCACGACTGCCCCACACGAAAGGTCGCTATGCCCTGCCAAATATTTTGTTGCACTATGAACCACCACATCGATTCCTAATCGCAATGGATTTTGAAAAATTGGTGTTCCGAAAGTATTATCAATAAATGAAATCAAATTATTTTCTTTTGCAAAATTTGCCATCTCAGCAATATCAACAAGCAAAAGCAATGGATTAGAAGGCGTTTCGATAAAAATTGCCTTCGAATTTGGTTTAATTGCCTTTTCAAAATCCTCTACCTTTCGCCCTTCTACAAATGTAGATTCAATTCCTAATTTGGAAAGCTGCTGACTGACAGCGTAATGCGTTCCTCCATAAATATCATTTTGCAAAATCAAATGGTCGCCAGCTTCCAAAACTCCTAAAAGAGCCGTCATGGTAGCAGCCATTCCAGAAGAAAAAATAAGTGCAGCTTCCCCACGCTCTAAAGCTGCAATTTTTTGAGCAACAACTTCTTGATTTATTGTATTAAAACAACGAGGATAAAGAATTTCGCCTTCATCATTATAAGTGTAAGCAGTCGAAGTAAAAATAGGCGTATTTACCCCCCCACTTTTTTCATCAAAATAAGTTCCACTATGCACACATTGTGTTGATTTTTTCATAATCTTTTTAAAAGTAAAGAAGTTGTTTTTTTGATTTTGCTACACTAAAGATGTATGAGTTTTGGAAAACGACTTTTGAAAAACACTTTTTATATAAATTTTAAAGGTCTTTAAGACCCTTAGAGTTTCCAAAACCAATTTCTATTGAGTATAAATGTAATTTCAAATTTACGAAAATCTTTGGTAATTTGCTTAATCAAATCAAATATTAATATATCTTAGTTTTATAAAAAATGAATCTTCAAAAACAAATCGAAAACAAAATAAATAGTTATGATTATGAACAGTATAATTCTATTTGGTGCAAAGTAATTTATCACAATGAATTAGGATTAGAAGAGCAAAAGCCAAATGATAACTTGCTCATTAAAGCCTCTATTGAAGAAGTTTATCTGAATTATACTCCAGAAAGTTTTAGTTATAATTTTCAGTGGGAAAAAGATAATTGGAAACTTTCTACTCAAAATGAACACAAAAAAATCATTGAAGAAATGATAAAATACTGTTTTGTTTTTATAGAAGAAGAACGACAAGAAGCAATAAAAGAACGTAATACATGGCTTTCTTATTTTAAAATAAATGGAATAGAAGAATACAAAAATGCACCTGAACATCTAAAAAAAGAAATAAATCTTGAAAATCATTATAAATATAGTTTTATTGATAAAGATGAAAATCCAAAGATAAATTTCAAGAAACACCACGCACTCAAAGACGATTTTTTGAATAATCTATTCTCAAAAAATGAAGTTCGTTTTTATTACAATAAAAATATAGAAGAAACTACAAAAAGCCTTTCAGAAGAAAACAGAAAAAATGTTCCTGCTATTATTGGAATGGATAATGAAAAAGTAGCTCTAATGTGGTTTAATTTTTAATCATTCTATCAAAATAGCTAGTAGTATATAAAAAATTAGAGTACTGGACACTAGATGTATTTGCTGTTCTGTGAGTCACAGAACAGGGAAAAACACTGAGTCACAGAACAGGGAAAAACACCGTTCGTTGGTGTTTTAGCGTAGCGACACCAACAACTTTTTAACTCATGTCCAGTACTCTAATAAAAAATATAATATTTCATCTCTATAAAAAAATCAATAGTTTTCCTTAAATTTACATCTATATAATTTTAAAAAAAAATAGACATTATTTTACAAATGAAAAAAATACTTATTGCAGGTGCAGCAGGCTTCTTAGGTTCACATCTCTGCGACCGTTTTATTAAAGAAGGTTATTATGTTATCGGAATGGATAATCTTTTGACAGGAAATATCAAAAATATAGAACATCTTTTTGAGCTTCCTAATTTTAAATTTTATCATCACGACATCACTACTTTTGTTCATGTTCCTGATGATTTGGATTACATTCTTCATTTTGCTTCGCCAGCTTCTCCCATTGATTATCTCAAAATGCCTATCCAAACCTTAAAAGTAGGCGCACTAGGAACGCATAATCTTTTAGGGCTTGCAAAAGCAAAAAAAGCTAGAATTTTGGTCGCTTCTACTTCCGAAATTTATGGCGACCCAGAAGTACACCCACAAACAGAAGAGTACTGGGGAAATGTAAATTCAGTAGGTCCTCGTGGTGTCTATGATGAAGCCAAACGATTTTTGGAATCAATCACGATGGCATACCACAATGCACACGGAGTAGAAACTCGTATGATTCGTATTTTTAATACCTATGGTCCTCGTATGCGACTAGATGATGGGCGTGTTTTGCCTACTTTTATGCGTCAGGCGATTGAAGGAGAAGATTTGACTATCTTTGGTGATGGTTCTCAAACTCGTTCTTTTTGTTATGTAGATGATTTGGTAGAGGGAATTTATCAACTTCTTTTGAGTGATTATCATTTACCAATGAATATTGGAAATCCAAGTGAGATTTCAATGTCTGACTTTGCAGAAGAAATTATCAAGCTGACAGGAACTTCTCAAAAGGTGGTCTATCAAGATTTGCCCATAGATGACCCAAAACAGCGTTGTCCAGATATTACAAAGGCAAAAACTATTTTGAATTGGACTCCAAAAATTGACCGTGCTGAAGGTTTGAAACGCACTTACAAATTTTTTAAAGAAATTTTGGACAAAAAAAAGGCTGATGCTTCTGTGAAAGCATAACCTTTATAAAGTAAATCTAACATTTTTGCTGCAACACAAGTTTTGATTCTTTCGTAATTGTAATATCTTTCTAAGATGCAAGAAAACGAAAGAATCAACTTTTTAGTTAAAAAATTTAGAGATAATTATTATATGAACAAATTACTTTTCGCCTCTCACTTTTCAACCTTTAGTTTGGCAAAATTGACCCTCAACTCTATTTTATTTGTAGGATTATTTTTTCTTACAGGTTGTTTTTCAGAACCTGATTATCCAAATACACCTCAAATTGAATTTGTTAGTTTGGAAAACTTGCAAAGCAAAGTTAGAGCAAATACAGATTCTGTTGTAATCACTTTATTTTTTCAAGATGGTGACGGAGATTTGGGGCTTACCTCAACTGATACCTTACCTCCTTTTTCGGACAGAAACCCAGATGGAACAGTAAATCGTTTTAGGCATAATTTTTTTGCAGATGTAGAGCGTTTGAATGAAAATGGAGAATTCGAACCCATTATTTTTGCTTCTCAAAACTTTAATCTTAATTCTCGTTTTCCTGTACTAAATACATTAGAAAAAGAAACTGCTTTAGAGGGTGATTTGAGATATTCTCTAATTTTATTTACTACCAGTTTTTCACCTGTTCAGAAAGGCGATATTTTGAGATATAAAATAAGTATTGCTGATAGAAAGCTCAATGAGAGTAATGTCATTACGACCGAACCGATGACAGTCGGTGTCTATCAATAAAATTAGGTTTTAGAACTAAAAACATTAAATTAGAGTTGTTTAGTTTATATAATTTAATTTGCAAAATTAGCATTGCTAATTCTATTTTTTTCAACTTCATAAGTCAAAAATTTTGAATAATTATTGTATCTTACTTCTTATTTCATACTTCTGACTTCTAAACTTTATATTAATTTGGTAGAAAAAATAATACCTTTAAAAGATATTTCTCTTGTTGATTTTTTGGGCGTAGAAAACAGGAATATCAAAGAAATTTCACTCTCTTTCCCAAATAGTAAGATAGTGGCTCGTGGAAACGAACTTCGCATACAAGGTAATCGTCCCGAACTTTTGCATATCAACGAAATTATAAATCTTCTTTTGGAGCATTATAATCGATATGGTTTGGTTTCGGTAGAAGACGTTCGAAGCTATATCGAACAAGATGCTGATATGATTTCACAGGCTCGTCAGAAAGATGAGAATCTTGTTTATGGTGTTCAAGGAACGCCCATCAAAGCCAAAACGCCCAATCAAAGAGAATTAGTAGAGGCAGCCTCTGATAATGATGTCGTTTTTGCTCTTGGTCCGGCAGGAACAGGAAAAACATATATTGCTGTTGCCTTGGCTGTTCGTGCTTTGAAAAACAAACAAGTAAAAAAAATAATTATTACTCGTCCTGCTGTCGAAGCTGGGGAAAGTTTGGGTTTTTTACCTGGGGATATGAAAGAAAAAATTGACCCTTATTTACGTCCAATTTATGATGCTTTGGCTGATATGATTGCACCCGAAAAGCTCAAATTTTATCAAGATACAAATGTAATTGAGATTGCTCCGATTGCCTATATGCGTGGTCGTACTCTTTCGAATGCTTTTGTTCTCTTAGATGAAGCTCAAAATACGACTACTATGCAGCTCAAAATGTTTCTTACTCGTTTGGGATTAGATTCGAAGATGATAATTACAGGCGATATGACACAAGTAGATTTGCCTAGAAATGTTACTTCTGGACTTGCACAAACTGTCAAAATATTGAGAGATATTAATGGGGTTTCGGTAGTAGAACTTTCTGGAAAAGATGTTGTGCGTCATAAACTTGTTCGTCATATTATTTCTGCTTATGAATCTTTGGAAGACCAGATGGCACAAAAATCAGAAGACCGAAAAAAAGCAATTATCAAAGAGAGTAGAGAAAGCAGAGCCAAAAAGCAAGAGGGTAGAGAAAATGCTTTTGATAAATTAAAAAAAGAAAATGATAGTGAAGAAGAATAATTAACTTATCTTTAAAATATTGATTTTCAACAGCTTATTTAAAAAAGGTTGATTTCCATTGAAGAAACCAACCTTTTTTTATTCGAAATACTTAAAATAAAAAACCAAATAAAAGCACAATATAATTTTTATTCTCAAATAAAACTACTATTTTTAGTTAAACGCACACAACTAACAAACACTAATAATTAGAATGACTTATCAGAAAAAAAAGAAAAAATTCAGATTTTCGGCTCTCCAACTATCAGCCTTTCTTATCTTACCTTTGTTTACTTTTGTCCTTATCATAAAGGTAGAAGAAAAGCAAGAAAATGAAATTTTGATAAGCAAAAAAATAGAAGCAAAAAACTTGAAACAACAAAAATATATGATTAGCACTGTTTCTCAGCCTTTACTTCAAAGTTTTGAGGAGGTTACACAACTAGATTCTGCCAAATAAATACTTCCACCACAGCTATTTTTTATTGCTCCTGTAACAGAAGATAATGTATTTATTTCTTTTCTAAGACGCAAAACTCCCAAAAAAGCAAAAATCAAGGCTTCTTTGTAAGAAATGAGTATTTTATCACCTGTTACTATTTCTATTTTTGGTAAAAAATTCTTTAAATAATGGATTAATAAATCATTATAAGCTCCTCCTCCTGTAACTAATAATTTTCTTTTTGTTGTTATTTTGGACAAATTCAGTTCCACTTTTTTTATACTTTCAGCAATCTGAAATGCCGAATGATATGTACAAGTATGTAATAAATCTTTGATTATCGATTCATTTGATTTGTCTAATTTTAATAAAGGAAACACATATTTTTCCACCCATTCTCTACCCAAAGATTTAGGATAATTTTGATTATAAAAATCCAAATTATTTAATTTTTGAAGTACCATTTTATCAATTTTTCCTTCTTTTGCCAATTTCCCTCCTTCATCATACTCAAATCCTAGTGGTTTAGAAAGATAATTCAAAACCATATTACAAGGACAAATATCAAAGGCAAAACGTGAATTGATAGCTCCTTTTTTATTTTCTTTGGATTTATTTTTATTGAAAGAAATATTAGCTATTCCTCCCAAATTCAAACAAAAATCATAGTCAGAAAAAAGAAATTCATCTCCTATCGGAACAAGTGGCGCACCTTGTCCTCCCAAAGCAACATCTGTCTGACGAAAATCACAAACCACATTAAACCCTGTCTGAGCTGCCAACATCGCCCCATTTCCCATCTGAAATGTAAAACCTAATTCTTTACCATTATTTTTTGCAGAAGGTTGATGAAAAATAGTATGCCCATGAGAAGAAATACAATTTAGAAAAGAAAAATCAATTTCTTTACTTTGTGATACAAATTTATTTATTTTTTTTATTAAAAAATCTGTCCATTCTGTTTCTATTTTTTTGAGTTCGAAGGCTGATAAAAGATGTGCATTTTGTAGTTTTTCTTTCCATTTTTTATTATATTCGACACACTCTGTTTTGATAATTTCATACTTCCATGATGAGCTATTTTCTTTTATTTGGTTTTCAAATTTGCAAAGCGCAATATCCAACCCATCTAATGAAGTTCCTGACATAAGCCCAATACTATAATATGTTTTTTTCATAAGTAAGATTTAAAAATAAGAATAAGTCTATTTAATATTTCAAAATTTATATTTAAAAAGGAATAGAAAATTAAAATCTCTATAAAGTTGTTTGTTTGAGATAATCTAAGTAATTTTTGGTACTCATTACAAAAAACCTTATCACGGTTTGTATTTATGGTAACTCAAACATCTTGTCGAATATAAAATAGTTTTTTTGTCCTAAGTTATTTTATCTGTATTTTTACCTCTTGATTTCAATACAGAATTTATGATACTCGCCTCTTGATTAATCAACAATATAAATGAAACCAATTTATCTACTACAAAAATTTTCTACTTTTTTGGTTTTGAATAATGTAGAAAAAATAATTAGTAAAAATAAGTTATTTTTTATTCTAACTCTATTATTTCTAATCCCTACCCTAGTTTTGGGGCAAGAACTAACTTCTTATGGTGTAACAGGACGAGGAGGGATAGGTACTACTTTTGTAACTGACTATCAAGCCATTGGTGTCAATCCTGCTAACTTGGCGATTCGAAAAAGTTTTAGAGACCCCAAAGTTACCTTTGGATTTTTGGAAGGAAATGTTGGTTTTTTTGCAGAAAAAATTACGTTTGGTCAGATTTTGAAAAGTTATTTTCCAAAACTATACGGTAAAAATTATCAACTTAATTATGCTCAAAAAGAACAAGCTGCAAAAGATTTAGCAAATACATCTATTTCTACGAGTGTCAATGCTACCTTGTTCGGGATTCATTTTAGCTCTGAAAAATATGGTGGTTTTGCTTTTAGTATTCGTGATAGATTAGATTTTTATACTAAAACAAATTCTACTATTAGTGATATTTTATTTTTAGGACAAAATGCCTCTTTTTTTAGTTCGTTATTACTTTCAAATGGACAAACAATAGACAACACACCAGGTTTGCCACAGGATATTAGAGATCAAGTTGTTTTTGGTTTTCGTTCCGATTCAGTAAATTATGGTACAGTGATGAATAATTCTACTATTGAAATGCTTTGGACAAGAGAATATAATGCTGCCTATGGCGCAAAAATAGTGGATAGTTATGATGTACAGGTATTTGCAGGTGTTGGTGTACGCTATATTAGTGGCATTACACTCATTGATTTGGAGGCAAAAGATAATCAATTTACAAGTGAAACGATTGCACTTTCGCCTTCTTTTCCCATAGAGGGATTTGATATTCCTAGCCCTACCAGTGTGGGTTATGAGCCTAAAAAAGGATTTGCTCGCTTTGCTTTTCCCAAACCTATCGGAAATGGATATGGAATTGATTTGGGGTTAAATGTAGTCATTAAAAGAAATCTGTATTTGGGTGTTTCGCTTGTCAATTATGGAAAAATGACATGGACAGGAAATGTCTATAAGCTCACTGACGGAATTTTGGCACAAACACAAGGAACTGGTTTTGACAATTACAATTTCATTACTTACTCATCCGAAACTTTTCAATTGGGTGGGCAAGGTTCGGCTCTTTCGTGGGAAGGAAGCGACAAATTTGATGATGATTTGCCTGCTATGTTACGTATAGGAGCAAGTTATGAATTTTTCAAGACTGCTCATTTGGGTTTTGATATTATTGCGCCTATAAACGTGGAAGCATCTGGTAGTTTGGCGAGTAATTTATACGCTATTGGTGGCGACCTTCGTTTGACCAAATTACTAACAATTTCTTCTGGAATAAGCACAGGTGGTAATCAAGATTTTAATATCAATATTCCTATTGGTTTAACTTATCATGCAAGAAGAGGGCATTATGAAGCTGGTTTTAGTACACAAGATATTTCTTCTTTTATTGGTGATATAGAAGGGGGTGGAAATAATATTTCTTTTTCACTTGGTTTTCTTCGTTTCAAGTTCTAAAATTGAAATTATCAATAAAAGATTAAACCATAACTTTCTGTTTCTTCACTAATCGAATTCCTAGTAATTTATCAAACCACGAATACCCTTTTTCTATATTATATTTGATGTAAAAAACATTTGTAATAGCAACCGTTAAACCTACAAAAAGCACAAGTATTTCGGTAGTACCAAATTTATTTCCTAAAGTTATAATAATCAAATAGAGTATTCCAAAGATTCCATTCATTACCCAATAAAGTAAATTTCTACCTAGAGTTTGCCATATTTTTGCAGGAAGGTTTGTTTCTACATCAATAAAATACATCTGTTGAAAAAATTTCCCTATACTTTTGTTTATCAAAATACTATCTCTGAAAGTAAATAATAAAAAGCCTAGAAAAAGAGAAACATAGGGATTGTATGTAAGATGGGTTTTAGTAGTTAGAATAAATAAAGCAACATAAATACCTGTCAAAATAAAAATATCCATAAAAAACGCTGAACTACGATTATCTGCATTTGCAAAAACAAAAGGGAGTTGAATTGGTTTTCGAAGGGTTAGTTTTTCCATTTTTGGAAAAATGGATAATGTCGAACGTTGGTCACAATGTTTGTTTCCCATATATGCCCACGAATCTTTCAAAAAGGCAGACTTACAACTACTACAAAAAACTACCTCATCTCCTTCCAAAAAACAGTCGCCCGTAACAGGGTCATTTCGTTTTTCTAACAAAAAATGCTGATGTTTTTCTTCTTTTATGTGATGAGAATTAATTGACCTAAAACGCATTTTGGAACAAATTATGAAGTAAATAAATCTATTTTAATTATTTTCCTTTAAACATTATAATTATCCTACACCATTTTTCAAACCTCTCTTATGACTATACATAAATTACTCCCCTTGACTGCTCCATTTACACTTCTTCTATTAATATTTACGCAATTTGGCTTCAACAGTTTAGTTTTTGCTCAACATTTTTCTACCAATTTATCGTATCATACTGACTATGAGAAAACTAATAAAACAAAATACTGGGTTTTCTTTTCTCAAAAAGATACAACAAATTATGATTATAAAAATGCTATTTCTGCCAAAACTATTCAAAACAGAACCTTCCAAAACCTTCCATTATGGCAATGGAGTGATATTTCGGTTACTTCAAAATATATAATTCAAGTAGAAAATTTGGTTTCTAAAAAATCAATCATACAATCAAAATGGCTAAATGCAATTTCTATTTATTTGAATGAAGAAGAAACTAAAAAAGTGCAAAACTTATCTTTTGTTACTCATGTAGAGGCTCTAACTACAAAATGGAAGCCTTTATCTTACACCACTACTCAAAAAAGAGAAATGGGAAAAGCCATGGAACAACTAGAGCTTTCTGTATTTCAAAAAGAAAATTTGACAGGAAAGGGAATTAGTATTGGTGTTATTGATGCAGGTTTTTATGGAAGTAATGAAAGTAATTACTTAAAACACTTGGACAATAGTCGTGTTTTGGGAATGCGTGATTTTGTAAATCCAAAACAAAAAGACCTCTTTAGAGAACAAGAAACTGACGACGATACACATGGAAGAACTGTATTAGAAATGATAGGAGGATATAATGATGATAAAGACAATTTCAAGCAAGTAGGAGCTGCTTCGGAGGCGCAATTTTATCTTGCCAGAACTGACCATGGAGAAACAGAAACACGTTCGGAGGAGGATTTTTGGGTGGCTGCTATGGAATGGATGGACAGTGCAGGTGTAAAACTTATCAACACTTCGCTTGGTTATTCTATTGGTTTTGATGATAAAAAAGACAATTATCAAATTTCTCAAATGGACGGAAAAACGAGTGTTGTCAGTAAGGCTGTTGATATTGCTTTCAATAAAAAAGGAATTTTGGTAATTGTTTCGGCAGGAAATGAAGGCTGGGATAGATGGAAAATTGTTTCGACACCAGCAGACAGCCCTTTTGCTCTTTCTATTGGCGCAACAAATGGGGCTGGTTTAAAAATGGGTTATAGCAGTATTGGAGCTGATTTTGTTGATTTTTTAAAGCCAAATGTAGCTTGTTATTCGCTTACAGGAACATCTTTTTCTGCACCCAACATTACAGGTTTTGCAGCTTGTTTGTGGCAAAAAAATCCAAAAGCAAGCAATAAAGAAATATTTAATGCAATAGAGAAATCTGCTTTTTTATATCCTTTTGGAAATAATTTTGTCGGTTATGGAATCCCAAAAGCATCAAAAGCAATACAACTTTTGAACGGACAAAAAATCCAACCTACCATTAAAACAATAATTAAAAAAGGTAATACTTTCAAATTTAATTTGCCAGCAGGAAAACGCTACCTTGTTTTTCATAAAAAAGATAAACGAATTGTAACAAAACAAGATACTGAAAAAGCTGCAAGAAAAAAAGATATTAAAATTATTATCAAAAAACCCAAAAACACTAATTTTTCTACTATTTATATCGATGAAATAGGAGGTTTTGAAATTGAGTGGAAATAAAAATAAAGCATCAAGTCAAATTTTAGAAGTCGGAAGAAAACACAAAGGTAAAGGCTTTTTATTTCTTAGCTCTACCTTTATACTTCTGGCTTTATTTTTCTAGCCTTTTCATTTGCAATGCTGCTTTTTTGTAATAATTGCTTGTTTCTAGCTGTTGTTGATTTTTCCAAAAAGCAGCTAAATTTTCATAGCGTTTTGATAAAGGAAGTTTCAAATTAGAAATAATTTTGGCATCACAGACAGGGCAAAAATAAGAAGGGTGTCCATCTAATTCGGTCAAACTATTTGCTCCCTGCATCACACAACGATAAAAAACACAATGTTGAACTGAAAAAATATGACCAATCTCATGCACTGCTGTTTTGCAAGTTCGTTGCAAAGCCAAATTAAAAGCATCAATGTCTTTGCTCATCAATTCTGGCTTTCCAAAACGAGCCATTGACCAAACTCCCACTCGGTCATACAAACGTGCTTGCCCAAAAACAAAGCTCCATTTTTTGTTTGGATACAAATCATTTGTCGTAAAACTAACCAACAAAACACCATCATTTGGCAAGTTTTTTTCTAAAGAATCTAATATAAAACCAGTCTTTACTTGAAAGCCATTTCGTTTGTGAACCCTCCAATTTAAAGTATCTAATTTTGTAGAATCAAGTTTTTTTTGCTCTAACCTTTCGATGGGCAAGTCATAAAAAATAGACAAAAAACGTTCGACCGAATCCATCAAACGAAGCTGTGTTTTGTCAAAATTACCATAAAGTTGTAGATAGATTTTTTTTCTTTTTTCAGTAGTCCGAACAGGCTGAATAATTCCATTTTTATCCCAATATTGCACAAAGGTTTGTCCTCTTTCCTTATTTCGTTTTAGCCATTCTCCAGATTTTGCTTCTGCAATATAAAATTGTTGCTTTTGTAAGACAAACTCCATCGAATCAGCCAAATTATCAAACCCTTGGCTTGGAAAAGGTTGAGGGCTTGAAACGCAAGAAATAATAAAAAATAATAAAAAAATAAAATACAAAATAGATGTTTTCATATCAAAAAATAAATGTTGCCTTATGACTTTTAGAATTTGTAAAATAGAGTATCAAAAAACTAAATCAACTCAAATAAAGATACAATTTTTTTAAATATACTTTTAATTTGGTTTACAAAATTTGGAAATAGATAAAAATATATGTTCCTTTAATGTAGAATAAAATAAGTTACTACTCTATCTAAAAATGTATTTACAAAAACTATATATAACTCTATTACTTGTCTTCTTGCCGTTTACTTTATTTGCCAACACAACAGACAGCTTACTCACTGTATATCAATCTGTTGCAAAAAAAGAAAAAACAAAATGGATTGATGATTTAGTAAAAAAAGACCTAAAATTAGATGTAAAAAAGAAAGTATTTGATATTATATTACAAGAAAATAAAAGAAATAAAATAATAAAGGCAAAAATATATGCTGCGATTGGTTTTTTAGATGATGTAGAAGGCAATTATTTTGAAGCAATTAGGTCTTATCAAAAAGCTCTAGCTATTCAAAAACAATTCAAAAAAGTAGCTTTAGATACATTAAACAATGACTGGAGCTTTGCTTTGGGTACTCTTTTTGATGCTGTCGGAGAAGATGAAAAAGCATACAACTTATTTATGGAGGTAGTCAAAAACACTCAAAAAAGTGATAAAAAAAATAACAAAAAACTTTTAGCAAGTGCCTATAAAAAACTTGGAGGTATACATAGAAAACTCAAGAACGACACTAAAGCCATTCAATACTATCAAAAAGCAATAACATTATATCAAGAATTGAACATAAAAGAAGGAGAAGCTGCCTCTACAAATAGTTTGGGAGTTCTTTATTCTGACCAAAACAAACCTCAAAAAGCATTAGAATTTTACAAAAAAACACTACATATTTGCAGAGAAATTGAGTTTGAAGTAGGTACTTCTTTTACTCTTAATAATATTGGCTATGAGCTTTTTGTTTTGTCAAACTACGATTCTGCCTTTCAATATTACGAAGAAGCTCTCAAACTAAAAGAAAAGTTAGAAAACCCTTCTAGTATGTCGGCAACTTTGGTAAATATGGGGCAAGTTCGTTTGGTACAAAAAAAATATAACGATGCAAAATTGTTGTTTGAGAAAAGTTTGAATCTTGCTATCCAAACAGGTAATAATTCGGTAGAATTAGAAAATTATGAATTTCTGACACAATTATTTGAAAAAACAAAGCAGCCTCAAAAAGCCCTAAATAACCTTCAAAAATTTGTAAAACTAAAAGAAACTATTCTTGAAGAAAGTAAATTAGAGCAAATCAATGAATTAGAAGCTCGCTTTCAAGCAGGAAAACAACAACAACAAATTGAATTTTTGCAACAGCAATCCGAACTAGAAGAAGGAAAAAGTTATTTACTTGGAGGGCTTGCCTTTCTATCCTTGATTGTTGTATTTTTATCGTTTAGAAGAATTAAGGGAAAACAAAAGGCAAACTTACTTTTGGCAAAAAAAAATGATGAGGTTACCTCTGTTAATAAAAAAGTAACTGAAAGTATTACTTATGCAAAACACATTCAAGATGCCATTCAAATAAACGAAACACAACTTTTCGAACATTTTCCTACTCATTTTATCCTAAATCTGCCTAGAGATATTGTGGGTGGAGATTGTCTTTGGTTTGCTCAAAAAGACGACACTTTTTATATGGCTTTGGCTGACTGTACAGGTCATGGCGTTTCGGGTGCTTTCATGACAATCCTTTGTAATTCTTTATTAAATGATATTTTTACGCATAATAAAAATTTAATTAAGGAGATAAATCCAGCCGAAATGTTGGAAAAATTAGACGATTCTTTACAACAGCATTTGCATCAAAAACAAACTCAAATAATGAATGGAATGGACATTGCCATTCTCAAAATAGATTCAAAACAAAAAAATCTTGTTTATGCAGGTGCAAAAATTCCTTTATATTATAAATTACCAAATCAAAAACTGACTCGTATAAAAGCAAACAAACGACCTATTGGTGAGCAACAATTTAGGCACAAACGAACTGCTTTTGAGAATACTTTTTTAGAAATAAAAAAGAAGATTATCCAGTGCTTTCACAACGATTTTCGGACATAGAAATGACCGACCAATTGTATCATGCCTTAGAAAAGAAAATCGATGAGAAAGGTCAGGTAAGAGACAATGCGAGTCGGGAGTTGCAATCCATCAGGACCAGTATTGGAAAAAGCCAAGTGAGAGCTCGTACTGCCGTTAATAAAATATTGAAACAAGCCAATGGCTTGGGCTACATACCAGACGGTGCGTCCATCACCATTCGAGAGGGCAGAATGGTGATCCCCGTGCTCGCCGAACACAAAAGACATATCAAGGGATTTGTGCATGACGAGTCTGCTACTGGGCAGACAGTGTATTTGGAGCCAGCCGAAGCGTTGGAAATCAATAATGAACTCAGAGAGTTGCGCTATGCCGAACGAAGGGAGATCATTAGAATATTGACCGCATTGACTGATCTACTTCGAGAGAATTTGCCAGAGTTGCGCAAAGGATTGCGAATGCTCGGTATTGCGGATTTCATCCGAGCAAAAGCACGGTTTGCTGTGGATTTTGACTGCATATGTCCCAAGTTGTCCAGAGAGCCACTCATCAATTGGCAAGAAGCTCGTCACCCTATATTGGAGGATGCACTCAAAGAGCAGGGAAAGGGTATTGTTCCTTTAGATATTGCTTTGAGTAGAGAAAAAAGAATATTGCTGGTGTCAGGGCCAAATGCTGGAGGTAAATCTGTCTGTCTGAAAACATTGGGTCTGCTTCAGCACATGGTGCAATGTGGCGTGCCAGTTTCGGTGGAGGAAAGCTCTAAGTTTGGAACTTTTGGCTCCATTTTCTTAGATATCGGAGATGAGCAATCTATCGAAAATGATCTCTCTACCTATAGTTCTCATTTGACGAACATGAAGTTTTTCTTGGAAAACTCCAATGGAAAAACCCTGTTTCTCATCGATGAATTCGGAACAGGGACCGAGCCACAGTTTGGTGGAGCTATTGCTGAGGTGGTACTTATTCAGCTCAATCACTCCAAGGCCTTTGGAGCTATTACCACGCATTATGGCAATTTGAAAAAAGTCGGTGATAAAGTAAACGGAATCGTCAACGCTGCCATGCGATTTGATGTTCGTAAGTTAGAGCCCTTGTATCAGTTGGAGATTGGTAAGCCAGGCAGCTCGTTTGCATTAGAGATTGCTGGCAAAATCGGCTTGGACAAGGCCATGCTCGAGCGAGCCAAGAAAAAGGCCGGAGTCTCGCACGTACAGTTCGATCACATGCTCAGTGAATTAGAGTCTGAAAAAAATCAACTCAAAAAGGAACAGAAAGAAGTCGAGGCCAAAAACAAAAGGCTCAATGATGCGATCAAGGATTATGACGATCTGAAAAAATATCTGGAAAAGGAAAAAGGCAAGGTGTTGAGCAAAGCTCAGGACGAAGCCAATCGGATGATTCAGAATTCGAACAAAAAAATTGAGGCCACCATCAAGCAAATTCAGGAATCTAAAGCGGATAAGAAGCGTACTCAACTTGCTCGTGAAGTATTGAAAGAGCATGGTGATAAGGTGGTCAAGAAAACGAAAGTTCCGGTTCCAGTTGTCGCCGACAAAAGTCCGATTTGCGTAGGCGACAAGGTGCAATTGAGGTCAGGCGCTGTGGGTGAGGTGGTCAAGTTGAGCGGCAAGCAAGCAGAATTGCTTCTCGGTGGGTTGACCTCTCGGGTTAAACTCAAAGACTTGATCAAAATTTCATCTAAGGAATTCAAAAAGTCCTCTGATGAGCGAGTGAAGCAAATGACGGGGATTAATCTCAATGACAAAATGGTTTCTTTTCAGCAGACTTTGGATCTGAGAGGAGTGCGTGCCGAAGAGGCCATAGGCAAGCT
>CAKZOK010000131.1 GCA_937136415.1 uncultured Cytophagales bacterium | reverse complement strand
AATTCACTGACAGTCAGTAATTTACATTCATAATTCATACTTTTTAATTCGTAATTATTACTAAGAAGAATTAGAGTACTGGACACTAGATGTATTTGCTGTTCTGTGAGTCACAGAACAGGGAAAAGGCCAGTCTAAAGGAGTAAAAATACTATCCACAATAACAAAATGGCTGTTTTTAAAAGCACGACTACGCTCATACATCAATTCTTTCTGATGATTAATGTAAATATATAATCCTATTTCATCATCAAAATTAGGTATTATTCTACCTGTATTGCTTGTAAGAGTTCTTCCTTCAATTGGTTTGGAAACTGACAGGCTATCATTAAAATAAACTATTTCTTTATCATAATGGCTCATAGCAAATTTATGTCCTTGCCTGTTATATTCTACTTCTGTAATTTGTGCAAAAATAGGAGTCAATAAGAAATAAAATAGAATTAATAAAATATTTTCTTTCATCTTTTCAAGATTTAAAAACCAATAAAATATCTTTAATTAAGATATTTTATTGGTTGAATGTACAATCATTGTTCCCAATATACCTCTTCCATTAAAGCTAAATAATCTGCAGCATCTTCACAAGTAGAAGCTGTTGCTGATAACCCTGTACCAGAGCCACTTGTTATTGTGCAATCTAATGGCTTAGTATTTTCAATAGAAATAGTTTCTTCTTCGATAGTAATGGCAAAAGATGAAAAGACAAAGAAAATAAAGAAAACACTTAAAAATCCTTTTTTCATAATTTATGATAAAAAATTAAAAATAATAAACATAACAATATAGAAAAAAATAATTACTTTTTGATTTATCAGGGCATGTTCATAAAAATTTTGTTAGCAGTTTTTTGGTAATTCAAAAGAACTCTGACAATAGTTTTTAGTTTGGCGCAAAGTGCTTATTTTTAAACTATTGACAGCCTTGTGAAAGGACTATTAAAGTCAAAAAAATGCAGAAATTATCAGAGAACCAAATAAAAATTATTTCAATTTATTATCCCTCTACTTTTTATCCTTCTCCAAGCCAATTTCAAGATTATCAAAAGACATAATATCTATAACTGATTGTGTTGCTTCATCATAAGATACATTTACAGAATCGCCAGCCTGTGTAATGGGTAGCTCTTGAGAAACTGACGAAGAAGCTACAAAAAGTTTATTCGGCTCATTTTTGAGAAGTAAATAATAAAAAGTTGTTCCACCGTTTACGTCTTCTGCAACACGCAAAACACGCCCTTTTATTTTGTTTAATTTGCTTTCACTTGTCGGACGAATAGAATTTCCGACACTATTTAATGAGCTTTTATATTCACGAAGTGCTTCCTGCAAATTATCGGCTGCTCCCACAATCGTATAATCTTGTACCGAAACTAATGCCATCATTTTGATAAGCCCAGAGTTATCTTTCAAAGACATTACATAGGTCGGAACTCCATTGATATTATAGGTAATTGGAAACGAACTATAATATCCTTTTTCTTGTACTTTTCCTTCTGCCGAACGCTGTGCAGCATATTCTGTTGCTCCTGTTTGGCGATACCATTTGGCTTCTTTTGTACGAGTATCGACCAAGACAAAACCTACCGTTCCTTCATCTGCGCCTACGGAAGTCAAGCCTGTGTACCAATACGAACGATTATCTTCTCCATAAACCAATGACATTCCAGGAGTTGTGGTAAGTTTGTCTTTATTTGAAAAATTGAAATATCCATGTACATATTCTCCCCAATCATTTAATTGTGTTTCGATAAAATTTTCAGGTTGAATACGGTCAATCCAAAGAGGAGCTTCAGCAATAGAATAATTTTGAATTTCGCCATTTTGTGCATTCACAACAACAACACCCACAGCATCACTACCCGAAAAACCAATCTTTTTTTCATATTGAGTCAGCACCCAAAACGGATTTCCTTCGTCATCAATTTCAAATGTAAAATCAGCCAAACCTTTGGTCATATAACCATTAAAGTAAACATGTCTATGCAAATTGTCAAAAGAATATGCAGAAGTTTGATATTTCAATTTTATGGGCTTTCCAGCTACTTCTTGCACCAATTTTACATCACGCTCATTAGTAGCCGAAACCATCACATACCCTGGTGTACCTTCTTTGTTGGCGAGCCATTTCAAAAAACCAGAATGCAAAAGAGGCGCAACCCAATAGAGTTTGTCTTTGACTTTCTGAATATGAAAATCTCCTAAATAAGTCTGACTTCCCAAAGAAGCCTTTTCTCCCATTACTTTATCACCTAATCGCTGCGCTACTTGCTCATCAACCACACGAATATTGTCAGTCGAAACAGCAGCAACTTCACTCGCAAAACTTTCTCCTACCTTCAAATCGCCTATCAAACTTCTATAATCATCAGCTCTAAATATCGACCAAGAAGCAATCGAAGCCCAAACAATAGTATAAAAAGCTGCCACTACACCAATTCCCATAATTGCCTTCAGAATTGCCTTATCTTTGGGTCTGACAAAGTTTTTTCCAAAAAAAATAACAAAAAAAGGAATACTAAAAAGCATAAATATTGCAGATAATTCTGCAAATCCATAACTCAGAACAGGAAAATTCATGTATGAATAAATAAGAATTGCTATTATATATATAACAGCTAAAAATTTAACAGGAAGTTTCATTGTTTGATAAAATTAAGATATTAGAGCTTCGTTTGATTTTACTTAAATGTAGTTATTTTTTGGCAGAAATGGAAAACTATGTTTTAAGATTTCTTTTCATAACTTTGTTTTATCAATTCAAAACAATTAAAAAAATACAAAAATGGATTTATTGCGTTTTGCCACGGCAGGAAGTGTCGACGATGGAAAAAGCACACTTATTGGAAGGCTTTTATACGACACAAAAAGCATTTTTGAAGACCAACTCACAGCCATTGAAGCAGCCAGCAAAAGAAGAGGAGAAGAATATGTAAACCTTGCTCTTTTGACTGATGGGCTTCGTGCCGAACGTGAGCAAGGAATTACCATTGATGTTGCTTACAGGTATTTTGCTACGCCTACTCGTAAGTTTATTTTGGCAGATTGCCCCGGTCATATCCAATATACTCGCAATATGGTAACAGGTGCTTCGACAGCACAACTTTTAGTTATTTTGATTGATGCAAGACAAGGAATTGTCGAACAGACTCGTCGCCATACTTTTATTGCCGAGCTTTTAGGAATCAAAAACCTAATCGTCTGTATAAATAAAATGGATTTGGTAGAGTATGATGAAAAAATCTATGAAGAAATAAAATCAGAATATTTGCATTTTGTACAAAAAACACGCATTTCAGAAGTTCATTTTATTCCCATTAGTGCATTAAAAGGAGATAATGTAGTAGAGAAATCAGAGAATATGAAATGGTACAAAGGAAGTAACTTTTTGTATCATTTAGAAAATGCGTATATCGGAAATACGTGGGACTTTATAAATGCCCGTTTTGCGATTCAGCATGTTATTCGTCCACAATCTAAAGAAACCAATTTACACGATTATAGAGGTTATTCGGGCGAAGTTTTGGGAGGCGTTTTTAAGAAAGGAGATAAGATTACTGTTTTGCCTTCGGGATTTTCTACGACTATCAAAAAACTAGATTCTTTTGATGGAGAACAAGAAAAAACATTCCCACCTCAAAATGTAACGATGCTTTTAGAAGATGATATTGATATTAGTAGAGGCGATATGCTCGTAAAAGCAGACAACAAACCAAATATTGGACAAGATTTGGAAGTGATGATTTGTTGGCTCAACGAACAAAAATTACGACCAAATGGAAAATATTTATTGCGTCATACAACACAAGAAGTAAAAGCAATTTTGAAAGAAATAGTCTATAAAATTGATATTAATACACTTCACAGAACAGAAAATGATTTGAATATTGGCTTAAATGATATTGGAAGAGTCAGAATCAGAACGGCAAAACCGATTTTTTATGATAGTTATTCCAAAAATAAACGAACAGGAAGTTTGATTTTGATAGATTTACAAACAAATGCTACAGTGGCTGCTGGAATGATAATTTAATTCGATTACGGATTACGGATTAAAAATTACGCAATGAAAAAATATTGATTTAGAAGATGTCAGTTTTGATACTACACCGTAAAAAAAATGGCTAATAAAGAAAAATAATTTCCTTATTAACCATTCATAATTTAGGAATAAAATTGTATTAAAATGAATAAATTGATGTTGTAATTAATTCATTTTAAATGTATTACACCTACAATTTATCACTTATAATTTATAACTATTCCTCTTCTTTTACTTCAGGATATTTATAACCATATTCTTCTGTAATTTTTTCTTTAGAAATTTGTTCTACTGTAAAAGTACCTACAATTTCTTCAAGTGGACGGTCGCCATAAGCTGTTTTTTGTTCTGCCACTTTATCAATTACCTCAAAACCATCAATGACTTGTCCAAAAACAGTATATTGTCCGTCAAGATGATTTGCGCCAGTATCTTTTTCTACAATATAAAATTGTGAATTACTAGAGCGTCTTTCTGGATTGATTTGGTCGCCCATTCTTGCTGCTGCAACTGCACCTCTACGGTGTGGGTGGTTTGGCATTATTTCGGCAGTAATTGTACTATCTGATACGTTTGGAGTTTCTGTTTTTTTAGTGGACAAATCTCCTCCTTGTATCATAAATCCTTTTATTACTCGGTGAAAAATTGTTCCATCGTACGCACCACTTTCTACCAATTTCAAGAAATTTTCTTTATGAATGGGTGTATCATTAAAGAGAACTAATTTTATATCGCCAAATTTGGTAGAAAGAGTTACTACTTGGTCTTTGTCTGGGCTACATTTGCTGCTCATAAATAGGGAAATTAAAATAAATGAAAATACTAAACGAATTGAATTATGTTTTTTCATTGTGATAAATAATTTTAGTACAAATTGTTTTTAGTGTCTTTCAGAGTTTGGTGGTGTTACAGAAAGTATGATTTTTAGTAAAGTAAATAACTGAACAGAATTAAGTATAAGTATCTTGCATTTTGTTCAAGTCTGTACCGAAGGTCTGATTTGGGCAAAATAAGCCTTTTTTTTGAGCTTTAAATACACATTTTAAACTGGTCAGACCTCTGGTAGAGATCAATTTAAAATACAAGATTAGGTCTATTTAATTTTGTATCTTTACTTATTTCAGAAGAGCAAAAATGCTGTTATTGGTGTTTTAGCGAAGCGACACCAACAACTAAATAAACTATCCTGTTTTTTGAAAACACCACCCAGAATTTTTATAAAAAATTTCATTTGTTTCTGAATTAATTTAGATTCA
>CAKZOK010000130.1 GCA_937136415.1 uncultured Cytophagales bacterium | reverse complement strand
ATTAAAAAATATTTTAGTGAAGACAGTATGACCGTTTATATTGATTTCAAATTTTGAGAATAAGCCTACATAAAGCTAAATTCTCATCTTTCCATAACCTTTTTTTTGATAAAAACAACTCATAAACATACTAGCGTAAAAAAAAAGGTTTATTATCTTAAAAATTCACATTAACGCAATTTAATTTGCTTTTTTGGCAAAAAAATGACAAAAAATCTATTTTTTTTGAAACAAAGCAAATTTTATTATGTATTTTGATTTTTTTTGATAAAAAATAGTGAGCTTTTCATCAAAAACACACATCAAACTCTTCTTTTTATGGTTTCTCTTATTTGCAGTTTACAAACTTTAGGGTTAGTTTTTGCAGTTATTAGATTAATTATAAATTTTTAGCTTGCTAGTTTGCAATGTTTCAACTCATAAATAACAACTACTCAAAAAATATTTTGAACAACTGTTAGACCAGTCAAAACTTTCTACTTTTTTTCTTTACTTTTATGAACAAATACGGACGGCTTTCTTTACTCTTTTCTTTTCTGCTTTTAAGTAGTGTTATTTTTGCATTTCCTTTAAAGGCACAAGAAATAATTACTAATTTTTCTGATAATCAAGAGGACGATATTTTTTCTTATACCGAACCTTTTCAACTTCTTAATTATAATTGGGAAATTCTTCCAAAACTTTCACAATTAAATATCGAAGAAACTAAAGAAGAAGCTGTTTTTCAAAAATATCATTATGCCTTAGAGTATTTTTATGATGAGAAAGGAGATTTTAAAGTTTGGGAATTGACTCATCATATCATCAAAATAAATTCTGAAAACTCACTTAAGCAATACAATAAAGTATTTGTTCGTCTTCAAAATGGTGAAAAGCTAGTAAATCTAAAAGCTAGAAGCATTCAAAGCAATGGAAAAATAACAGAAATAGACCTCTCTCAAATTCGCAAAATAGATGAAAATGGTTTTTTTGCTTCTTCTACTCGTTTTCCTATTGAGGGAGCAGAGTTAGGAAGTGATATTGAATATTTTTATATTGTAGAGCGTTCGGCTTCTCTTTCAGGACATTATATGTATCCTGCCAATATTTTACTCAAAAATGTAAGCTTCGAACTCACTACACCTTCAAATGTTTTTTTTTCAAGCAAAAGTTATAATGGATTACCACAAGCAAAACAAGAAAGCGATGCCATAGGAAGAAATTTACTTGCTATTTCTAAAGACAAAATACATGCTTCTTCTTCCAAATCAATTTTAGGAGAAGGAAGTTTGATGCGTTTGCATTATCGTTTTTCTCATATTTTGGCTGATGAAGCATATACAGACAATACGTGGGAAAACATAGCTAATAGGCTTGCTTCGGCAGTTTATCCATTGAGTTTGAAAGATGAAAACATACAAATCAATTCTATTTTAGAAGAATTAAGAGCAAACAAAGAATCTGCTTTGCCTGATGAGCAAAAAATAAAAGCGATTGAAGATTATATCAAAAATCATATTCGTATAGATGAAAATATTAGCCACGATTCTTATTCTCTTTTGGCTTCTTTAGAAACTGGAATGAGTGATAGTTATGGTATTTTACGTTTGTTTGGTGCTTTTTTTCAAAATGCAGGCATAGACCACCGTTTGGTAGGCACTTCGGATAAAAAATACTTTTCATTTGATGAAGATTTTCCTTCTTGGGATTTTATTCACGCTTATTTGTTTTATTTTCCCTCTCTCAAAAGCTATTTGATGCCTACCCAAATCAATTATCGTTATGGTTATATTCCTTATTCTCTTATAAATAATAAAGGAATTTTTATAAAACCTCCTGTTATTTTGGGCGAAAGTATCATTGCTTATTCTGATATTCGTACCATCAATTTTGTACCTTCTCAAAGCCACACAAATACACAATATAAAGTTAGTTTTGAAAATGAATTGAGTACAACCAAAATTAAGGTAAAAAGAGAACTCACTGGCTATTCTGCTATTGATTATCATGCATATTATTATTTGTCAGACGAACCCGAAAAAGCAGTTGCACAGCGTTTTGATATTCGTACAGGAGAAAAAAATATTTTGGAGCGTGTGGATATTACAACCATCGAAAATAACTATTACGATGCCAAAACAGTTCGTATGGATTTGTTTAAAGTAGAAGGAAAAATTTCTTCAAATACTCTCGTCGAACAAGCAAACGAAACCTATTTATTCAAATTGGGAAGTCTTTTAGATGCACACCCAAAATCGTATAGACAAAAAGGAAATGTAGAAAAAGGCTATCCAGAAGAGTTCAAAACTATCATTGAGATAGAAATCCCTGAAGGATATTATATTAGAAATTTCGAATCTCTAAAAAAACAGATTTGGAATGCTGAAAAAGGAAAAATGTTGATGCACTTTAAGACAGAAGCCGTTCGAAAAAATGGACTTTTAGTAGTAGAAGTAACCGAATTTTATAGAGATGGAATCCAAACAAAGGAGCAATTAGCAGCCTTCGAACGTATTAATTCAGCTTCAATTAATTTCAGTAATGCTGTTGTGATGATTCAGAAAATGAAAAAATAGTTTTATTTCTTATCTATTTGTTTGCCCAAAATGGTCAATAAATCTATCATCTCTGGTATTTTTTCGCCTTGAGCTGCATGTTCGAAAGATTGAATTAGGTTGTTAATCATTCTACGAAGAATTGTTAGATTATCACAAGGAGAATAAAAAACATCTTTTTGAGAAAGTTTGAGTTTTTTGAGATAGTTATCAATATCTTGCTTAGAAAAAATTACTCCTCTATTAAAAACATTGATATAAAAAGTAAGCTGCTCACTTTTATAAATCAATACAAAAAGATTAGGCAAATTGACACCAAAAACAGGTAATTTTAGCTTTTGAGCTATCAACATATAAACAACAGCCAAACTAATAGGATTTCCTTTTTTGGATTCTAAAACTTGATTTATCATCGAATTATTTACAGAATGAAAATTATTTATGTTGGCTTTAAAAAATAATTTTTCAAAAAAAATACTGTTTAATCTCCGTATTTGGTCAATAGGGTGTTTGACATTTTGAAAAGCAACCCATGTTTCGAAATAAAATTGCTCTATTTTGATTTGTAGCTCATCAATATCTAAATCTGGATATTGATAAGTTGCCAAAATCCATAACCCTTTTAATAAATCATCTTGTTCATTTTGATACCAATGCTGTAACTTTTCTTTTAAAAGCCCAAATTGTAATCTATGCAAAACATCTTCAATTCTGTTTTGAAGTTTAGGGTCAAGGCTACTTGTCCAAGTATCTTCTAAAAGAGAAATAATAGGTTTGCCAATAGATAATATTTTATTTTCTATATGCTTCAAAATTTCAATATCATCATCTTCTAAAAGAGAAATTAGAGCTTTTAATTCTTCTTTATTCAGTTCTTTATTTACTGAATCTGTATTTTGTTTTTCCATATTTGAATAGTTTGTTGTATTTATCTAAACTCAAAATAATCGAAACAGTTTTTTATACCAAAACAAAATATTAACCCAACCATACCAATAACTAAATAAAATTTTATTCATTTAATTTTAAGATAACTAAAGTCAATTATTTTTATCCTTTATAATAAAAAATTACTTTTATTCTGAAATTGAAAAAATGTTAATAAATAGATTTAATTGACTTATATTCAGTAGATTAGCGTTTTGATTCTGAAAAATAATAATGAATATAAGAATTAGACAAAAAGTGTCTAAAGAGAGCCAAATAAAGGTATGTTAATTTGAACAAAATGATTCAAAATACTATCAAACCACAAAAAAATAGATTTTTAATATCATTTTACTTGCTTAATACAAATTACAAAACTACCTTTGCACTCCCAAACGGATTTACAACAATCTGAAAATGAAGAGATTAGTTTTGTTTTTTCACTCAAAAAATTCAGTCTGATAATCTAAAAGTAGATTCTAAGAATGGATTTTTAAAGTTAGAATATAAGTATAATTTTCAATAAATAATTTTAATATTCTGATTTTTGGATTTTTGGCAATAGTTTATTTTGGATTGTCTTGATTTTTCTTGTCTATCTAACTTCAAAAACTGAATCTGATTTGGAATAAAACACAAATTTCGACACGCAAAAATAATTTATTTTTGCTACTTATACTTATTGAATTTTGCCTTTGATTAATATTATCATCTATTCAAAATTCATTCTTTTTAACCAAAAAAAATAACCACAGTGACTAAAGCAGACCTTATTGCTAAGATTGCACAAGACACCGAGCTTGACAAACTCCAAGTGCAAAGCACCATCGAAAGTTTTTTTAATGTGGTAAAAGATAGTATGGAATCAGGTGAGAATATTTACGTAAGAGGATTTGGTAGCTTCGTGAATAAAAAACGTGCAAGAAAAGTGGCTAGAAATATTTCTAAAGGCACTGCTGTTGTGGTTGAACCTCATTACGTCCCTAGCTTTAAACCTTCCAAAAACTTTGTTGATAGAGTGAAGGCAAGCAGCAGAGTAAGAATGCGTGAAGAAGCCAAAAACGCTTAATCCAATTGATTTTGCGAGCATTGCCAAAAATGATTATGACATCTCAGCGATTGAATATGTAAATCAATTCTATACAGAAAATGCCAAGGATGAAAAATTCTGGAAAGAAATGACTACCCGAGCCTCTGATGTGGGTGTTGAAAGTTTAATAATGATGGTTGATGAAGAAGAAAAGTTAGGAGACACAGTTACCACAAAAAGAAAAAAAGCCATCGAAGATCATTTTAAATGGGTGAATGCAGCCAAAATTTTAGGTTGTCACTCCATTCGAGTCAATGCCTTTGGTGAAGGCACACAAGAAGACCTAAAAATTTCACTCACCGACGGATTGGGTCAATTGACCGAATACGCAGCAAAAGAAGAAATCAATGTACTCATTGAAAATCATGGCATGCATACCTCAAATGCGGATTTTATTATTGAAATAATAAAG
>CAKZOK010000129.1 GCA_937136415.1 uncultured Cytophagales bacterium | reverse complement strand
TGTTCTGTGACTCACAGTGTTTTTCCCTGTTCTGTGACTCACAGAACAGCAAATACATCTAGTGTCCAGTACTCTAAAATAGTCTATATCTAAAAATATATCAGTAGCTCAAAATCTTAAATTCTACTCTACGATTTAGCTTTTTACTTTCTTCATTTCGTTTTCTTGTGATAGGTTTGGTACTGCCATACGGACGAGTTTCGATTCTGTTTTTGTCAATTCTTTTTTTGACTAAATAATCTTGAATTGCCTTTACTCTCAATGCCGAAAGTTTCATATTCATTGTCGGAATCCCTTCAATATCTGTATGCCCTTCTACTTCTATTTTTATGGTTGGATTCTCTAACATAAAGACCACCAAACGGTCAAGTTCTGGATAAGATTCTTCCAAAAAATCAGCCATTCCTCGCTTGAAAAAAACATTATTTAATCTAATCCTTTGACCAACTTCAATCGGTGTAAGGTACAAATCTTGTTTTATTTCTCTATAAGTTTCGTTTCCAGTAGCATCAATATTTTCACTAACCGAAACAAAACCTCTTGATTTTGCCAAAAAACCATAATTTGAATTTGGTGGTAATGCAATCTTATAATTTCCTGTTTGTGGGTCAGCTTGCGCTGTTCCTGCATTTTCTCCTGATGGAAGCATTTCATAAAAAATTTCTGCTCCGATAGGCTCTTTTGTTTTAGAATTATAAACCCTACCCGAAATTAATAAAATGGGGTCTGGACGAACCTCCACATGAAGTTTTGCACGATAAATATCCAATTCGGAGGCAGTATTTTTATTAGAATGTTTGGAAGAAGCAAAATAAGCATACTTACCACTTGCATCAATAGAATAACCAGCGTCCCAACCTGCCGAATTGAGAACATTTCCTAAGTTGAGAGGCTCACTCCAATTTGTCCAAGTATCATCAAGCCTGCGACTAACATACATATCAAAACTACCATAACCACTTCTGCCTTCGGAGGCAAAATAAAGAGTTTTGTTGTCAGAAGAGAGCGTAGGCGTAATTTCAGAAGCTGCCGAGTTGAGCATTGTACCCATATTTTTGGGGGCAGACCACGAATTATTTTTTTGTAAAAAACTAACATACAAATCCCTTGCACCATAAGTATCCTCTCTACGAATTGCCATAATCAAAATTTTTCGATTAGGAGAAAGACAAATTTCGGCATATTTATCTGTATTATAAAAATCTTTTATTTTCAAAGGCTCTGGATATGACCACGAACCATCAACAGTTTTATAAGAAATAGATGCTCCCTGTGCCATTTTTCCAGAAGGCAAATAAGCATTGGCAAGCAAAATAACATTTCCATCAGGCGTAACCGAACAAACGTAATTGTGTTGGTCATTATTGACTGGTTCGTTTAGTCTTTCGGCTTCGCTCCAAATATTATCCGAAATATGACGAGAAAACCAAACATCATCATTTTCTTTTCCTGCCGAAATAGAGGGAGTATTTTTTGGGTGGTCTTTTCTATCAAAAAAAAGAGTTTTGCCATCAGGAGAAATGACAGGCAAAATTTCGCTGTATGAAGAATTTATGGTTTGGGGAAGGCGTTCTGTTTCATTAAAAGGAATATCTTTGGTGATATTTATTTCTGCTTTTATAGGAACTATACTTTCAGAAATTCCAATGGCATCAATATTATTCCACCCTCCAACATCAATCGTATTGAGTTTTATCTTGACAGCTTTTACTTTATAATTGGTTTTTTGTTTCAAAAAAATAGTAAGCATTTGTCCTTGTGTAGAAGCAGGTTGCGTCCTTTGATTTTTATAGACTAAATGCCCTCTATTTTCCAAATCATAAAGAATAATTGCCGAAACAGCACCTGCACCAAAGTTCTCTGCTATGGCAATTTGTTTTACAAAAGAGGGTTTTTCAAAGCCTACTTTTATCCATTCATCTTGACGAGCCTCGGGGCGAGCTGGCGACCAAGCACACGGGCTTTGCCAAACAGCAGGCAAAACATTTGGTTTCCCCAAAATTTGTTTGGCTGTATGTTGGGTAGGATTATTTTCATCAAAATATTCAGATGAAACATCAATTACTTTATTTGCCCAAAGAATCTCTGTATTGATTTGGGCATAGGAAAGAAAAAATGAAAAATAAAATATACAAATTGCTAAAGCTCTAAATATTTTGAGAGGCTTTAAAAAAATATAAAAACTGATTTTTTTGGATAAATATAAAAAATCAGTTGAAAAAATATTCAAAAAGTAAAGTATTGTTTGCATATCACAAAGATAAATAAAGATATAGAATGAAAATAAGTAGGTTAAAATCTATTTTCAATTCTTTTATTTATTAGTCCCAATCTTGAGCCACAAATTTCATTCTTTTTCCATCTTCTGAAGAAAGTGTCAAAAATTGTCCTTCTAATTGGTAGGTTATCATCTTAGCAAGATTTTGTGCAAAACTAGCTTCTAATTCCATATTTTCTTGACAGGCTTTTTTTGTCATTCCTACCTGCGAAAAATTTATATTATTACTCAAATTACTTTTTTCATTGGTAGAAATAGTAAAAAATATATTGTTACAGCCCATGTAGGCATTTCCTTGGGCAAGTCTTTTGCCTTCCAAATCGGTTGTAATTTCTTTTAATTGTGTGAGGTTGAGTTCTGCTTTTGCTTCTGTGAAGTCATTTTTTGAAAAGCTATTGCCTTCATTTACATTCATTTCGATTAACATCCAAACTCTAGCTAGTTTTTCATTTTTGGATAGGTTTGAAGTTGGTTTTCCACTTTTACAGCTTGAAAATAAGATAGCAGTTGAAAAAATTAAAAGGACAGATAAAAAAATAGGTGTATTACGCATTACTGTTTTAGTTTTGATGAAAAAATAATATTCTCCTTTATAAACTAACTTTTTTTGAATAATGTTTACTATTGACTTTTAGAGTACTGGACACTAGATGTATTTGCTGTTCTGTGAGTCACAGAACAGGGAAAAAGAAGTAAATTTTTAGTAAAAAATAAAATTACATACTTTCTATATCTTATGGTTTTATACTAAACCTGCTGATTTAAAGGTCTGAAAATATAATTATTTGTAATGTAAATGTCTGATTAGTAGGTTGTTAAGTATTGTTTTTGAAATAATATCCATTTCGATTAGGTAAAATCATTTTTTTTGTTTTGATATTTGTGTTATCAAACTTACTTAGTAAATCTTCTATAAGACAAGCCAGTATTTTTGATAATTGTTTTTATTATCCAATTTAAAATTCTATTTTTATGAACTCTTTAAAGAAAAAATTTGCTGTTTCTAATGAAAAAATGGCTGTGATTACTGGTGGATGGACTTGTTGGACAAGGGCAGGTAAGACATTTACATTACTAGCTTCTATCAAAGCTGAGGATTTATTAGACCAATTTGAGTCAGGCGATCATTCTGAATTGGCAGGCTGTTCACAGTAAGTTGTCTTAAAATAGGTATCAGAAAATCCAATATTAAAAAGTGTTTTTTGAATTTCATATATTTTCTGATACCTTTTTTCCATTAAAATTTACCTAAGTTCAAAAAATGCGAAAGATATTTTATTTTATATTTGTTGTGATATTATCGTCATGTAAGAACAATAATTCTGACACAAAAACTGTCCTGTCTAATTTAGTTTTACCCTCATTTATTTATGAAGAAGAAGAAATTATTGTAAATGCTTTGAGAGATAGTACAGGCTTTGACCCCAGTCTAGATACTATTTATTTTAGAGTATTCATAGCAATGCAAGATTTAAGTCAAAGACAAGGGTATATAAAACTAGAAGAAGGCAAAGGAAAGCTTTTTATACCTAAAGGAGCTGCCTTTTTATCAGGTAGTTTTTACACTTCTGAAGATATAGAAGTAAAAAATTTTGAACGTAGGATTTATGATAGGCATAATAATAAAGAAGTAATTAATGCTTATCAAGTTCATACCAATTTAGAAATGATGGAGAAAGAGCTTTCAAATCATCCTAATAATTTGGCTATATACGCCAAGTATATTCAAGAGCTACAGGAAGAAGCATATTTTGGCAAGTTAGATGATTCAGTAGTACAAGTAGAAGCTCAAAAATATCTTGGAATGATAGAAAATAAGGTTAGTTTGGAGAAGGCTTCAGATTTATATGCTTTTATTATTTTGAATAATTATGCTAAAAGGTATGACAAAGTTGAAGCTTTATTGTTAGAAATGCTAAGAAAGCATCCTTATTCTTATTTTTCAAAAGAATCATACATTTCATATAAGGTTTGGAGCAAAAGATATAGGGAATATCCAAATGAAACAAAAATCTTTTTAGACTCAATAAGTAGATACATAGCCAATAATATTCCACATAGTCCAATTGGAGTTGCCAATAGTCTTTCTTCCTACAGAAAATATTATTCAAAGGAAGATATTGCTACTAATGCTCAGTACTATGTTGATAATATAGATTCTACTTTCATTTTAATACGAGATAGACTTACAAAATATCACTTAAATGCTAAAAATATAGAAAAGGCTAGAGAATTTAGCATAAAGGAATTACAAAATGCAAAGTCAGGACAATGGAAAGTTATGAACCCTGTACCAGCTAGGGATAGAAGGGGTGGAGCAAATAGGGGAAGTTATATAGGATTTTCCTACCAACTTTTGGCTGAGGTGAATGAATCCGAAAAGGACTACAAACAAGCTATCAAGTATTTAGATAGTGCCTATATTTCTTATCAAACAGATAAACAAAATAGATTTGTTAGCTACCCCATAACGCAGGCTTTAAACTTAAAGGCAAACATTCAGAGGAGAATAGAAAAGAACGACCAAGCCCTCCAAACCTACGAAACGCTCTACCAAGAAACAAAAGATGATAGAGTTTTGGATTCAATACAAGTCCTTTTCAAGGAAACACAGCAAGAACAAGGTTTTGAAAACTACGCCAAAAATCTGAAAGAAAGAGTAGAAAACAAAAACCAAGAACCCAAAAAACTAGCTGCTAATTTTTCTATCAAAGATATGTCTGGTTATGAAATAAAACTATCTGAATGGAAAGGACGAGTAGTAGTTTTGAATTTTTGGGCAAACTATTGTCTTCCGTGTGCGAAGGAAATTCCTTATCTGAATGAACTATGGAGAGAAACCCAAACAAAAGATATTATTTTTTTGGCTGTTACAAAAAACACACCTCTTGAAGTAACTCGTTTTGCGCAGCGACAAAAAGAAATGTTTAGTTTTTCAATCCTGCCAAATGCAAAAGAATTAGCAGATGTTTATGATGTAAATTTAGTTCCTACCCAGATTATTATTAATAAAAAAGGCGAAATTGTACACAGAGAATCTGGCTTTGGTGGAAATATAGATAAACTAAAGCAGGTAGTTTTGGAGGAGTTAAACAAATAATTTATCACAATGAAAAACACAATCACACTTTTATTAGACAAATTAGGCGTTTCATACACGCCTTTTTATTTGTCTAAACTTACCGAAAGTGCAACCAAGCTCAAACATTGAGCGATATAAAATTATTTTTGGCACATTATAAAATAGATTCTAGCTGTTCAGATTGGAAACAGTTTGTTATGTTGAGATGGTTGAGTAATAGTAAGTAGAACCACAAAAAAATAATCCTTATTATATTCAGAATATTCTGAGAATAATAAGGACTATTTTGTATAAGATGATTTCATAACAAAAGAAACAAATTTTGAATAAAAATAAAATTATTAAAAACTGACTTTGTTCGCTATTTTTTGTCCTAAATTTCTTCTAACTCCAGCTATCAAAACTAAACATGTTTTTAATTAAATAGATAAACTAAATAAAACAAATACATAACTACTAAGTTTGAATAAAATTGATTTGTGGGCTAGACAAGATTAAAACATAATGAGATAAATTTCACTTTATCTGATAAGTAAGCGAAAATGACGAATTATCGTGAAATAGATTTTGCAAAACATAAAAATAGATTTTACTCATTTTTGGATATGTTATACATTATCTGATTTCCTGTTGGCTTACTGAATATTAGTTGAAACCTGAATTTAAAACGAAAGAAATACATCTCAAATAAATATTAACATAAGTATTGAGCAAATTTTTCTCCTTTCTTTAAAGCTCTAAGGGTGAAACATAATTAAAAATACAAAAGAAGTTATTTATCTAATAGATTGAAATAACAACAGATTGAAATGTTTTTTGAAATAATTAGCTTATCTTTTTATGACATAAAATGCTAAAGAAAACTGAAATAAGAATTATAAATTATTTGATTTCAAAACTGAATTAATGTGCTTACTTTGATACGAAAGGTTAAAAGCAAAGTATTTGGCTTTCATTACTCTCCAAAGGAAATAATTATATTAAGACAATATATTTTCTGAAATAAATAAGAGTTTTGTTATCACATTTAGAAGTTTTTTTATACTTCTAAAAAATTGAAATGAAAAATTATCTAAAAAGATTTTAATAAAAAAAATATTTTTATCAAAACTTGTAAGTAGTTCTTTAAGCTATCTTACAACTATTCTACTTAGATTTTACCTAAGCCTTTTGCGTACTAATTTTCAAACAAAACATCAAAAATTCATTATTTTTGAATAGATAAACAATTTCTAAAAAACAAATCGTAATTTTTTTATACCATAAATAAATTTTATTAAAATTATAAAAACTAATAAAAAATACATAAAGTGCAATGAAGTAGTTTGTTTCTGAAACTATGAAATATTCCGTTTGAATATTTCTAATGACTAACATTTTTTAATTTAGAAAAACTACATAAAACGAACTGTTACAGAGATTTATTAAATAAATAAAAAATTATTTTTGGATAGTTATCTTTTATCTTTTCAAATTAATTATTCAATAAAATTGTAGAACAAATTTGAAGGTCTCAAAAATAAAGTATATCCAATTAGTAATTAATATAAATCTTTTGAGGAATAATTGACGTTTTCAATATATTCTCAAAAATAAATAGATAAGAGTTCAAAATGAATTTTAGTAAATTTTGAAAAATTCTTTAAAAAGCACCGTTTGTGTTTTTTAATTCTGTAACTTGATACAATATAAGAATTATATTTTAAGTATGCAAGTTTTTACCAAATTATTTTTTAGATTTTTCTTGTTTCATTTCTGTTTCTCGAATAATTTTCTTTTTTTCGGTAACAAAATGCTCCACTTGTTTTTTTAAGACAGGCAGTGGAATATGTCCATTTTTGAGCAGAATTTCGTGAAATTCTTTAAGGTCAAAATTTTCTTCTAAGGCATCTTGTGTATATTCTCTTAGATTTTCGAAATATATTTTTCCTATCTTATAAATAGTTGCTTGAGCTGGACGCACTACTATTTTATCAACCTCGTTTTTCATATCTTCTCTTGGTAGTCCTGTATTTTCTACTAAAAAATTGATAGACTTTTCTCTTGTCCATTGTTTGAGATGAATGCCAGTATCGACAACCAAAAGAGAAGTAATGAAGAGTTCATTCTGAATTTTTCCAATCTTGATGTATAAATCATCGTAATAATTGATAGAATTTTTTCTATTATTATTTAATAAATCAACAAAATATCCTTCCCACCCTTCGTAATAAACATCAAATTGTAAGACACGCCTAAAAGTAGGAATATTGAGGAGTTGTTGTTCGTACCATGCCTGAATGTAACGCCCTCCTGCTTTTCCATAAATCCAAACAGGCATTTTATTTTGTGAGATATTTTCAGCGTTTTTTAAATTGATATACAAAACAGCATTTGTTTTGTTGTATCCTCCATGAAAATCTAATAGAGAAGAATTGTTTTCTAATGGAATGGGTACAGCTTCTATTTTGAGAGGATTTTTTGGTGAGTGCAAGAAAAAATTATCAAATGCTTCGAAAGCAGAATCAGCATAGTGTTGATAATTAGCTAGATAATCTTTGTATTTATCATTAATATCAAAATCATTTGGCAAACGGTTGTTTATGGTAGCCAAATTTTTGGAAATAGAATCTTTTTGTTTGAATTTTAATGAATCAAAAATTTCTATGAGTTCTTCTTTCAAATCACTAATTTCTCCCAAACCTCTATAATGATATTCTTCTGCTGATTCTTCCTGCGAAATATGCGCATGAACCATAAGCATGGTGTTGTAATACATAATAGCAGTGGCACTATCATATCCTAGCTTCCAAACTCCTGCATCATCATTTGCAGTTTCAATTTCTTTTTCCAAATAATTCAATAGTTTTTTATAGGCAGGAAATACATCGTCTTCTATAATTTCTTTTGCTTCAATTTTTAGTTCTTCTTGAGCAAGAGGTACAATGCGTGTAGTGTCTGCATTATCAACTTTGCGAGCAAAATCTTTATATAATAAATTGTACTTTACATTTCTGGAAATAAAATCTTGAGTTTCTTCAATGACACGCTTCAAAATAAAACGAGGAGGGATTACATTGGCTTCTTTTCTGGATTCTAAAAGCTGAATAAGTTGGTCAAACTTGTCATCAAATTTAGACAAACGCTCCAAATAATCTTCGGCATCTCCGAGAGATTCAATTTGATGCACTTCCATCATAAAACGAGGCAGCTCTACTTGAATCCCATTGATATGATTTACAGGGTATTCGTATTGACGAAAAGCATTTCGATAAATTTCTAATTCTAAATACCAATCTAATACTTCGGTAGATAAAAATTCGTGGTCATCTTGTTCGGAACGTTTGTAAGTTCTTAGCATTTCAAAATTTCTGACAATACTTTCTTCATATCTTCTGTCCCGTTCAAGGTCAGAAATATTGGTAAGCAAACTATTATGATATGTAATTCCGTATTTTTCTACAAGATGCAAACGGCTCATTAGTTCAGGGTCGTCTAATCCGTATTCTATAAACATGCGTTCATAAAAAAGCTCAATACTAAAAGGTTTGAACCAAATAAGATTACAAACCCAAATGCCAAAAACAATAAACCCAAAAATAACCAAACGCAAAATAACTTTTCCTATTTTGAGTTGTTCTAGGTAAGAAATTGTTTTATGACTTATATTAACCCATAACCTTCTCCACGCAAATTTAGTATGAACAACCTCACCTCTACTAGCCATATTGAGCCTAGTATTTCTGCTGGGAATATTATTTTGAATATCTTCTTCGACCTCGACCATACCTTATGGGATTTTGAACAAAACTCTAAACAAACCTTATTTGGTCTGTATCAAAAGTATAAATTAATGGATAAAATTATTAAAAATGAAACAATTAGTTTTGATGATTTTTTAATTGCCTTTAAAACTACAACTAAGTCTCTTTGGAAACAACACCATTTGGGCTTGGTTGATAAAACAAAGATACGACAACTTCGCTTTAGTTCTATTTTTGAAGAATTACACAAAATGAAAAAGAAAGATATTCAGTTTGATAAAAATCTAAATCTATTAAAAGAATTAGAAAATGAATATCAATATACTTGCCCTCGCCAACCTCATCTTTTACCTTTTGCTTTAGATATGCTTACTTATTTGCATTCTAAAGGGTATCAACTTCATATTCTGACCAATGGTTTTGAAGAAAGCCAAAAACTAAAGTTAAAACATTCTGGTATTTTGCATTTTTTCAAAAATATTATTACATCAGATTGTACTGGGTTTACCAAACCAAATCCTATTATTTTCAATCATGCACTTTCTATCTCTAACGCTACTCCTCAAAATTCTATTATGATTGGAGATAGTTTTGATGCCGATATTTTGGGCGCACGTTCTTTAGGAATGAAAACAATTTTTTATAATCCATTAAAAAAAACACCACAACATTCGGTAGCTAGTTATGATGTTTCTTGTTGGAAAGAAATTGAAGGGATTTTGTAGAGAATTACGAATTACGAATTACGGATTACGGATTACGAATTACGGATTACGAATTACGAATTACGGATTACGAATTACGAATTACGAATTACGGATTACGAATTACGAATTACGAATTACGGATTACGAATTACGGATTACGGATTACGAATTACGGATTACGAATTACGAATTACGGATTACGAATTACGAATTACGGATTACGAATTACGAATTACGGATTACGAATTACGGATTACGGATTACGAATTACGGATTACGAATTACGAATTACGAATTACGGATTACGAATTACGGATTACGAATTACGGATTACGGATTACGGATTACGAATTACGAATTACGAATTACGGATTACGGATTACGGATTACGAATTACGGATTACAAATTACGAATTATGAATTTATTTTAGACTAAACAAAATCACTTAGTTGCCCAATTTCTTTTGGCATAATTCCTCTTTCTGTTCTCTGTAATGTACAGCATTGATTTACTGGGTCGTGTTCGAAAAACAAAATATAATCATTTTCTACAGCTTCATTTAATAACTCTTCTTTTTCTGAAAGCGTTTTGAGAGGGCGCATATCATACGCCATAATATAAGGCAAACGCACATGATGAACCGAAGGAATAAGGTCAGCACAAAAAACAATCGTTCTGTTTTTATATTTTATTTGGGGCAACATTTGTTTTTCGGTGTGTCCGTCCACAAAACGCAAACTAAAAGGTAAAGAATCTATTTTTTGATTTGTAGAAATAAGTTTTAGTTGTCCACTTTCTTTTATAGGCAAAATATTTTCCTTCAAAAAAGATGCTTTTTCTCTTGGGTTTGGCTTGATAGCCCAGTTCCAATGTTCTGTATTTGACCAATAAATAGCCTTATCAAAAGCAGGAATTAGTTTGTTTTTTTCTCTTTTGATTGCGCCTCCACAGTGGTCAAAATGCAAATGAGTAAGAAAAACATCTGTAATATCAGAGGTAGAAAAGCCTTTTTGTTTTAATGATTTTTCTAAGGAATCATCGCCGTGTAAATAAAAATGCCCTGTAAATTTTTCGTCTTGTTTGTTTCCAATTCCTGTGTCAATGAGAGTGAGTTTGTTTCCATCTTCTATCAAAAGGCAGCGCATTGCCCACGTACACATATTTTTGTCGTCGGCAGGATTGAGTTTTTGCCACATTACCTTCGGCACAACGCCAAACATTGCACCACCATCTAATTTGAAAAGTCCTGTATCTATTGTATGTAAAGTCATTTTTTTTGATTTTTAAGAGAAATAAAAAATTCCTACGTTAGCATAAGAACTAAAATAGGAATTTTGTTTTTTAAGAATTGATAATTCATTTTTCGACAGCAGCCAAAACAGGAAAAATAAAATCTAAAGTTTTAGAAGGTTTTGAATTGGATATTGAAAGTATATTTTAAAAAAATCCATTTCTATTTTTCATAGAAATGGATTTTTTCTTTTTAAGAAATAACTAAAAAATTAAACTTCATTTACAGCACGTTCAATCAAACGACTAGCAACGGTTTGTGTTCCTGTATGCTCAAAATAGTTTGTCGAAGCATCTAAAAATGCAGCTACATAATCTAATTTGGTATCAGCTAAAGAAATATATTCGGAAAGGCTATTAATAATTTTTTCTGAATTAATATTATTTTCAGATTGGAAATCACTAATCCAACCCTTTGTATGTCCAAAGGCTTCTTTAATAAATCCTAGTTTTTCGGCTGCGCCAATCCCTGGTATATATTCAGACATTTTTTGGAAAACAGAATTATCTTCTACCTTATCTATACTTACAGATTGGAGTTTGTCCATTACCAATTCGGCAAAATCAGGACCTAAAGGAAGCACCCCATCAAAGGCTACAATTCCTGCCATACGCATTTTGCTTTCTCCTGCATAATTTCCCAAAGCACCCACAAAATCGCCAAAACTATCGCCTGGTATTCCGTTTATTTTTGTAAAAGCCAAAAGTTCTGCCGTAATTTTGATAGCCAAATCAATGCTTTGAACGGTGTCAGCTTTTGGAGTTAAGTCTTTCATGAAAGAAAGAAAACCAACACTATCAGCCAGTTTGTCTGCCATTGCAGCAGCTCCGAGAGCCATATCAGCCGTATCTACCATCTTAAAAATTTTGATGGCTGTTTGATAACCTTCTTCTTCATCGGCATATAATTCTTCAGCTTTTGCTTTAATTTCTTCCAAAAATTCATCATCATCTTCGCCTGTAACTTCACGCATAAGCGTATCAAAATCGGTAGTATTATTCCATTCATCAGGAACAACAAAATCTAAGGCTTTGAGAGCATAAATAGTAACACCAGATTCGGGCAATTCGTTTACAGCTTCTACTATCGAAGCAGGTTTGTCATCAGAACCAAAAAACATATAATTGTATTTTAAATAATTGAAAAAAGATATTTTAATTTATCTATACCTAATAAAAAATAAATTGTCTGACACCTTAAAAGCATTCTGACAAGGAGTTATTTTTTTGTAGAAATACATAAAATTTTATTTTAATTTGGAAAGCCCAGAAAGGTCAAATTTTTCGAACCATGCTTTACGCATCTTCTCATCAAAACTAGCATCTTTCGAACGAATACTGACTTGATAACGGTCGCCCACCAAAATAGTGTGTCCCTTTGAGCCTTTTTTAAGTGCAGGATAGCCAGCCACTTTCATTGTTGATTTTTTATATTTTGCCTTTGTGTCCATATTTGTACTCAAATCACTTACAGCAAATGTACCTACTTCTTTTCCATCTTTATTCAGACTAGCTTGCACAAAACCATCTTTTTCTTGATTATAGACTACTTTATAACCGTCTGCATCTTTTGGGAAAAACTTGTTGAGCGCACCACCCTCAACCTCTTCTTGTTTTGGCTTTTCTTGTGTAGCCGTCGAATTAGTGTTGGTTGTAGTGTTTGTTTTAGTAGTTTCTGTATTTGATTTCTTCTTTCCACCACAACTAAAAAGAAAGGCAGAACTCAATAATAAAGCAAATAACGAAATACGAAATTTTTGCATGTGCATAATGTTAAGATAAATTTAGTGATAAAATAAAGGTTAAAATAATAAAACAATTCAAAAACGAATTAGAAATTGTTTGCTCTGAATTTATTATTTAATCTCAATGTACAAATTATCATTCAGAATTAGAATAATTTTTAGTTATTTTTGATGAAAAAAAGAACCGAAGTTATCATAAACTCAAAAAATTATATGTCAGTCAAACTTTCATTACAAAAAGGAGATATTACCAAAATTGCTGTTGATGCTATCGTAAATGCTGCAAATACATCACTTTTGGGAGGAGGAGGCGTTGATGGAGCAATCCATAGAGCAGCAGGAAAAGTGCTTTTAGAAGAATGTATCAAAATAAGAAACAAACAAGGAGGCTGCAAAACAGGACAAGCCGTCTATACCATAGCAGGAAATTTGCCAGCAAAATATGTAATCCATACAGTAGGTTCGGTGTGGCAAAATGGAACACATGGAGAAAGAGAACTCTTAGAAAATTGCTATGAAAATACATTGAAAATAGCACAAGAATTACAATTAAAATCTATTTCATTTCCTAATATCAGCACAGGAGTTTATAAATTTCCAAAAGAAGAAGCTGCTGAAATTGCATTAAATTCTGTAAATAAATTTGTAAAACAAAGTAATAATTTGATTTTAGAAGAAATAATTTTTGTTTGTTTTGATGAAGAGAATTTCAAAATTTATGAAAGAATGATGAGTAGAATTTTTTGAATAAAGGGTATCAATGTTTGTATTTTGTATGTTCAGATATTCTGAAAAAACCACACGATTACCAAATTACAAATTACTAGAATTACAGAAATGCCGTTGTTGTTATTTTAACGATAGCCAAACCAACAACCACAAGTAATTATTTCTTATTCAATTTCTTCAAATAGATTTTGTATTTTTGTGAAAAAATAAAAGAACAAAACGAAAGAAAGAATTACGCTATGAATACGCCTACCATAAAACTGTCATTAAAAGAAATAGAGCATAAAAAAACAGATATTCGAAAACTAACCTTAGCCGAAATATCAGAAGAATTACAAAAATTAGGAGAGCCAAAATTTAGAGCCAAACAAATTTGGCAATGGCTATGGCAAAAATCAGTTACTTCATTCGAAGAAATGACAAATCTTTCCCAAAAATTACGAGAAACATTACAAGAAAATTTTGCAATCAATTCGCTGACCATTGCAGAAGAACAAAAAAGTAATGACGGAACGGTCAAATCTTCATTCAAACTGTATGATGGCAAAATTGTGGAGGGAGTTTTGATTCCTGTTAAGGATAGAATGACGGCTTGCATTTCTTCGCAGGTGGGTTGTTCGCTTTCTTGCAAGTTTTGTGCAACGGGTTATATGGGCAAAAAACGAAATATTGATGCTGCCGAAATCTATGACCAAGTAGTTGCAATTTCGAAGCAAGCAGAAGAAAATTTTAATCAATCATTGTCCAATATTGTCTATATGGGAATGGGCGAACCATTGATGAATTATAAAAATGTTTTGCAGTCTATCAATAGACTGACTGCCCCAGACGGATTAAACATGTCGCCAAAACGCATAACCGTTTCGACGGCAGGAATAGCAAAATTTATCAAAATGTTGGCAGATGATAACGTAAAATTTAATTTGGCTTTATCTCTTCATGCTGCAAACGACGAAAAACGAAACGAAATTATGGATATAAATGAGAGTAATTCGTTAGAAGTTTTGGCAGAAGCATTGAAGTATTTTTATGACAAAACAGGAAATAGAATAACGTATGAATATATTTTGTTTGATGATTTTAATGATTCGTTGAAAGATGCAGACGAGTTATATCGTTTTTGTAAACACGTTCCTTGTCGTGTAAATATCATCGAATATAATCCAATAGAAGAAGCAGAATATAAAAAACCAACAGAAGAAAGAATAGAAAAATTTGCAGGATATTTGATAAAAAGAGGAGTTCGCACAACAGTCAGAAGAAGCCGAGGAAAAGATATTGATGCAGCCTGTGGACAACTAGCCAACAAAAAAGGATAGTAAAAAAAACATCTCATTTTATATCAATTTAATTACATATTATGCAACAAACTGTCATTCTAATACTTGGAGGATTAGGAGGAGCGATTGCTACTTTTTTATTACAAAAAAATGGATTTTCTGTCGTAATTGCTTCGTGTATAGTAGGCTTGATTGGAGCATTAATTGGTCATTATGCCAAGTCAGACCATTTGTCGTTAGTTATTTTTACAGGTTCGTTTGTCGGAATGACAAACCCAGTCATAGCATCAACAGGGCTAATCGTTTTGGCAGGAGCATTTTCAGGATTTTTATACAAAATATCCCTCACTATATTTGCTGGTTTTGGAGGGCGTTTGGGAACAATCGCTTTTACAAGCACTCTTATAGCATTCTATTTATTGCGTGCATTTAAGAGAAAGATAACAAAATAATTTCAATACGAATATTAAAAAAAGTGTTTTTTTAATAATTTTTATAACCAAAATAAGTTGTAATTGGATTTTAGGTATAATTATGGTAATTTATAAAGAGAATATTTGTTGGTGTTTTGGCGCAATAAAATCAACAAAAAAAAATACTTTTTAATTTAACTTAGATTATTATGAAAACTAATTTTTTAACTCTGCCTATTATTTTATTTTTTATGTTTGGATTTTCATTTTCTAACCCTTCTTCTTCTGAAGAAACTTTTTCTACAAATAATGAAGTAAAACAAACTATTATTTCTTCTATTACTTTCAAAATCAAAAATGCAGGAATTGGTGTTGATGGAAGTTTTAAAGGCTTTAAGGGAACTATTAATTTTGACCCAAATAATTTGAATGGAAGTAATTTTGATGTAAGTGTTGCCTCAAAAACAGTAGATACAGATAATAATACAAGAGATAATCATTTGAGAAAAGATGAATATTTTGGAGTAGAAAAACACCCAAGAATTTCTATGAAATCTACCAAAATTGAAAAAACAGATGATGGAAAATATAAAGCTACCTTTGATTTGACTCTAAAAGGAAAAACAAAATCAGTTTCTTTTCCTTTTTTATACAACAAAACAAGTGCAGGTTATACATTAAAAGGCTCTTTCGAAATAGACAGAAGAGATTATGGTGTGGGTGGTTCTAGTTGGATTCTTTCTGATGATGTAAAAGTATATATCAATCTGGAAGTAAAAAAATAATTTTTATATAGATTAAGATTCAAAATACAATTAATTCTTAGACTTTCTGTATTTTTACAAAAACCTAATTGCCCTTTTTAAATAATTATTGTAATAATTGATTTTTAAAAAGGGTTTGTCGTATTTTATATGGTAGTTCAGAAGTTATTTTGAAGCCAATAATAAAATGATATTTTTTTCCAAAATTTCTCTCTATGAATCATTCTAATATAGCTGTTTTGAAGCAGCTCAACCACCTTCTTCATCAGCTTTCAGATACAGAATATGCAACTCCTTTGCCAGTAATTTCTCAAAATACAATAGGAAAACATGTGAGGCATATCTTAGAGTTTTATACTTGCCTGCTCACAGGAATAGAAAAAAAGTCAGTAGATTATGACGCACGAAAACGCAATATTGAACTGGAAAATGATACCAAAAAAGCAGTAGAAATTTCGAAATTTATATCTGAAAAAATAATAAATCTGAATAACAAAGTAGAATTAAATCTCTTTGCAACACTTCCACACGGAAGAGTAGAGCTTAATACGACAGTGGCAAGAGAACTTTTATATGTTTTGGAACACACTATTCATCATTTTGCTATTATCAAAATTGCTGTCAAGAATGAGTTTCCACACATCAAAATTGCCGATGAATTTGGAGTTGCTTATGCAACATTGCAGCATCAAGAAGAAACAATTAAAAATTATTAAGTACATAAAACTCATCCATTTTTAGCATGAAAAAACCTTTATGGTGGATAAAATTGACCAATTTTGAGTATTGGTCTATGTGGTTTTTCTATTTACCGACACTCCCTTATGGTTTTTATTTGGCTTTGCGTTCGGGGTCATTGGCTTATTTTACGTCTGTAAATCCTGCCGTACCTTTGAGTGGAATGAAAGGGCAGCCCAAACAAGATATTCTTAAACTTTTAGATTCCAATTACCTTCCAAAATCTCTTTATTTTAAGCATAATTCTGAATTTGAATTTATTAAGACTCAAATAGAAAAAAATGAAATCAATTTTCCTTTTATCATAAAACCCGAAATAGGCGAGCGTGGCAAAGGAGTAGAAAAAATGGATTCCTTTAAAGAACTAAAAAACTATTTGAATGAATATACACAACAAAATAAAGCTGATTTTATCATTCAAGAATTTTTGAAAGAACCCATAGAATTAGGCGTTTTGTATTACAGATTACCAAATAATTTGAAAGACAAAGTAAAAAATAAATTTAGATTACGAAGTTTTAAAGAATCGGCGATTACCTCCATTGTTCAAAAAGAATTTTTAAGCATAACAGGAAACGGACAAAAAACACTCGCACAACTTATAGAAGACTCTGATAGAGCAAGATTTCAAAAAAAACGACTTCAAAAAGAATTTGCTAAAGAATGGGGTATAACAATTCCCATAAATGAAAAAATAACACTAGAACACATTGGAAATCATTGCAGGGGAACAAAATTTTTAGATGGAAACAATCTAATTACAAAAGAAAATCTGGCTATTTTTGATGAAATAATGAAGCCCTTAGAAAATTATTATTACGGACGTTTTGATATAAAAGTGCCTTCCATAGAAGATTTTAAGCAAGGAAAAGGAATAAAAATAATGGAAGTAAATGGTGTTGCTTCCGAGCCTGCGCATATTTATGACCCAAAAACTTCTATATGGAAAGCATACAAAGATATTTTTTGGCACATGAAAATTATTCAAGTGATTAGTTTTCAGAACAAAAAAGACGGCACTTCTTATGCTTCCTTTGGAGGTGTTTTTAAGATGATAAGTGATGAATTTAAAAAAACTTTTTTTTAGTTATTAGAATACTGATTTGACTTATCAAATTCTCTCAAAGGAATCTGATAAGTCAAAAAACTAAGACATTTCTTTCTCTAAATCTTTTAATTTTGCTTCTACTTGCACTTTAATAACAGGAATGGCTTGCAAGACAAACTCTAATTTGTCTTTTATTTGTGCGATTGTCCAACCATTTTCTTGGCTCGCTTCGATTTCTGAAAGCGTAGTATTAAATTCTGTCAAACCTGTGTAAGCTGTACAAGATTTGAATTTATGGACTGTTTGGCGAAGCGTATCTAGCTCACCATTTTTAAATTCTTTTTGTAATTGGCTTGGATATTCTCTCAAATTTTTATCCAAAATTTGTAGCATATTCTGTACAAGCATTGGCTCATTATCTACAATTTCATAAATTTGAGAAAGGTCAATTTTTTCGTGATAACTCATAGTATTGGTATTAGTAAAGGATAGTAGTTGTTGCCAAATTTGAAAAGGATATAAAGGATAAATCAATAGATTTGTTTTATTATTTATGACATTTTGTTGTTTTTTTTCCAAAAAACTAGGTTCAGCAAGCAAACAAACTGAAAATGTATTATTTTTTGTTATTTTTTTTGTAAAATTATTCTCTATAAAAATAAAATTTATTTTTTTTAAATCAAATTCTTTTTCATCAAAATATTCTATAAATTTTCCTCCTGCTAGTTCTACTAATTTCTGAATTAGTTTTTGATGAACTAAATTTTCCCCTAAATAAGTAACTGTTTTTTGAGTAGAAAGAAATGAATTAATCTGTTGAGGAAAAAGACGAGTTCCACTTATTTTTTCGAAAGAATTAGATAAATCAATCAGATTTTGAAACTTATTTTTGTCTTTATGATTTGTTTGAATAAAGTTTTGAGTTGCTGTTTTTTTGAGATTATCAGCCAATAAGTTTGTCCAATTTAATCTTAATTGCTCATTAAGGGCAATCAAATTTTGTTGGTAATTGATTTCTGATAATTCTGAATCTTTGGTTAATTGCCATTTTTCATTCAAAAAATCTACTTCCTGTAATTTATTATTTTCTTCTAATTGATTCAAAGAAGTGTAATAATCAGTTTTGTTTTCTACCAAACATTCTAAAAAAAAGGATTGGTTTTGTTTTGTTTCTGAATCTTTTCTGAGTGTAAACAAAACATCTATAATAAAAATTTCTTCTTCATATTTTACTTCTAGCTTTTGTATGGGAAGGCTTTTTTCTTCGTTTTCTATATTTTTTTTTGAGTTTTCGAATAGAAAATCAATAGCTTCTTTATGAGCTTGAAAGGCATCAAAAATTTCAAAAAAGTTGGTGGGTTGGTCTTTATTAATTTTCCAAATATTCTGACATGTTTCTTTAATGATTCCTTTTTCATCTATACAAAAAATCTGAATGCGATTCGCAATAAACTGAAGTTTGCGAGCATCAAAACGAGTAACCGAATTTGTATTTTTTGATAGAATTTTGTTTGTTTGATTTTGGTGATATAATGTAAGAATGAAAAGAGTACCTAAAATTACTAAATTTTGAATCAACAAAAAAACTATTTTTTTATCGATGAATGCTATCAAATTTTTGTTCTGTTTTTTTATAAAATACTCCAAAAAATGTGTAATTTTGAGGTTATAATTATTGATTCATCAATTACTAAAAAAAATGAAAGTAACCGTAGATAAAAAATTAATTGAAGATATTTCACATCTTTCTCGTTTGGAATTTTCAGAAGAGGACAAAATAGAAATGGCTGATAATCTGAATGAAATTTTGGATTGGGTAGAGCAGCTCAACGAACTTGATACTTCAAAGACATTGCCACTTACGCATATTTCGGAAGAAATAAATGTAATGAGAAATGATGAAATTGCAGATGTTCTGCCACATGATAAAGCTCTCAAGAATGCTCCTAAGAAGGATTCTGATTATTTCAGAACGCCAAAAGTAATAGAATAAAGTAGGAAGTTAGACGTATGAATTAAGAAGTAAAAGTATGATTTTTTATTTTTCGAAATCCCATTTCATACTTCATGACTTTATTAATTCTACAAACATATTTATTCCAGTTTGTGTAATTTCATCAGGAAAATCGTAATTAGAATGATGAAGTTCTGGCGTATTTGTTCCCGAACCCAAACCAAACATTGCCCCCTCAAAACGAGTAGTAAACTGCCCAAAATCTTCTGACCAACTAAAAGGTTTTTCTTTATTTTGATAATTTAATTCTAATTTTTGGGCAGCTTTTTTTATTGATGCTACGCTTTTTTGTGTATTTGTAGTGGCAGCAAATTTTTCGGAATAACTAATCTTTAGTTTTAAGTCATAGTTTTTGGCTAACTCTTTGGCTTTTTGTTCTGTTTTTTGGGATAATAATTCCAAATCTTCATCTAAATAACTTCGCAAAGTTGCACAAACTCTAGCCTTTGCAGGAGAAACTCCAAAGGCAATATCATCAAATGATTTTCTTGAAGTTTCTCCTAAAACGGCATCTACAACGGTTGCTAACACAAAATCTTTATTCTTTTTTTCTTTTATTATCTTTGAAGACAAATTATAAATAAAAGTAGTCAATTCACTTAATGCCAAAGCTGGGTTATTGCCATTTTGAGGCTCGGCAGCATGAGAAGTCAGTCCTTCAAATTCTATTATTATCCCTGTTGATGCTGCTGCAAAAGTATTTTCTCTACAAACAATCAAGTTTTTTTGATAAGAAGGAATATTATGAAGCGCAAAAAAAGCATCAATTTTAAGATTTAGATTTTGAAAGTTTTCATCTTCTAACATCTGTAAAGCTCCTTGTCCTGTTTCTTCGGCAGGTTGAAAAAGTAGGACTATTCTTTTATTATTAAAGTTATTTTCTTGACTTATTTTATCAAAATTATTCTTCAAATAATCAGCAAGACCAAGCAAAATAGTCATGTGTCCGTCGTGTCCACATTTGTGCGAAACTCCGTTATGAACCGATTTGTACTCAAAATTATTTGGCTCTGGAATAGGTAGCGCATCAAGTTCGGCACGAAAAGCAACCGTTTTGTGTTTGCTTGTATCAAAATTTTTACTTTCCCAAATAGCTATAATTCCTGTGTTTCCTATTTTTTGATGAATAGAAGTAGGGTTACATTTTTCTAGAAAATCAACTACAAATTGAGCTGTTTTGTATTCTTGATTAGAAAGTTCGGCTATTTTGTGGAGGTTTTGACGAAGAGCTAAAGTTGCCATGTATTATTTCGTAATTTTTAATCCGTAATCCGTAATTGAATTTATTTCTCCCATCTCATTTCAAGATATTTATTAGTAAATCCTAATTTTTCATAGAGTTTTTTGGCAGGATTATCAGGTTCTACGTGCAGGGCAATCGAACCATTTACATTTTCCATTGCTTCTGTTATTATTTTCTTACCAATTCCTTTTCCACGCTGCGAACCATCTACGGCAATATAAACTAAGATATTTTCTGGAATATAATCTTTCATTCCTGTTTCGTTGATGACAGTTGCACCAACCATTTTTTCATTATTTCCTTCTTCTTCTACTGCATAAAAAATGTATCCACCTTTTCCAGCTTCTTTTGAAAGTGAATATTCCATTGCTTTTTTGATGTCTGCTTTTGGGTCGCCGTATTGTTCTAAATGCTTAAAGAGAAATTCGTTTATTTCTTCTATGATTGAATTATCAAAAGTAGAATTTGGAGTGAGTTTTTTTATGGAAATAGACATATAATAAGATTTGTGTTAGGAAAAGATATAAAGGTAACCAAAAAACAACTTTTTTTCAAGTAAATATAAAACCTTATTAAGGTTTGTATTGAGGTAGTTTAGATATCCTGTCTGAAGATAAAAAATAACACTCTATTTTGTCCAATAATCTAGAAGGTTATTATACAAAAAGAATTTTTATATTTTTATTTAAAGAATAAGTATGGTTTTTTTGTTTTTTTGAGAGCAATCAACAGAAAATCAACACCTTGTTTCCATCTTGCCTTTATGATTCTTCGTATTATTATTAATTAATCGCAACTAAAATTATTAATTCTTATGAAGAAACTAAATTATCTTTTACTTTTCCTATCTTTATTAATAGGATTACCTGCTTTATCTTACGGGCAATGTCCATCTGCAAGTAATTTTGCAACACCTTATAACAGCAATAATGGACAACGAGGTGCTATGTTTAATGTAGAGGCAGTTAATGATATTATTATTAGGTGTTTTGCTGTAAATCTTTACGCAGGGACAACTGCTAATTATGAAATTTATTATCGTGCAGGCACTCATGTAGGATTTGAGAATAATGCTGCTGATTGGATACTCTTAGGTGATGCTACAGGTATTACATCTGCAGGAAATAATCTGCCTACGGAATTACCTATACCTATAAATGTAACTATACCTGCTGGGCAAACCTATAGCTTTTATATAACGAATGACTTTGGAGGAGGAACATCTTATACAGATGGAACTGGCAATGTAGCAAATATCTGGGCTAGTAATGCTGATATGATAGTTTATGAGGGAGTAGGAAAACAGTATCCTTTTGGTCTTACTTTTAGCACAAGAAACATAAATGCCACTATTTATTATGATACAGATCCTCCAGAAATCAATTTACAAGGCAATGGAAATGATATTGTAGATGGTGCAGGTGGTACAAGTTTGACAAATGATACTGATTTTGGAGATGTAGCTGAATGTGGAACAGATAGCAATTCTAATACCTTTACTATTCAAAATACAGGATTAGGAACTCTTAGATTAGATAATATTAATATTACTGGCACAAACGCAGGCGATTTTACTTTAAGTGGTCTTCCTGTTTTTCCTACAACAGTTGCACCCACAACAGGAACACAAACCTTTATAGTTACTTTTGACCCTTCTGGGGCAGGAAATAGAACAGCTACGGTAAATATAACTAATAATGATGCTGATGAAAATCCTTATACTTTTGCTATAAATGGAAATGGAACGGCTGACAATACCAACCCAGTTATACCAGTTTTGGCTGATATAAATGCTCAATGTAGTTCTACACCAGTCGCACCGACAACGACTGATAATTGTGCAGGAACAATTACAGGAACAACAGGCGCAGTCTTTCCTATTACAACAACAACAACTGTAACTTGGACATTTGATGATGGAAATGGCAATTCTGTAACAGCCGACCAAAATGTAATTATTGATGATACAACTGACCCAGTTGTACCAGTTTTGGCTGATATAAATGCACAATGTAGTTCGACACCAGTTGCACCAACAACAACTGATAATTGTGCAGGAACTATTACAGGAACAACAGGCGCAGCATTTCCTATTACTACAACTACTCTTGTAACTTGGACTTTTACAGATGGCAATGGCAATTCTGTAACAGCCGACCAAAATGTAATTATTAATGATACAACTGACCCAGTTGTACCAGTTTTGGCTGATATAAATGCACAATGTAGTTCGACACCAGTTGCACCAACA
>CAKZOK010000128.1 GCA_937136415.1 uncultured Cytophagales bacterium | reverse complement strand
TTTGACAAATGGCGGTTCTGCAACCAGCATAATTCCTTACAATAACAATCCGATAAGTAGAAATAGCACCTCTGACGTAACCATCGCTCCGGGTCAAGGTTTTTGGGTAAAAACGATAGATGCTGCTGGGCTAGATGAGAATGGGAGTAATGAGATTGTTCATGAGATGGCTCCTGCTTTAACAACGCCTCTCGTTCTATCTCGCGATTATTTAGACATTGGAGGTGAACCTCAAAACTATTTCAAAACCCAACCTTCTCACATTCGGATTGGAACTGTTGCTTTAGCGGATAGCGCTTTGGATCAAACGGTTTTACTTTTCGATTCAGAGGCAGAATTAGCAGGAGACAGCAGAGATGCGTTTAAGCTGAAAACTTTGGACGAGACAAAACCAACATTGTACAGTAAGGCTGTACATGGTGCTGAGTTTTCCATAAATGCACTTCCGTTAAACGAAGAGGAATACCATATTCCGGTTGTATTTCAGTCTAACGAGCACTTTAAAGACTTTTATTTTAGGGTCGATTTAACGGAGATCAATCTTGCTTGGATTGTTGAAGTTGAAGATAGAATTACAGGCGTTGTACACGATTTATCTAGAAGTGGGGAATTTGTTTTTACGCAAGAAAAAGGCCTGCGAGAAGATCGATTTGTGGTTCACATAAACAGTTTAGGTAAAAAGCTTCCTCCTAACTTTGGAGAAGGTTTTAACAGAACATTCCAGTTGACAGGTAATATATTGAGTATTCACCAAAATCAAGATGTAAAATATAAATATTTTGAAATAATTCAAAATAATTTGAAAGGCAAAGCAAATGTTATTTATCAATTAATTAACCATTCAGAAGGAGAAACAATTATTTTATTAGATGCTGATATTTTAGTAAATCAAAGGTGGCTTAAAGAATTAGTAAAAATATATTATCAAAGTGATGAAATAAAAATGGTAATGGGAACGACAATTCCTAGTTTTAAAAATAAAGTAAAGCGACACCAACAACAATTTTTTACTACTGTTCAAACAATAGATTGGGTTTTTGGACAAGGAATTTTAGCTATTTTTTCAAAATTAGGTTTTCCACAGACAGCCATGGGAAATAATCTTATTTTTGATAAAAAAACGTATCAAAAAATTGGAGGCTATCAAAAAATAATTTTTTCTATAACCGAAGATGTGGCTCTTTTTAAAGCCTTTCAAAATTATTTTAAAGAGAAATCAAAAAAACATTTTTTTATACATCTTTTTAATTCAGAATCTTTAGCTTTTACAGAAGCAGAACCAACAGTAAAAGAGTGGGTTTTGCAGCGTCATCGTTGGTTTTGTGGTGCGTGGCAGTTTTCTAATTTTGTCAAAAAGACAATTTTATTACTCTATTTATTCAGAATTATTTTTGTATTCTTATTTTTAATAGGAATTATTTTGACAGGAAATATTTATTTAATGCTATTTTTTTTCTTTGTTTTGATTATCAATTTTTTATTTATTATTTCATTTTTTATAAAATTAAAAATCAAATTATCTGTATCTATTCTTCTACAAGTTTTTCTTTTTTGTCTGACCGAATCCTTTTTTTATTCTTTGGTGGGCATTCATTTTTTGAAAACTAAAAAAGTAAAATGGAAAGAAAGAGAGTTTTGAAAAATCTATAAAAACAATAAAGAAGAATCCCCATAACTCAAAAAACGATATTCATTATCCAAGGCTGATTGATATATTTTTTTCCAATCTTGACCAATAAAAGCAGCGACAAGCAAAATAAGCGTAGTTTCGGGCATGTGAAAATTAGTAATTAGTGTATCACAAACACGAAATATATAAGAAGGAAGTATAAAAATTTCGGTTTCACCTGTTAATTTTTCTTGATGAGAATCATTCATATATTTCAAAATAGCTTCAAAACTTTCTTTTTTGGAAGGCAATTTTGTATCATCATAATTGTAGGGTTCTAATTTTTCTACAAAAAAAGTGGTGTTGTTTTTAAGCAAAATTTTTGTTCCATACCAATACAAACTTTCCAAAGTTCGCATAGAAGTAGTGCCAACAGCAGCTACTTTTTTAGAAGCAATAACACTTTTTATGTTCTCTTTTGTGATAACAATTTGCTCACAGTGCATTGTATGGCTCTTTACATCGTCAAAATTTTCTTTCTTAACAGGCTGAAAAGTTCCTGCTCCAACATGTAAGGTAAGTTCGTTTGTTTTGATATTTTTTTCTGCAAGATTTTCAAGAACATTCTTTGTAAAATGCAATCCTGCTGTTGGTGCTGCGACTGCTCCTGCTGCCTTGCTATAAATAGTCTGATAAGTGGACGAATCTTTTTGCTCTGCATCTCTTTTTATGTAGGGAGGCAATGGCATCACACCCAGTTTTTCGACAATATCAACAAAGGGAATTGGAGTAGAGGCTGCCAAATCAAGCTCTTTATTTTGCCATTCTAGTTCTATCAAAAGCTCTTTTCTATCTGCAATTTTGGCTTGAATTAGAATAGATTGATTATCAATTTTTAATTCTCTTTCCAAAATTTGCCCTTCTTTCCATCGTCTAAGATTGCCCACAACGCATTTCCAAGTACATTTTTGAGTACTTAGCATAGCTTCACTTACATCGGCTGTTGGCAAAAGAGGGTGCAATAAAAATATTTCGATGGTTGCTCCTTTTCCATTTTGTCCTTTTTGAGTTGCTTTTTTTTCAAACAACAAACGTGCAGGAATAACCTTCGTATTATTGAAATATAAAGTATAATCATCATTCAAAAAATCAGTAACATTTTTGAAATGATGATGAGAAATACTACCATTTTGATATACTAAAAGCTTTGAATTATCTCGTTTGGCTAAAGGATTTTGAGCAATGCGTTCATGAGGCAAATGATAGGTATAATTTTCTAAATTTATCTTAACAGACATAGAGGAACGAGAGAAGAAAGGTTGAAGGTTAGGAACAAAAATTAAAAATACTATTGCCTTGTAATTTGCTGATAGTCAGTAATTTGTATTCGTAATTTTTAATTGATACTAAAAAATGAATATTCAATTAAAATTTTAATTTAAGGCTGAATTTTTGACATTAAAAGTCATCTTTACAGTACGCCCATTGTCTAAAAAATCAACATTATCAGCTAGGCTTTTTACCAAAAAAATACCTCGTCCACCAATCGTCAAAAGATTTTCTGGAGCTGTTGGGTCGGGAAGCGAATCTGGGTCAAATCCTTTTCCTTGGTCTTTGATTGTAAAAAATAATTTTTCTTTACCTACTTCCAAACTCAAATCTACTTCTTTATTTTTGTCTTTTCCATTTCCATGAATAATGGCATTATTTACAGCTTCGGTAACAGCAACCATAATATTTCCGTATATATCATCGTTTAGGTTAAATTTATCACGAGCGTTATCTATAAAACTCTCTACAATACGAATATTTTCTAAAAGAGAAGGGATTTTGATGTGAAAAACTGATTTCATAATAATTGAGATGTTGCAATATAAAGGATAAAAAAAGGGAAATAATAGCAAATTATTATCAAAATGATTTATAAGATTATCAATCAATCGTAATAAATTTAGAATTAATTTTCAAAATTAGCATAAAATTATGATTCTAATTAAAAAAAATGAAAAATTATTCTAACCAACGTATAACGCAAACACTCTAAACAACGTTCTAATTAAATTTTTTATTCAAATAATACTATTTTAATGATGATACTAAAAGCTATTTCTCAATTTTTCTCTTTTCTATTTTTGGCAATCGTTCGTTTTTATCAATATTTTATTTCTCCTATTTTGCCTCCTCGCTGCCGTTATACGCCCACCTGTTCGGCATATATGGTCGAAGCAATCAAAAAATATGGTGCTTTCAAAGGTGGCTGGAAAGGATTAAAAAGAATAGGAAAATGCCACCCATGGGGAGGAAGTGGATACGACCCCGTAGAATAAAAATTCGAAATAGTAAGGCTAGGAGATTTAGGATTTTAAAAAAAACCTTCGTGCAAAAAAACGAATTTTTTAAATCATTTTATTTTCACAATATCATCAAAAAAAGAAGTATATTTATGTTTTATAAAAAAGTAATAATAAATCGTTAGAATAGAATAATTTATTTATGCCTTTATTTCAAAAATCGGTAATTCAGAATGCCCTAAAATTTGTTCATGGAAATAGATTTGAAGAAGCATGGACAAAATTTGTGGCGCATTTTCAAAACCCAACTATTCAAGAAAATATACGCCAGTCTAAAGAAGAACAATATCAAGAAGGATTTCTAAACGATTTGTTTGTAAATATTTTGGGATATGTCAAGAATCCGAACCCAAATTATAACCTCACTACCGAACTCAAAAATATCAAAAATGCCAAAAAAACAGATGGAGCAATTTTGTTTCAACAAAAGGCATTGGCTGTCATCGAACTCAAAGGAATGGACACCACAGACCTTGCAAAAGTAGAGCAACAGGCATTTAATTATAAAAATAATCAGTCCAACTGTCCTTATGTAATTACTTCAAATTTCGAAAAGCTGCGTTTTTATATAGAAGATGCCGTCGAATACGAAGAATTTAATCTCTTTACACTAAACAAAGAGCAGTTCAAATTACTTTATTTTTGTTTGCATAAAGATTTCTTACTCAAAGGAAAACCAAAAGAAAGCAAAAACGAATCTTTGACAAAAGAAGATACTATTACAAAAAAATTATATAAAGATTATTCCAATTTTAGAAAAGAAATTTTTAAAAGCATAGAAAAGCTAAATCCTCAATACGATAGAGTATTGCTTTTCAAAAAAACACAAAAACTATTAGACCGTTTTTTGTTTATTTTCTTTGCCGAAGATAAAGGGCTTCTGACTGCCAAACTAATAGAAAAAATTATTGAAGATTGGAGAATGCTAAATGAAAAATATAGCATCAAAACAGAACTCTACGACGAATATAAAAAATATTTTGGCTACCTAAATACTGGAAAACAAGACCAACACCACGATATTTTTGCATATAATGGTGGACTTTTTCAGACCGACGAGCTGCTTGATAATCTCAAAATTGATAGTCAATTATTGGCACAAAATACACTCAAACTTAGTCAGTACGATTTTGAAAGTGAAGTCAGTGTAACTATTCTGGGGCATATTTTTGAGCATTCCTTAAATGAATTAGAGGAAATAGAAAATCAACTCAAAAGCCAAAAAGAAGAAACCAAAAAAATTAGCAAACGAAAAAAAGATGGCGTTTTTTATACACCAAAATACATCACAAATTATATTATTGATAATACAGTAGGCAAAATTTGTCAGCAAAAAAGAAAAGAATTAAAAATTGATGAGAAAAGTATCGAAATAGAATTTTTGGAGCAGCCAAACCCTCAAAAAAGAAATAAAAAAATAGCTACACAGCTAAAAAATAACTTTCAAGAATATAGAGAATGGCTCTTACAGATTACCATTTGCGACCCTGCGTGTGGTAGTGGGGCGTTTCTCAATCAGACATTGGAGTTTTTGATACAAAAACATCAACAACTAGCAGAAATAGAAATGAAAATGCTAGGAAAAACAATAATTGATACCGATTTGGAAAAAAAAATATTAGAAAATAATATTTTTGGAGTAGATATTAATCAAGAATCAGTCGAAATTGCAAAACTTTCATTGTGGCTAAGAACAGCCCAAAAAGGAAAAAAATTGACCTCCCTAAATCAAAATATAAAAGTTGGAAATTCATTAATCGAAGATAAAAAAATAGCAAACGAAAAAGCATTTCAATGGAAAAAGGAATTTAAAGAAGTTTTTGAAAAAGGAGGATTTGATGTAATTGTAGGAAACCCTCCGTATTTGAGAATACAAGGATTGAAAGATGCTTACCCAAAATTGACCGATTTTTATCAAAATAATTTTGACTCGGCTACTGGAAATTATGATATTTATGTATTATTTATCGAAAAAGCATTTCAGCTCATTCATTCAAAAGGGCAGGTATCGTTTATTTTGCCTCACAAATTTCTTATTTCTGAATTTGGAGAAGGAATCCGTAAGTTTTTGGCTGAAAAAAAAGCCGTTGATTCTATCTTGCATTTTGAAGAGCATTTGGTTTTTGAAGTAACCACTTATACGTGTATTTTGAATTTGAATAAAAAGAAAAACAACTTTTTGTATTTCAATTATATCAATCCAAAAGAAATTACAATTCCTTTCGAATGGCAAAAAATGGAAAAATCAAATCTACATTCTGACAAATGGAATTTGATGAGCCAGACCAAAATAAATCTATTCGAAAAATTAAAAAAACAGCCTTTTACGGCAAAAGATATTTTTTCTAAAATATTTACAGGATTGCAAACAAGCGCAGACGCTATCTATCTAATTGAAGGAAAAATAGAAAATGATATAGTTGTAGGTTATTCAAAATCGTTGGATAAAATAGTAGAAATTGAAAAAGAATTAGTCAAACCATTATTAAAAGGGCAAGATGTTTCTAAATATAACCCTCCCAAAAATACGTATTTTGTTATTTTTCCCTATTTTTTAGAAAATGGAAAAGCAAAGGAAATGAGTGAAGAAGAAATTAAATCAAAATTTCCGAAAGGATATAATTATTTAAAACAAAATGAAACACAACTTCGAAACAGAGAAAGAGGAAAAATGGACAAAGAAGGTTGGTTTTTATATATTTATCCTAAAAGTTTGTCTTCTTTCGAACAACAAAAAATAATTACGCCCGAAATTTCATTGGGAACAAATATGACTTTTGACGATGGAATAATGTATCATAATACTAAATGTTATTCATTCATTTTAAAAAATCCATCTTTAGAAAATTACAAATTTTATTTATCAGTTCTCAACTCTTCTTTGATGTGGTTTTATTTGACAAATACAGGATATGTTTTACGAGGTGGTTATTTTACATTTAAGACCAAATATTTATTTCCTTTTCCTCTTCCTGCTCTTCCGTCCGATACTTCTAATTTCATCACTTTAGCAGATGATTTATTATTTTTAAATGAAGAATTTATAACTAAAAAGAATCGTTTTTTGCGTCGTATTCAGGATAATTTTGATGGTTTGAACAAAATCACAAAAAAACTAGATGCTTTTTATAGCCATAATTATTCTGATTTTATAAAAGAATGTAAGAAACAAAAAGTTAGTTTTTCTCCTATCGTACAAGATGAATGGGAGGATTATTTTCAGCAATACAAAACCGAATTAGGAACACTTCAAACTCAAATCAATAAAAAAGATGCTGAATTAGACAATTTGGTTTTCGAATTATATGGATTAAATCAAGAAGAAATAGAATTAATTTTGAAAGCATAAAGAAATAATAAATGAGTATCTTTGTTTTTTTATTGAGTTGTTCTGATTTTTCAGAAAAATATTAACAAAAACAATTTTTTTGCAATGATTTTATATAATGTTACCGTAAATGTAGAAGATGGCGTTCATTCTGATTGGCTCAAATGGATGAAACAAACGCATATTCCAGATGTAATGAAAACAGGAATGTTTAGTGAAAATAAGATTCTCAAATTATTATCTCAGCTTCCAGAAGAAGAGGGAACAACGTATGCCATTCAGTATTTTTGTAAATCTTTGGAAGATTTAGAACACTACCAACAAGAATTTGCGCCCAAATTACAAGAAGACCATCTAAAAAGATACGGAAATAAAGTAGTAGCTTTTCGTTCGATTTTGGAAGTAGTCTAGAGGAAGGTAATAAATTAGAGAATAAAAATAATTACTATCTTAATCTCTGATTAATTACACTAAGGAATAGGAATTAAATAAATGGTGGTGTTGCACAAAGTCTGATTTTTTTAAAGCGTTTTAGAATAGCAAAATTATACAACTAAAAACTACCTACAATGCCGTTGTTGGTATTTTAGCAAAGCGACACCAACAACCAAATAACTTATCATACTTTTTACAACACCACTAAATAAATTACTGTTTTTAAATTTAATTGCTTGATATTCAGTAGTTTATATTCGTAATCTGTAATTTTTAATTCGTAATTGTTCCTAACTTTCTAATAAATGCAATTATTTAATTTGATTTTATTTCTTACTTTATATTATGGCAGAAATTCGCCCTTTTCGTGCTTGGAGATATTCTTCTTCACTGACTAATCAGATTCAAGATTTGACTTCCCCTTTGTTTGATGTTGTTTCTCAAAAACAGCGAGACAAATTGTATCAAAATCCATTAAATAGTATTCATCTGTCTGTTCCTTTGGGACAAAACCCAGCCGATGCAGCCAAAAAAACACTTTCTAAATGGATAGCAGACGAAACGATTCAGCAAGATGAAAAGCCTACTATTTATGTTTATTATCAATATTTTTCACTTCCCTCTTTGATTTCGAAGAATAAAGAATATTGTAGAAAAGGGTTTATTACGATGATAAAGGCACACGATTGGAAGGAAAATATAATTTTAAGACACGAAAATACAATTCCAGCAGCCGTAAATGATAGAATAGAATTGGTAGAAAAAACAGGGCTGAATGTCAGTCCAACTCACGGATTGTATGGGGATAATACTTTTGAATTGGAAAAATATATGGACGAGGCAATTCAAAATCCAGTTTATGAAACAGAAGATTATCAAGGTGTGCGAGAGGTTTTTGCAAAGATAGATGAGCCTGCGATTGTGGCTAAGTTTGTCAAAAAATTAGAAAACAAAACCATTATTTTGGCAGACGGACACCATCGTTATGAGAGTTCGATGGTGCATCGCCAAAGGTGCAAAGCCAATAATCCAAATCATAGAGGCGACGAATTGTATAATTTTCATTTGATGTATCTGACCAATTCGAATTCGAATGACCTTCGTATTTTGCCTACACACCGACTCTTGACAGATTTAGAAATCAGTGAAGAAGAGATTTTAGACAAACTCAAAGAAGATTTTATTATCAAATCGGTAGAAAATCCTTCTGATTTGAATGAAATGATTTGGGGCAAAAAATGGGCTTTTGGACTTATTTTCTTAGAAAATGCCTATAAAATCCGTCTAAAACCCGAAAAATGGGAAACTTTAGCGTGGAAATTTCCAGATTCTGTCAAACATCTTGACCTTACTGTACTTCATTATTTCTTTATCGAAAAAATAATTGGAATAAAAGGGCAAGACCAGCGCAAAAGTACAGCCATTCAATTTGAAAGAAACTTTACAGATTGTGTAACCAAAGTAATTCGAAAAGAAGCTACTTTGGCTCTCATTACCAACGCCGTAACAATGCCAGAAGTAAAAGAAGTGTGTAAAACAGGTTTTACGATGCCACAAAAATCTACTTATTTTTATCCGAAGGCAATTTGTGGATTTTGCTTTGCGAGTGTGGAAGAATAAATGGCGTATTTTGTAGCTCACTTTTCAGAGTGAGAAAATGTATCGTACTTTTTAAGGTACAAAAATTAAATGAACAAATTTTATAAAATTTATGTTTCCAAACTGATTGCTTAGTCTTTTTACACAAAAAAATATATATGTTAGAAACCTCAACTATAAAACCAGAAACAGCCGTTTTGGTGGGAATTGTAAATCAAACACAAACCTTACAAAAATCTCAAGAATATTTAGATGAATTAGAATTTTTGGCAGAAACGCTTGGTATTACTTGTGTAAAGCGTTTTACGCAGCGACTAGATACGCCTGATACGACTACTTTTGTGCGAAAAGGAAAGATTGAAGAAATTCAGGAATATATGGCATCAAAAGAAATTGACACTGTTATTTTTGATGATGAACTTTCGCCTCGCCACGTTCGAAATATTGGTAAAGAATTCGAAAACAAACAAGTTTTTGATAGAAGCACCCTTATTTTAGAAATTTTTAAGCATAGAGCGCAGACTTCACAAGCAAGTACACAAGTAGAACTGGCTCGTTATCAATATCTTTTGCCTCGTCTTACCAATATGTGGACTCACCTTTCTCGTCAGCGTGGTGGTGTAGGTCAGCGTGGTGCTGGTGAAAAGGAAATCGAAACTGACCGTCGTATTGTCAGAGATAGAATTACGCTTTTGAAAGAACGCTTAAAGAAAATCGAAAAACAAGACGAAACTCGTCGCAAACAGCGTCATAAAGTAGTTCGTGTTTCTTTGGTGGGCTATACCAACGTTGGAAAATCTACTTTGATGCGTCTTCTGACTGGCTCTGATGTTTTTGCAGAAAACAAACTTTTTGCTACCGTTGATTCTACGGTGCGTAAGGTTTTTTGGGAAGGAATTTCATTTTTGCTTTCTGATACAGTTGGTTTTATTCGCAAATTGCCTACAATGCTTATTGAGAGTTTCAAATCTACTTTGAAAGAAATTGTAGAGGCAGATGTTTTGATTCATGTGGTAGATATTTCGCACCCAGCTTTCGAAGAACATATAAAAGTAGTGCAAGAAACACTCAAAGAATTGGGTGCTTCTGACAAACCGACACTTTTGGTTTTTAATAAAATTGATGCCTACACACACGATGTAACTATCGGACAAAATTATTTGGTTTGCCCTCCTACTTTAGAAGAACTGAAAGAATCTTATTTGGGGAGTGATACTAAGCATACCGTTTTTGTTTCGGCAGCCAATAAAGAAAATATTGATGAGTTAAAAGATAAATTAATCGAACTTATTGCTGCTCGTCATTTTCAGATTTATCCTAATTATGTTCGTCCTAATCATTATGCTGAAGCAAAAGATTATAATAAAGAAGATTATGGAATAAAAGAAGAAAATAAAGAGGAAGAGGAATAAAAAAACAAAACCTATTTCAAAGATATTGAAATAGGTTTCTCAAAAATTTACTTCTCCACCACAGCAAAAAAGTCAAAGCATTTATCGGCATCATCGGAGATAAAATAATCGTCCATTGTAACCGAACCGACTAAAGAGTTATCTTGCTCTTGCAGTTTTTTACGATTCATTCTATTCAAAATATCATACGGAATTTGAAGAATTTGTCTAGGCAAATGTTTTTCCAAATTAAAAATATCTAATTTCTTATATTTGGCAACTGATTCTTTATTTTGGTTGTAATATTCCCAAACTTTTTCATTTCCTGTAATTCCTTTTACTTCTACTTTCGAAAAATATTTTTTCAATAGCGTTTCTAATTCTTGAGCTGTGTATTCTCTTGTATGCCACGGATTGCGAGTAAGCGAAAGTTTGATATTTGGCGTTGTGAGAATCATTTTTCCACCTTTTTTCAAAACTCTTTGAATTTCTTTGAGATAAAAATTATCATCTTCGATATGCTCAATGACCTGCTGGGTAACAACAGTATCAAAGCTTTCATCTGCTTGGTTGGCAAATGGAGGAATATTTTGATTCAGAAAAGTATATTCTGGGTGTTGTTTTTGTAAGTGATTGATGAGTTCTTGATTTTTGTCAAGAGCTGTGTAATGTGTACAATGAGGTTTGAAAAGTTCTGCTCCTTTTCCTACTCCACAACCTGTTTCCAAAATGCTTCCACTTACATGTTTGACTGTTTGGTAATAAGCAAAAAGCAAACGCTGATGAATTACGTTATCGCTCGGAATGGTATAAGCTGTTATTTCTGTAGTTTTGAACATATATGTAGCCGACACTTTCCAAGTGTCATTTTTTATAAGATTATTAATTTCGAACACTTGGAAAGTGTTCGCTACGTCTGACAAAGGTCTTAATTTTTCTTGTAAAAACGCTATAAATTCAACTTTAAATACTTCAAATTCTAATTTTATAATTTTTTTTGACTGTTTTTTGAAAAATATTTGTGCAATTTTATAGGTTGCTGCATCTACTTAGAAACAATTACGAATTAAAAATTACGAATTAAAAATATAATACATTGAATATCAGTAATTTATTATTCTCAAATGAGTATTTTACTTAATTACTATTACGAATCACAATCAACAACTAAATACTATTTAATTATGAAAACTACGTTGAAATTTTCGCTCTACTTTTGGATATTATTTATTCCCTTCCTAACTGCTTGTGGTCAATCAGATTCTTCATACCAATCAGAATCCAGAAAAGCTAATTATTCAAATGAAGAAGTTGTAACAGAGTCAGTAAGTTCTTTTGTAAGTAATCAAGATGGAACAGAAGGAGGAACTTCTACCGAACCTATTGTACAAGGTTTACATGTTATCAAAACAGGAAATATAAGTATTCAAGTAAAAGATTTGGATAAGGCAAAAGAAATTGTTTTGCAGAAAGTAAAAGCAAATAGAGGATTTACTTCGGCAGCTAATTATAATGATTATAGCTATCAAAAAACACAAACAATTACGATTCGTGTTTCTTCGGCTAATTTTGAAAATCTGATGAAAGAGCTTGCTGGAATTGGTTTTGTGGAAAGCCAATCTCAAAATTCACAAGATGTAAGCGAAGAATTTGTGGACATTCAAGCACGTTTGAAATCAAAACGAGAAGTAGAAAAACGTTATACAGAGATTTTGAAAGATGCCAAAACCATTTCAGAAATTTTGGAAATTGAAGAAAAATTGCGTGTTATTCGTGAAGAAATAGAAGCAAGAGAAGGGCGTTTGCGCTATTTGAAAGACCAAGTTTCATTGAGTACAATCAATCTAACACTTAATGAAAAATTAGAAAATTATTCGAAACCACCAGAGCGTTCATTTTTTAGTCGTTTGGCTGATAATATGAGTGAAGGTTGGAGCGATTTCTTGATGTTTGTAGTTGGAGTAATGCGTCTTTGGGTATTTTGGATTATTTTGGCAGGAATAATTTTTGGAATAGTAAGATGGAGAAAAGCTAGAAAGAAATAAATTACGAATTACGAATTACGGATTATGGATTACGAATTACGAATTATGGATTACGGATTATGAATTACGAATTACGGATTATGAATTATGGATTACGGATTATGGATTACGGATTATGAATTACGAATTATGGATTACGGATTATGAATTATGGATTACGAATTATGGATTACGGATTACGGATTACGAATTACGGATTATGAATTACGAATTATGGATTACGGATTATGAATTACGGATTATGAATTACGGATTACGGATTATGAATTACGGATTACGGATTACGGATTACGGATTATGAATTACGGATTACGGATTATGGATTACGAATTACGGATTATGAATTATGGATTACGGATTATGGATTACGGATTATGAATTACGAATTATGGATTACGG
>CAKZOK010000127.1 GCA_937136415.1 uncultured Cytophagales bacterium | reverse complement strand
GTGTCTTTTGAAATTTAGCTACATCGTAGCGTAACCTTGTTGTTGGTATTCTAAATGTGTCTAATTTCAAGGTTTCGCTACTCTGTAGCTCCTAAATACCTTCATTTTGATTAAAATCTAAATCTACAAAGGGTACGCTGCCATGCAGCTAGAATAAAATTTATACTTTAAAAAGGAGGTTCATTATCAAAATCCGTAGATTTATTAGCATTATTCTTCAAATCATTATCAATCGGGTTCATATTATTTCCTTTGCTTTGCAGTGTCGTAAACCCATCATCAATGGGAGGTAGATTTGAAAGATTATCATTTGCATTTGGGAAGCCACTATCATACCCTGTATTTCCTGCCGAAAAAGCTCCTTCGTCTATATCTTGAAACTTTGTATATTTTCCTACAAACTGTAAAATAACAGTTTCCAAACTACCATGACGATTTTTTGCAATGATTACTTCGGCTGTTCCTTGAGTTGGATTGCCCATTTCATCTTGCGTAATTTCGTAATACTCTGGACGATAAAGAAAGATTACCATATCAGCGTCCTGCTCAATACTTCCACTTTCTCTCAAATCCGAAAGCATTGGTTTTTTATCTCCCCCACGAGTTTCGACGGCACGAGAAAGCTGTGAAAGTGCCATTACAGGAACATCTAATTCTTTTGCAAGTTGTTTCAAAGCCCTTGAAATACCTGCAATTTCTTGTTCACGATTTCCTCCTCCTTTTCCTGCATCTCCTGACATAAGTTGCAAATAATCAATGACAATCATATCCAAATTATGTTGTGATTTTAATCTTCTTGCCTTTGCACGAAGCTCCAACATAGTGATAGCTGGTGTATCATCAATAAAAATTTTGGACGCTGAAAGCTGTGTGGTTCGGTGGATAAGCTGCGCCCATTCGTGGTCTGCAATACTACCATTTCTTAACTTCTGACTTTCTACTTCGGCTTCCGACGACATCATACGAGTAAGAAGCTGTTCTGCCGACATCTCCAATGAAAAAATGGCTACACAATGGTCGTATTTTACGGCTGCATTTGCCAAAGCTGAAAGCACAAAAGCCGTATTATGAGTAAGGATAAAATCATCGGTTACATACAGACTATCAGCACTATCAATTTTGATACAACTGGTCTGTTTATTTCCAATAAAATCAATTTTGGTAATGTACTTAAAAAGTGGCGAAAGGCTGTTGTTTGTCTTGGTTTGTGCGCCAGTTTCTAAATCCAAAAGATTTGAAGGCAGCTCAAATTCCAAATAAAAATAAATTTCTCCTTTTTCATTTTTCTTTTCTGTAAAAAAAATTATTCCTCCCAAAGAACGAATCAAAAACACAAAATCATCTTTCATTCTGATTGAATGTGTTTTGTATTTTCCTTTTGATTCTTTATCCAAACGCCCAGAAAAAGCCAACATTCCATCTAAAAGCTCGACACGTTGCCTCACATTTGCCCAAAGATAATCTTGAGGAATAAAAGGTTCTTCTGAAAAATTGAGCATCTGTTCGCCAAAAGCAGTATGTAGTTTTTGGTATGTTTCTGCCATTTTTTCACTCTTGGTATTCATAGACAAAAGAGCTTCTTTTTCTGCCAAAAGGCTCATTTGTCCTTGATTTGCTACAAAAAGACCTACCAAATAGCTACTCAAAGGTAATTTTTTTTCTTCAAACTGAATTGGCATTACCATCGGAATATAATGGTTTGGTTTTCCTGTGTCTGTCAGAAGTGTTTCTTGAATTTCTTTTAAAGGACGAACAGCCAATTTATTTTCAGATTCTTGAAAAGTAATCCATAGATGTTCCTCACAGCATTCTGTACTTGTGTTATCTTCAAAAGTAACCTTATAAACAGGCTTTTTGCCTTGTGGAAAAACGTTTTCTACTTTGTGAAATTTTCCACTACTTCCTGCCAAAACATCATCTTTTTGTATTTCTCCCATTGTTTTCCAACCATCTTGAGAGAGAAGTTTTGCATCATGAGGTTGCGCCTTTCCCATACCGGGGCGAGCTGCTAAGATAATCAAATCAGAACGCTGCCAACCTGCTGTTATTCTGTCCAAAGCCGTAAAACCACTCTGGATTCCTGTAATTCCTGTTTTATTTTTTCGTTTTTCTTCTAAATCTTTGAGCGTGTTGAGATAAACAGAAGCCATATCAGAAGTACGTTTTCTAACATTATCTTCTGTAATTTCGAAAAGCTCGTGTTGAGTTTCGTCTAAAAGTTCGAAGGCATCTTGTGTGTCTTCAAAAGCATTTTGACGAACCGTAGAAGCAACACCAATCATTTTTCTTTTGATGGCACGTTCGACAATTTCGTGAGCATGATAGACTACATTTGAAGAAGAACTCACTTCGGTAGTCAGTCGTACAAGTACATAAGCTCCACCAACAATTTCTAAATTTCCGTTTTTTTCTAGTTGAGTTCGGACAGTCAGAAGGTCAATAGGAGAACCCTTTGCAGAAAGCTCCAACATTGCTTGATAGATAAGCTGATGCGAATCTTTATAAAAACTATCTGCCTTCAAAATATCAACGACATCTTCAAAAGCCTTTTTTTCTAATAAAAGCGCACCCAAAATAGCCTCTTCCAAAGGAATGGATTGAGGAGGGAGTTTGCCCATTTCGTTCGATAAATCATTGGCAAAATTGTTTTGCTTTTTTTTATTGAAAGAGCCTTTTTTAGAAAAATTGTTGTTGTTATCCATTTTTGCTTGTTTAACTATCATCAAGGTCTAATTATAGACCATTAACAAAGTAGTAAATTTTGAGCTAGTTTTTATACAAATTTACTAAAAATAATAGCATAAACTAAAAAACACTTCTAAAATTATCTTTGAATCAAATAGGTTTTCAACTTATAATTCTTCTATTTTTTCCAAAATATCCGAAATTTCATCAAAATCAGTATATCCTCCCATTCCAATTTCTGTTTCTGTTTGTCCTTTAAAAGCAATCCCTTTAATTTTTGATTCAGAAAGTAGCTCAATTATATTTTGATTTGTTATACCAAACCCCAAAATCATTGGAATTTTTTTTGACATTTTCTGAATAATCACAAACTCTTTTTTGGTTATTTTTTTTTGATTTGATTCTACTAAAAAATAATCTATTTCAAAATCTGTAATTTCGACATTTTCTATATTTTCTAACTTAATAGAATAAATAATCGGGAAATTATATGCTTTCGCTTTTAATTCTGAAAAAAGAGAGAGGTCAGAAATTTGAACAAAATCAATTTTGTACTCTTTATTCGAAAGAATTTTATGAGCTTCTTCACTAATTGTATTTCCTTCTATTTCTGCCACAATTTTGCACCCTGTTATCCAACCCGAAATTTGAACAAAATCTTGCTCTGATACAAAATTTTCACTTTTTGGATTCAATGAAAAGCCAATCATCATCTCTAAAACTGTTCCCATTCCTGCGCCAAAACGTGCGTCATGAAGATTTGTAATACTGCTTAATTTTATAATCGGAGTAGGCATAAATTTGAATCAATTACGGATTACGAATTAAAAATTATGATTAAAAGTCATTGAATGCACATTTTTATAATTCAATGATAGTATTTTGATTAAAGTAATTTTTATTCTTAAAAAATAAAAAAAACCTCTTTTCAAGAATTAGAAAAGAGGTTTTCAATAAAAGTACCCAGAGTCGGGGTCGAACCGACACGGATTGCTCCACTGGTGTTTGAGACCAGCGCGTCTACCAATTCCGCCATCTGGGCAAGATGTAATCCCTTTTTAGGGTTGGTAGTTTCTCGTTTTGAGAATACAAATGTACAACTTATTTTTTATTATTCAAAGTTTTTTTAAAAAATTAATCAATATCACCATTTTTAGTTCCACCTGATTGCACCATTTCTTGGTCTTGAGCTGATAAAACACTTTCTATCTGAACACGTACACCATCTTTATAAGACACAATCCATGCATCATCTACCCCCATTTCACGCAAATATTTTTTGAACAAATCAGCTTCCCAATAATCTCTAAAAGCTGCAATGGTATATTTTTTCACACCATCTTGGTCTTCTTCTGCATGAAAACGTCTGTGTCCGACAAATTTCATTAAATCTTTATTTCTAAATGCTCCTACTTGCACTCTATAAACAGTTCCTTTTGAATAATCCTTCTGCCCATCACTATCCGAAGAAGCAGTGTTTTCTTCTATATTCGATGGCGTGTTTTGATTTTGGGCTTCTGCTAAAGCCTGTTCTAAGCTATCAATTTTTCGCTCTCTTTCTGCTAAGGCTTGTGTAGTCGAAACGACTTGTTTTTCTAATTTATAGGCTTCATCAGTAGCAGTTTCATAGCCTTCTACTTTTTTCTTGAACTCTTGTACGGACATAGATTTTTGTCTTTTTTTCCATACTTTTTGTTGTTCTTTGGTCATTGATTGAGCAAAAACAGACGATGTAGAAAAAATAAAGACAAGACAAATACTCATTAAAATAAAACGAAACATAGCTTTATAATTTTTATAAATAGTAAAATTTGATAGTTTTTGGAAGAATTTTGAGGTAAAATATTTATTCAAATAAGGCAAATTCTAATCCTAAAAGTTATATTTTACTTTGTTATTGATTTTCTTCGATAACTCTATTATAAAGTATGGTTGAGTATTCTGTTTTTATAGACTAATATTTTTAGTTTGAGTCAGTTTTATAAAATGAGATATTTATATTTGTAATACTCAACATCTTAAAAATTATGGTTCTCTGACAATTTCTGCACTTTTGTATTTTTTAGTGTAATAATAACTCTGTCTTATATTTTGTCTAAGTCTGCACCTTTAGGTCTGAGGTTGATAAAATAAGCCTTTTCAGAGTTTTAAATGCTTATTTTAAACTGGTCAGACTTTCAGTACAGACCAATTTAAAATACAAGATAATTTTTGATAATTAAGGTAGATAAAAAAATTGTCAGAGAAATATCAATGAGCTTTTACAAAAAAATAAAATTATCCCACCTTCAAAATATCTCTAATTTCAAGTTGCAAATAACTTCTATCTCTAAAATTATTTTCACTTATCAAAAAGGCAATATCATATCTAGCCTTAGCAGAAATTTGATTAAAAAAACTAGCTTTACCAAACGAAATAGCCGAAAAAAGAGAAGTTCCTTGACGAACTTGTACCTTCAAATGAGCTTCTTTTATGATTTTGGGAGAAAGAAGTTGAACATTACGAGCTACAAAAACAGGTCGCATATTTTGAGGACCAAAAGGCGACATTTGTTTGACAACAGCAAACATTTTTTGAGTAATATCAGAAAAATTAATTTCCATATCTACACGAACAGGAGGAATTAATTGTTCTTTTTCTAAAGTATCAGTAACAGCATTCTCAAAACGCTCTTGAAATTGTGCTACATTTGCGATAGGCATAGACATTCCAGAAGCAAATTTATGACCTCCAAACTGTGTCAGCAAATCCGAGCAACTCTCAACAGCTTTATAAATATCAAAATCTGAAATAGAACGAGCCGAGCCAACAGCCAAACCTCCATTTTCAGATTCAGAATGTGTCAAAATTACGGTTGGGCGATAGGTTTTTTCTACACATTTTGCTGCTGCAATTCCTACTAATCCTTTATGCCAATTTTTGCTAAAAAGTACGTTTGTTTTGCGTTCAGGATTAGATTTTTCTAAAACATCATCAATTTCAAGCATCATTTTGCGTTCCATATCACGGCGCAAATCATTTTTTTGATTTAATTCTCTAGCTAATTTATTTGCCTCACTTTCAGAAGAAGCCAAAAGAAGATTCAAAGAATTATAAGCATCTGTAATTCGTCCTGCTGCATTTAGACGAGGTGCAACCGAAAAAACAATCTCACGAACGCCTATTTTTTTTCCATAACTATTTATCAAATTAAGAAGGGCTTTTACCCCTGGAAGTGGGTCAATATTTATTTTTTCTAACCCAAAGTAACTCAAAATTCTGTTTTCACCTTTCATCGGCACTAAATCAGCAGCAATACTCAAGGCTACCAAATCCAAATAATAATGTAAATTTCGCTGCGAAACTCCTGTTTTCTCACAAAACCCTTGCAAAAACTTGTAGCCGATTGCACAGGCTGAAAGGTCTTTGAAAGGATATTGACAGCCTTTTTGTTTTGGATTGAGCATTGCAAAACTAACAGGCAAATCTTCATCTGGCAAGTGATGGTCACAAACTATAAAATCAATTCCCCAATCTTTGGCTTGCTGAATTTGTTCGTTTGCTTTTACTCCACAATCCAGACAAATAATCAAGTTTATACTTTCTTCTTTGGCAAAAGCTAAACCTTGTTTGGTAATCCCATAGCCTTCTGTATTTCGATTTGGGATATAAAATTGAAGATTTTTTTGGTCTGTTTGGTCGGCATATAATTTTTTCAAAAAACCATAAATAATCGCTACCGAAGTAACTCCATCAACATCATAATCTCCATAAACCAATATTTTTTCCTTATTTTCAATAGCTGTTTTGAGTCTATTTATGGCTATATCCATTCCTTTCATCAAAAAAGGAGAATGCAAATGCTCTAAAGAAGGACGAAAAAAATCCTTTGCATTTTCAAAATTATCTACTCCACGTTGTAAAAGTAAAGTTGCAGGAACGTGACTTACATTAATTTCTTTTGAAAGTAATGAAATTTGTTCATTGGAAGGTAAACTTTCAAAAAGCCAGCGTTTAGATTGCATAATAGACAGTTACGGAATTAGAACAAAAAAATAGGTTTAATCAATATAAGATATTTACTTGATTAAACCTACTAAATAAAACACATACAATCAATGTTTTATGAATTTGACTTATTTAAAAGTAAGAGAATAAAAAGGAGTGTGCATCAAACTTGAATGTTTTTCTTTGTTGTTACTCAAATAAGTAATGATTACATCAGCTACATTATCTTTATGCAAAACTACCATTTGTCCATATTTGTACCCTTTTCCAAATTGAGAATCAACTTCAAAAAACTGTGTTAGCCCTGCATCAGCATTAAATTCTTTTTTTACAGAAGCCTCTGGAAATTTTCCATACCCATGCTTTTTTAAACCTGTCATATTAGATATATTTGCCATTGCCCATGACTTATAATAAAAATTTGGGTCTAAAGAATGACAATTTGGGTCTTTTTCACACTCTTGATATTTTTTCAACTCTTTTTCTGCAATAGGCTGGATAGAATAACGCACTTCAAAATCTTCTTTTTCATTTTTTATCGCAAAAATGTAAAATAAATCTTTGTTCTGTTTTGTAGCCACTTCTTTATATCCCTTTGGCATTTTGAAATTAATACCAAGCGAATCAATATGTTTTTCAAACTCTTTTAGTTTGACAATTTTATCGGGTTTGTCTTGTATCGTAAAAGAGAAAGCACAAAAAATGACAGATAAGACGGAAAATTTAATTAGGTTTTTCATTTTTTAATAGAATTAAAATAAAATAAATAGGTAATTTTCACGTAGTAGATTTTGTATTTAGTTGCTCATTTTAAAACCAAATACAATATAAACAAAAAATCAAGTGGTGTTGTAAAAAGTATGATAAGTTATTTGGTTGGTTCATTCGTTATAAATTTGCCTTTTAATAAAGGTATGATGAAATATATTTCATTTTTTATAAAAAAAAGACAATCTAAAAAAAATAAACTGCCTTTTTATAAAATAATTTATTTCATCAATTCATCAGCAAACGCCAATAATTTATCTTCTGAAAAATAATCTCCCATTATTTGAAGTCCGATAGGCAAACTTTCTTTATCTGTTCCGTTTGGAATAGAAATAGCTGGCATTCCAGCCACAGATGCAGGAACGGTAAATAAATCAGCCAAATAAAGTTCTACTGTTTCGCCTTCATATTTTCCAATTTCAAATGCTGTTGTAGGTGTTGTAGGAGAAATAATGAAATCATATTTTGTAAATAATTCTTTCATTGCTTCTTGTATTTTGCGCCTTACTTTTTGTGCTTTTGTAAAATACGCATCGTAATAACTTGCACTCAAGACAAATGTTCCTAACATGATTCTGCGCTTGACTTCCTTACCAAATCCTTCTGTACGAGTTCTTTTGTACATTGATTCCAAATCTGTAACATTTGGGCTACGGAAACCATAACGAACGCCATCATATCTTGATAAATTGGTACTTGCTTCTGCCGTAATCAAAATATAATAGGTTGGTAAAGCATATTTGAGAAGTGAAAAATCTACTTCTTCTACTTCATAACCTTCACTTTTGAGTTTTTCAATCTTGGCAACTGTTGCAGCTTTTATTTCTTCATTTAATCCTTCACTATTCAATGTTTCTTTGATATAAGCAATTTTTGGCTTTTTATCTGATTTTTTATTTAATAATTCTGAATAGTTTGGTACTTCTCTTTGAGAAACTGTGCTATCATTATCATCTTTTCCAGCAATTACTTCTAAGGTAATCGCTGTATCAGCAGCATTATTTGCAAAAATTCCGATGCTATCAAACGATGATGCAAAGGCAATCAAACCATAACGAGAAATGCGTGAATAAGTAGGTTTTAAGCCAACAACACCACAAAAAGCAGCAGGCTGACGCACCGAACCACCTGTATCAGAACCCAAAGAAACCATACACATTCCTGCTTGAACAGCCACAGCAGAACCTCCAGAACTTCCCCCCGGAACTCTATTTGTACCAATTTCATTTTTTACAGCTCCAAAAGCAGAATTTTCATTTGAAGACCCCATTGCAAACTCATCGCAATTTTGACGACCAATTATGATAGCATCTTCTTTTAAAAGACGTTCGACGGCAGTTCCATCAAATTGAGATTCAAAGTTTTCTAGCATTTTTGAAGACGCACCTAATTTATGGTCTTTATGACACAAAACATCTTTCAGACCGACAATCATTCCAGCCAATTTTCCTGCTGTTCCATTTTGGATTTTTTCATCAATGATTTTTGCTTGTGCTTTAGCTTCTTCTTCATAAACCTCTAAAAAAGCATTCAGAGAAGGATTTTTATCATCAATGATTTTTAAATAATGAGCGACCAAATCTACACAAGTAAGCGATTTGTTTTTAATGGCTTTTTTATTTGAAGCAAAAGAATTTGTATGAGTTTTCAAGATAATTACGAATTAAAAATTACGAAATGAATATTCAGCGTAGCTAATTACGTTATTATTCAAGACTTAATTCTTGAATTAATAGCTTTATATAAAAACAAAAATACGAAGGAAAATGTAGAATGTATAAAATTCTAGTAACTTTCTTTCGTATTAATTTATATTTTACTTTTTTGAAACAGACAGAGAAGCTTGTTATACTTGTGTTTCTTTTTTAGTTGTCGAAACATCTTCTTTTTTGCCTTCTGATTCTATTGAGTTACGAACCTCACTAGTTGCATCTTTAAATTCACGGATTCCACGACCAACTCCACGAGCAAGTTCTGGAATGCGTTTTGCGCCAAAGAAAACAAGGACAATAAGCATAATAAGAGCTATTTCCCAAGCTCCAAGTCCACCAATGAAAAGAAGTGTATTTAACATAGTTGATTTATTTTGAAATTCTTAAATTCTATAAATAACAAATTTAGTACTGCAAAAATACATATTTTTTGATTAAAAATGAATTTCTGATAGATTTGATATAAAATAATTGGATAAATTTAAGACAATAATTTTGATAAAAATATTTTTTCATTGTTTGCCCTCTACTTTTGTCTTTCCTGTATTTTCATTAAAAATTGTTTCAAAAACTGCTTTTGTGTTTCATGCTTGACAGAAAGATTATCTAAATTTTGATACGACTTTTCAAAATATTGATTCATTTTTTCTTCTGCCAAAGCTCTAATATTCAAGTTGTTATAGAGTTCTGTAACAGCTTTTACTTTTTCTTTTTCGTCAAATTCTGTTTTATTTATCCAGTTTTGCAGCTCATTTTGTTGAGTTTCTTTTTCTTTTTGCAAGGCTATCAGCATCAAATAAGTTTTTTTATTTTCTGTAATATCTCCCCCTACTCGTTTGCCAAATGTTTTTGGGTCTGCATAAACGTCCAAAATATCATCATGAAGCTGAAATCCAATTCCTGCCAAAATGCCTATTTCTCTAAGTTGTGCAGCTTCGAATGGTTTTGCTCCTCCCAAAATAGCTCCTAATTCTAATGAAAAACCTAACAAAACGGCTGTTTTGAGTTTTATCATTTCCAAATATTCTTCTATTTTGACATCATTACGGCTTTCAAATTCCATATCAAATTGTTGTCCTTCACAAACTCCAATCGCACATTTATTAAAAAGTTGAAGTATCAAAGCAAATTTGTCAGAAGGGATTGCTTCTGAAAACCATTGATAGGTTTTGATGAGCATCAAATCGCCCGACAAAAGAGCTGTGTTTTCGTTCCATTTTTCGTGTGCAGTCGGTTGCCCTCTTCGAATTGGCGCATTATCCATAATGTCATCATGAAGCAAAGTAAAATTATGAAAAACCTCTGTAACAATCGCAGGAGCAACAGCATTTTTCCATTCCGAATCATACAAAGAATAGCCCAAAAGCACTAATAAAGGGCGCATTCTTTTTCCACCCAAAGACATAATATATTCAATGGGAGCATATAAATCAGTCGGTTTGCCTTCTGTATTTAGGTTTTTGATGTGATTTTCAAGAGCTTTTTGAGCTTCTTGTAGAGAGAATGTTGGAATGATTTGAGTTTCTTTTGGCATGAGTGTAGAATAGCTAAAATATAAATGCAAAGATAAGTAATAAAATATTTATTTAGATTTTAACAATAAAATCACTTCTTCTAAATCACTCACTTTACTTTCTAATAAAATCAATTTTTCCTTCAAATGTGTGTTTTCCATTTCTATCTCTTTATAAGATTGAGCTAAACCATTATTTACAATATAACCGTTTTGACTTTGGTCTTTATTATCTCGTATTATAAATACGTTTTCTTCTCCCAAACTCAATATCTCTAATATATCGGAGTCTAAAATCCGTGCAATTTCTCTCAGTTTTTTAGTATTTACTTTTCCTTGTTCGATATAGGAGTAATTGCTGACAGACATCTTTAACTCATCTGCCATATTCTCTTGAGATAGTCCTCTTCTGGTACGTAACTCTCTTATTTTTTGTCCGTCGTGCATATTTTTCCTATTAAACTGTAAAAAATGTAAATTATAATGGAAACCAAATATACTACATTCTCACTAAATTGCAAACATGGAATAATTATATATTTCATTAAAATGATACTTTATCATTTTATTTAATTTCATGTAAACTTAACTATTTTAATGATATGAGACATATTCCCATAATTCCGATGGTGTTATTATTAATGTTATGCTTCTCCTTCTCTTGTAATAATGAGGAAGTAATTCCAGAGAATGAAAGTATAACTATACAACAAATTAAAGAAACTGAATTAGACATTCCAAACTTTTTTCTCTTCGAAATGGAAGATAAAAATGCACAGTCTGAGTGGATTACTTTAGAAAATTCGACCTATTCAGGTGAGGTGAAAATTTCTACAAATGCTAAAGGTTATATTAATTCTATAAAAGTAAGAGGAGAAATTGCAAACAATATAGAAAAAACTTATCTTAAAGATGAGTTTGGTAACCTTCCTCCTTTACCTCAAGTACAAAACTCTACTACAGAATTACTTGATGCAGACGATGCAAGTGGAGGAGGTTGGAGAGATAAAGCTAGATGTATGGCAAACTGTCTTGGTAATACTGATTATACTCCTACTAAATTTGCCATTTGTGCTGCATATTGTGCAGCCTTTGGATAATAATTAAATAGACTACTTTACCTAACTAAAGTAGTCTATAAACAAAAACTAATAACTATTATGTGGGTAAAAATTCTAATGATAAGTATTATAATTATAGAAACTGTTTTTCTATTTATTCAAAATACAATAAAAGATGGACTCTCACTCCTTCTCAAAACTTTATATTTATTAAGTCATATATTAATTATATTTGGTTTTTTATTCTCTTTATTTTTATATAATAATTTATTAGTTGGGACAATAATATTTTTATATTTCCTAATCAATTTTTCAATAACTATCATCATTTTTCTAAAAGGAAAAACTAAAGTTTATACATTAGAAATAATAAGTAACACAGTAATTTTAGTTATTGCTCTTATAGGACTTTATTTGGAATGGAAATATATACTTCTTCTTTACTATTTTAATTTTCTAATTGCGTTCTTTATTCCTAGAGATGACTTATTTCCTAATAAAACAAAAGTCTAGTTAAAGACTTCTATTTCTTTATTACCACCTCAAAATATCAGCAATATCATTTTGATTATGCTAAATAAATTTGCCTTAACTTCAATAATAGTCGTTTTTATATTTTCCAGTATAATAAATGGAAAGGCTCAAACTCTTTTCTCATCGCAAATTTTAGATAATACTACAAAAGAAGAATTGCCTTTTGCCAATGTTTATATAAAGGGAAAATCTATAGGCACAAGCTCAAATGAAAAAGGAGAATTTTCTATTTATGCACAAAGTAGTGATACTTTGATAGTTTCATATATAGGCTATCTTCCTTTTTCTTGTGTCTTATCTGATTTAGATTCAATTACTTTTTTAAAACCACCTGAAAATTTATTGAATAAAGTAGAGATTTCTAGTTGTAGGAGTAGAGAAAAGTTGAAGATAGAGAATAGAGGAAAACGCATGTTTGCCATTTCTGGTTTTAATCAATATGTAATGTTATTGAAAAATCCAAAGAATGAAATAGGCTTTGTAGAAAAAATTACGATTGATACCACTCCTAGAGCAGCACAAACAGGAAGATACGATATATTAGTACGTTTAAGAGTTTATAAAAATGAGAATAATCTACCTACCGATGACCTTCTAACTACAAATATTTATAAAAGAGTCAAAAAAGGGCAAACTATTTTCGCAATAAATTTGAAAGATTATGATGTATTTCTTCCTAAAAATGGGTGCTTTATTGGAGTGGAAGTAGTAGGAAAATACAACAAAAAAAATGAGTTTTTTCCATGTTCTGATAAAGATATTACTAAAATGTCAATAGAAGTAGGCGAGGATAATGAAGGAAATTACCTTACTTATTTCAAAGAATTTGGAAAAGAATGGAAACCCTTACCAGCTTTTCCTAAAGATGGAGAATTTATAAAAACAGGTGCTAGATTTTGGGTAAATATAGTTTATTATAAGTGATATTCAGTTTTTACTTCAAAATATCAGCAATATCATTTTTAGAAAGTGTTTTGACAAAACTAGATTCTGTTGTGATTATACCTTCTAACTTGATTTTCTAATACAATTTCTTGTTCTGAAAAATAAACTTCTACATCATCGTAGGTGGTAATTATCTTCCATTCTGATTGGCTTTGCAACCTTTCTATTTCCTTCAAAATTTCTGTCTTTCTATCTTGTAATTTTAAGAGTAGTTTTTCCAAAAATTCAATATCACTTATCGCTTCAATATTATAATCAAAGGCAATTCCTTTTTCTAGTTTTTCTAAAATATCATTTAGTAATTCTTTATTTTCATCTTCAAATGCTTGTTTGGCTTGTTTGAAAAGTTCTTCGGCTGCTTTTTTATTTTCAGGTTTTACTTTATCTGGGTGGCAACGCTTAACAATTTCTTTATACAATTTTTTGAGAGAATGAAAAACTTCCTTTTTTGGATTTTTTGCTTCTTTTTGTTTGTAATTTTGAAAAGTAGATTCAAATTGTTCTTGGTCTTGCTTGGCTTGTTTGTAATTTTGTTTGTCTTCTTCTTTGTCTGTTTTTTGAGCAATTTCTTGAGCTATTTTTGCTTTAATTTCAATCAATTTTTTGAATAAATGCCCCAAACGTAGATGCAGAAGATGAATAAAATTATTTATCTTTTGAGTAATTGTTTCTTTTTCAGTTTCTAACTGACTAATTATTTCTTCTAAAAACTTAATTTCTTGTTGTAGAGAAACAATTTTAAGGCTGACACCCAATTCATTTTTGTTAGTCGTTCCTACAAATTTTTGACATAAAAATTCAAACTCATCTAAATATGGAGTTATGTATTCTTCTGTAATCATCAAATTTTCTCTGTTTTTGGTAGCTGCTTTTTTTGTCCAATTATATGAACCTGTCAAGACTGTTTTTTTATCAATAATGCAGAATTTATGGTGCATCAATGTTTCACTTATTTTATGAATATTGACATTTGGATAATTTTCCAAACTCAAAAAATCTAA
>CAKZOK010000126.1 GCA_937136415.1 uncultured Cytophagales bacterium | reverse complement strand
TTTCGGCTCAAAGCCTAGACAAAAATTTAGAGGAAGGTGAGCTTACAATTACTCAAAAGCCGTTATCTAATGCTTGCTCAGGTGCTAGTAGAGGAAATGCCGCAATTAGTCATTTGATGTTGCACTTTTGTAGTGATGCCTATCAAAACCCTCAAAATCCTTATGATTTAGAACGTATTACAGGCATCTTTGAACAGTACAAAGTTTCTGCACATTATTTAATTGACAGAGAAGGAAATAGTTTTCAATTGGTCAATGAGAATCGTGTGGCTTATCATGCAGGGAAAGGAAAACTAAAGAAAGCCCCTTTTCATCAAAATAGTTTGAATTCTCGTTCAATTGGTATTGAAATTATGGCTGTGGGCGAGCGTGAGGAAATGAAAAAATTGATTCCGTACAGTGTGTATGACAAAATTGACAAAGAAAATATTGGCTTTACCGAAGCTCAATACGAATCTTTAACTAATTTAGTGGATGATATTGTCAAAAGGAATCCCAAAATTCTCAAAAACAGAGATCACATTGTAGGACATGACGAATATGCTCCCACACGTCGTTGCGACCCAGGGGTTTTGTTCGAATGGGATAAAATTGGATTGTAATGTATATTACAAATTACGAATTGATAACACCTCCTTTGTTTGTGTCTCCACAAATAAGTTTTTGGACACAAATAAAGGCGAGAAATGTAGTTCAATTTTCCAAAATTGAATATAACTAACAGTCGATTTTTTAAGAAAAAATAGCCAAACACGAAACAAAAACTATGGATTTTAAATTACAAGCTCCTTTCAAACCCACAGGTGACCAACCTCAAGCAATTGAAGAATTAGTAGAAGGCATTAAGTCTGGTGAACGTTTCCAAAGTCTTTTGGGAGTTACGGGTTCAGGGAAAACATTTACGGTGGCAAATATGATTCAAAATTTGAATCGTCCTACCCTAATTATGAGCCATAATAAAACCTTAGCAGCTCAATTGTATGGTGAGTTTAAACAGTTTTTTCCTGACAATGCGGTCGAATATTTCATTTCTTATTACGATTATTATCAACCTGAAGCCTATATTTCGGCATCGGATACCTATATCGAAAAAGATTTGGCTATCAATCAAGATATTGAAAAACTACGACTTTCTACAACAGCTTCTCTACTTTCTGGGCGAAAAGATGTGATAGTAATTGCTTCCGTTTCCTGTATTTATGGTTTAGGAAATCCGAATGAATTTGCCGAAAATAGCCTAAAAGTCAGTACAGGAGATATGATTTCACTCAATGCTTTTTTATTAGATTTGGTTGCAATTATGTACAGCCGAAGTGAAGAAGAATTTGTACGAGGAACATTCAGGGTGAAAGGAGATACCGTTGATATTTATCCTGCCTATGCCGATATTGCTTATCGGATTTATTTTTGGGGAGATGAAATTGAAGCCATACAGCGCATAGACCCTATTTCTGGAAAGAAAATAAATGATGAAGATTATATGCTTTTGTTTGCTGCCAGTCTTTTTGTAACAAGCAAAGATACCATCACAAGGGCAATGGAAGAAATAGAATTTGATATGGAAGACCGAATCCGTTTCTATGAAAATGAAGGGCGTTTCGAAGAAGCTGCTCGTATAAAAGAACGCACCGAATCAGATTTGGAAATGATGAAAGAGTTAGGTTATTGTTCTGGAATTGAGAATTATTCACGTTATTTTGATAATCGAAAAGCTGGCGAACGCTCATTTTGTTTGTTAGATTATTTTCCTAAAGATTTTTTGATGATAATTGATGAGAGCCATGTAACCGTGCCTCAAGTGCGTGCCATGTGGGGAGGCGACCGTTCTCGCAAGATTGCCCTTGTCGACCATGGTTTTCGTTTGCCTGCTGCCCTTGATAATCGCCCTCTTACTTTCAATGAATTTGAATCTATGATTCATCAAGCTGTTTTTGTTACGGCTACGCCTGCCGATTACGAATTGCAGAAAAGTGAAGGTGTGATTGTCGAACAGATTATCCGACCGACTGGGCTTCTTGACCCACTTATTGAAGTTCGTCCGACACGCACACAAATCGACGACCTTTTGAATGAAATTGATAAAACAATAGCCAATGGAGAGCGTGCTTTGATTACCACAATTACAAAACGAATGGCAGAGGAATTGAGCCGTTATTTCGAACAGTTACAGATGAAAGTACGCTACATTCACTCTGACGTAAAGATTTTGGATAGAATAGAAATTATTCGTGAACTTCGTTTGGGAGTAATTGATGTTTTGATTGGTGTAAATATGTTGCGTGAAGGATTGGATTTACCAGAGGTTTCTTTGGTGGCTATTTTAGATGCAGACAAAGAAGGATTTTTGAGAAATGAGCGTTCACTTATCCAAACTATTGGTCGTGCTGCTCGTAATTCGAACGGTCATGTAGTTATGTATGCCGACAAAATTACGCCTTCGATGCGTCTTTCGATTGATGAAACAAACCGTCGTCGTAAAATCCAACAAGAATATAATGAAGCAAACGGAATTACACCAACAACTGTTTTCAAATCCAAAGAAGCCATTATGCAACAAACTTCGGTTGCTGATGCCAAATCATTACCGAAGGAATTTTATGAAGAGTCTAAAATGACAATTTCTATTGACCCAGTTATTAAGGCAATGAATATCAAAGACCTCACAAAAGTAATTGACCAAACGAAGCGAAAAATGGAAAAAGCAGCCAAAGAACTTAATTTTATGGAAGCTGCAAGGCTGCGTGATGAATGGCAAGAATTACAGAATTTGAGAGAGGAAAAAGTGAAGGAAGAGTAAGTTATTTTTTATTGATTTATTAAGACATCTTCACTGCCGTTGTTGGTGTTTTGGCGATAATGACACCAACAACAATGCTTTGAAAATAGGTCTTGTAAAAGCTAAAAAACGAACTTATATTTTTTATAAGAAAAGACTTTATCTATATATTAAAAATCACTTTTACTAAAAACGCAAACCAATAATCAAAATATCATCTACTTGATGTTTATCTCCTTTCCATTCTGTTAGTTCTCGTTGTAAGGCTCTTCGTTGTTGTGTCATAGAAAGATGTTGATGGTTTTGTAAAAAATCTTTCAAACGACGACGCAAATATTTTCTATCTTCTGCTCCTCCAAATTGGTCTTGATAACCATCTGTAAGTAAATAAACAGTATCATTTTTCTGAATCTGAATTTGATGTGATGTAAACTCAAAGTTCTCGTCCATTTTTCCACCTATTGATTGCCTATCAGCTCCTATTTCAATGATTCTTTCTTTGTCTTCTGCATTAAATAAATACATTTGATTCCTTGCAGCAGCTATTTCCAGAGTATTTGTCTGATTGTCCCAAACACACAAAGTCATGTCCATTCCATCTTGTGTAAATGTCTGTTCTTGTCTAAGTCCTTTCGAAATCCCTTCATGCAGTGCCTCTAATATTTTGGCAGGATTTGTAATGTGTTTTGCCAAAATAATTTCATTCAAAAGCTCATAACCTATCATAGACATAAACGCTCCCGGAACGCCATGCCCCGTACAATCAATGGCACTAATGATAGATTTTCCATTTATTTTATTGAAATAATAAAAATCACCACTTACAATATCACGAGGTAAAAACAAAACAAAACTCTCTTCAAACTCTTCTTGAATCGTTTCTAAAGGAGGTAAAATGGCATTCTGAATACGTTTTGCATAATTAATACTCGAAATAAGTTGTTTGTTTTTGTCTTCAATAATATCTTTTTGCTCATTGATTTGATGATACGAATTTGCATTTTCAATCGCAATTCCTGTATAAACTGCCAAACTACGAAGCAAATTGAGATGATAATCATCGTAAGCATTTTTCTTAAAACTCTGCACAGTAATAACTCCAATGACTTTTTTCTTGATTTTGAGTGGCAAATAAATCAATGAAGGCGCAACTTTTCCGACTGTCGCCTCTGGGCGATGTGAGATATACAACTCGTAATCTACCTCACTATCATTTATAAAAAGGTCTTGCTCATTGAGAAAACACCAAACAGCAAAACGACCTGTATCATCTAAATTTTCAGAATGAAAAGGTAATTTTTCACCATTTTCTATCGCAACAGGAAACTCTAATGTTTCATTTTCTTCATTATGAATACCAATACCAAAAACAGATGCGTCCATCAATTTGCTGACATGCTGATAAATCATGGCTGTAATCTCATCAATCGAACGAGTAGAAGTGATTTCTTGCCCTAATTTACTCAAAACACGAGTATTAAAATAAGCCTTACGCATATCCTCTGTACGTTCTCTCACTGTATTTTCTAAAAGATTTTTCTCAGATTGAAGACGTTTGATATAAATTCTGATTCCATAATTGACACAAAAACCAACCAACAAGACAAGAAAAAGATAAAACAAAGGGTGTTTGAACCACGGAGTTTCGATAGTAAATTTGAAAGTAACCTCTTTGCTCTCTACACCATACAAATTTTTGGCTTTGAGATGAAAAACATAATCTCCTTCTGAAAGATTATTAAATTTGTCTTGTGTTTTGTTTGTCCAAGCTGACCAACTTTCATCTGTCGTCCAACTATCGTCCAGACGCTCTAATTTTGTTTTGTAATATACTTCACTGCGCTGCTCAAAAAATGAACTCCCAAAACTAAAACGAAGCGAATTGAGCTTATATGGCAAATTTATACTTTGTTCATCAGATGGTTTTTGTTGTTGATTAAAAATAAAATCAGTTGCAAAAAGCAATGAATCTTTTGCTTTGCTATATTCAACTTGTGTAATAAAAGTAGAAAAAGGTTGTTTGTCGGCGATTGTATTAAGAGGATTATAAGAAATCAATCCTTCATTTGTTCCAATCAAAACCAAATTTTCATCAATAGGAGCAACTGCCTGCACAATCTGTTTTATTTTATAAAAAGGAGCATCATAACGCTGATAAGAAGAATCTGTTTTTTTGAGCTGAACCAAAAGTGTTTGAGAACCACTTGGCTTGTTTTTTTCATTTTGAGTTACTATCCACAAATTGCCCTTTTTATCTTTTTCAAAAATAGTAATTGCCTTTTTTTCTATTAATTTCTTAAAAATAGGGTGAGGTGTAAATGTATTTTCACTAAATCCATAAATCCCTTCTAACGTACCAAATATAGCTTTTCCATTATACTCAAAGACATGATTTCCTTGATTTTTGGGCAGCCCATTAAGTTTTCCAAAAAACTCTGAATGAGCAATCATCAAAAAATCAGAACTTAACTGAAACCTAAAAACTCCTCTGTTATAATCACTAACCCAAAAATCATTATTATCATCTTGAATAATTTTGGTAGCAGCTCCCGAAAAACCTTTTATTTTATCTACAAAAACCCAATGATTATCCTGCCATCTTAACAACAAAAGCCCTTCGATAGAAGCTGCAATCAGATGAGAAGTATCATTTTTTATCAAAACAAAATCTTGAATAAATGGATTACTGGCAGCCAAAAGCTCCTCTATTCCTCGCTTTTCTATCCACGCAATACCGGGGTTTTGCGCTCCCAAAAGCACATCTTTATAAACTCCTAACTTCCATGTTTCTCGTTCCGAATAAGGCAAAAGTTTAAAGTCTTTTATTGTTTTGGCTTTATCTGTATTAGATTTAAAAATTCCTTGCACTGTTCCGATATACAGACTTTCTTTATAAGGAGGCGAAATGCTCAAAATATTTCTATTTATATCTGTATTTTTATCAAAATAACGAAAAGATGAAGCTACATCGATATAAGAAATACCATTACTAAGAGCAGCCCAAAGCTGCTTGTTTGAGTCTTCATAAAGACTAGCTACTCGGTCATCTTTTAAACCATTTTTTGAAGAAATATTATAGAGGAAATTAAAATTAGCATCAAAAATCAAAATCCCTGCTAGGCGTGTACCGATAGCATAATTTCCATCTGCGAGCTGAATACCACAATACACTTGACTAGATTTTAAGATAGAATCTGAAGCTGAGGAGTAAGGTAAAAAACCTGTATTTTGATTGTAAGTATAAATTCCTTTTTGTTCTGTAACAATAAAAGAAGTGGCTGCATTTTGAGGAAGAATGGCATAAATTTTTTCATCTGCAAAAATTTCACTTCCTACAACAAACTCTAAGCCTTTTGAAGTAAGGTTGTGCAATCCCTTTCCCCATTCTCTAACAAATAATTTATTTTTATTATACTCCTTAGTTTGAAAAGCCAAATGAAATGCTGAATTAGGAGCAATCGTTTTGAATTTTCCATTTTTATACCAAAAAATCTTTTCAAAAGACTGAAAAACAATTCCTTCTGAAGTAGTGAATGCCTTCCATATTGTAGAAAACTTTTTATCTTGTTCTGCTATCTTATCCAATAAAGAAACATAGATTTTGTTTCCCAATGAATCCGAATCTAAATAACCTACTTCTGATACTGCACCCACATAAATTTTGCCATCTTCTCCTTTGGTAAGAGCTGTTACACTTGCCAAATTGGGAAGTTCTATTAGTTTCCATCTATTTCCATCGTACTCCAAAACCCCTTTTGCGTTGGCTACATACATTCTGCCTATATCATCTTGAACAACTGACCAATTTTGAGGGTGGGCATGATAATCATAGATGGTATAATGTTCGGCTGTCGGAATAGCTTGTGCTTGAGCTTTATTGGCAAAAGGCAATAAAAACAAAACAAAAATATAAAACGTAAAAAAATTACGAAAAAAATATATAAAATCAGAAAAAAAAGAGAAAATATAATGTATAGGATTCATTGTACTAATAAGAGGCAACTTAGAACAAAATAGTTTTGAAATAGTATTTTTGGTATAAAAAACCAAATTATTTGGCAAGATAACTTTTAAATCATTCAGATAACAAAAATTAAGCGAAATAATCTATTTTTCAAAAAAAAAATATTTTATTTCAAAACTTTTTATTTTGGCATTTTGTATAAATATTTTTTTATCAAAAAATCTAAACTCATTTTGTATTAAATTTATTAGACTTACCCTAGGCTGTTCAGAATTTCAAAAACTCTTCCTATAGTTTATAGTCATTTTCATCCTTTGATTTATAAATCAAAAATAACAATTAAAATTTTATTCTAGCTGCATGGCAGCGTACCCTTTGTAGATTTAGATTTTAATCAAAATGAACGCATTTAG
>CAKZOK010000125.1 GCA_937136415.1 uncultured Cytophagales bacterium | reverse complement strand
ATGTAGAAAAATTTGAAGGACATATTGCGTGTAGCACAGCCTCAAAATCCGAAATTGTAGTTCCTATTTTAGGAAAAGATGGAAATGTAGCTCTTATTCTTGATGTAGATAGCGACAAAGTGAATGATTTTGATGAAACAGATAAGAAATATTTGGAAGAATTAGGAAAAGTAATTGAAGGATTATCGTAGAATTATTTTTTCTTGCAAAAAAAGCTAATAGAAAAACTATCTTTAAAGATTTGGGTTATTATTTTTTCTATAATTCTCTATCTATCATCTCATTTTTCTATAAATGAATTACTTGAATTTTTTATCAATAAAGTCATTTTTCATAGGTTGTTTTTTAGCTTTCAATCTATTTTATTTTTCACTTTTGAAAGCGCAAAATAATGATTCGCTTCAAACTGAAAATATTCCTACACTTTCTTCACTAGATATTGAAGATACACTTTCTTTAGCTGAAGTTTATGAAATAATTTTTGAATACCACCCACTTATTCAGAAAGCAAAGCTAATTCCTGCGCTTGCCATTCAAGATATTAGGAAGGCTAGAGGAATGTTTGACCCTACTTTGATGGGAAAATGGACAGAAAAAAAATACAAAGAAACGCTCTATTATCAAAGAATGAATGCCGAAATCAAAATTCCTACTATTTTAGGTTTTGATGTGAAGGCTGGCTATGAAACTAACTCGGGTACGTATCTAAATAACGATGAAAAATTACCAGAAGAAGGACTTTTTTATGCAGGAATAGAACTACCTATTTTAAGAAATTTGATTTTTGATAAAAGGCGTGCTACGTTAAAAAAAGCAAAAGTTTTTGCCCAAATGGCGCAAGCCGAGCAGCAAAAAGAAATTAATAAATTGTTTTTTAAAGTTGCAAAAGATTATTGGGAATGGTATGCAGCTTATCAGAGTTTGAAGGTAACAGAAGAGGGAATAAAAGTAGCAACGGTTCGTTTTGAGGGCGTAAAAGATGCTTATGAGTACGGAAAATATCGTGCTATTGACACCACAGAGGCACTTATGGAAGTCCAAAAAAGAAAAGTGGAGAGTTTGCAAGCTCTCATAGATTTTGAGAAAACTCGTTTGGCTCTTTCGGCTCATATCTGGTCTGATGAAGGCATTGCTTTATTTATAAAACCAACCATTGCACCTTCAAACAAAGGAGTTGAGATAGAAAATTTTGACCTTCAAAGTATGCTCATCACGGCTGCCGAATTTCACCCAGAACTTTTGAAACAAAACTTTAAATTAAATACATTAAAAATAGATAAAAAACTATATCAATTTTCTTTAATGCCTCAATTAGATTTGTCCTACAAACCCATTCTCTATCCACGAAAAGCCGATAATTTGGCTCTTACAGAAGATTATAAATTTGGTTTGAAACTCTATGCTCCTTTATTTTTGAGAAAAGAAAGAGCTAGTTTTGCAATGGCAAAAATAAAGATTCGACAACAAGAATTAGACTTAAATTTTGCACAACGAAATATTCAAATTGGAGTAGAACAATCTTATATTCAGGTCAATCGTTTGGCTCAAATGGTAGAATTACAAAATCAAAATGTAGCAAATTCTCTCGTCATGCGTAATGGCGAACAAACACTTTTTGAACTTGGAAAAAGCACCGTTTTCTTGATAAATTATAGAGAACGCTATTATCTTGATTCTAAATTAAAACTAATTAAATTAGAAATGAAATATGCAAAAGCAAAAGCAGAACTACTTTGGAAAACAGGGCAAAATGAATTTGTGGATTTGAGAGAAGAAGATTAACAACCTTCTAAAACTGTCCTTTTTTTCTATTTATTTTACGTCTTTCTTTTCGTTCTAGTTTTTTGAGTTCTCGTTTATTCATACTTGCAAGTTCGTCTAAACGTTTTTTGTGTTCGATGGCTTCTTCTAAAGAAATATCTTGTTTTAGAGTATGAATTGTACCTTTTGTTTGAATGGCAATCTCCCAATATTCGGCACGAATGAGGTCAATTTCTTCTGTACGAGCAATCAAAATATGAACAGGAATTTGAGATTTTGTGAGTTCTTCTAAAAGTTTTATATCACGAACACTCGCCATATTATCAGCTATCAAAACTAATGATTTTGCTTTTGGATAATTATTTTGTGCATAAATAAGAGCTTCAATATCATTTTCTGGAAAATCTCCACCTGTTCCTGCTGCTTTGGATTCTTCCATTTTTTGCAATGCCTCATCTACACTTCCTGTTTTTGTGGCATAAATTCCTCCTGTACTTCCTATTTTTTTTTCTTTATTGGGCGTATTATTTCCATCATTAAAAAAGACAAAATTTTGTATAGAAGAAGTATCACTTTGAGCATTTTTTTGATTGTGCCACAACAAAATAGGCGTTGCAAAATGATACATGCTCGCCGTCCAATCACACACCACAACTACATTTTTCCAATCTTGACGGTCAAAAACTTGATAAGTAGAATTTGATTTTGGCTTGCCTTGTTTTATAAAAATAGCTTCTTCCGACTGATTATTGTAGGAAAAATTAGGTGCTGGAATCTGTGGGTTAGGAACTTCTGGAATCTCTGGAACTTCTGGAAGTTCGTTCTTATCATTTTTTTTTTCTTCCTTCATTTTATAATACACCACAAAACCATGGTACAACTGTTTTGCCTCCATAGCCGTATTGACAACATGAGCCACAAACTCCCATTCAATATTACTTTCAAATAATTGTGGAAGTGTTTTTTCAAGCTCTTCTAGGCGAGTTTTATTAAGATTTTGTTGCTTAACTTCTTGAAAATTATTGGTTTCTGGATATTTAGAATACACAAGTTCGACACGATAAATTTGTACTTCATCAAGCAATTTTGAATGAGAAGTGTTTGTTACTTTTGTTTTTCCAAAAGATGTTGGAAACAATAAAGTACCTTCTACCGAACTAGCAGGGTCATAATTTCTTGTTTCTCTTGTCGTGGTTTTTTTCATTACCATAACTGCCGATTGTGCAAAAAGAGAAAATGAAGCAAAAATAAAAAGACAAAGTAAGATTATTTTTTTCATAGATAAATGTATAAACAGAGCCTACTTGTAATCAGACCCTAAGGGTTTCTGAAAACCCTTAGGGTCTTGAAGAAATGATTTTTATTTTAAAAACGTCTTAATTTTATATTCCTTATCTATTAGAATAGAATTTTTTGAATAATTGATTACAAAATTACAGGATTCAGATTTTAAAATACAATTTGAAGTAGAAAAATAAGTCGTTTTAATAGATTTTAGAAAAAAAAAGCCGTAATTCGTTACTTATAATTTGATTTAGTATAACGATATTATGATTACACGCTCTACTCTTCTTCATCTTCGCATTCCATTTTCAATTTTTTTGATGCCTGTTTTTTGCTTTGCTGCTAGTCAGTCGGCTCATCTTACGTGGCAAATGTATGTTATTGTTTTTGTGATTTTGCATATTTTCGTTTATCCTGCCAGCAATGGATTTAATAGTTTTTATGATAAAGATGAGGGAAGCATCGGAGGTTTGAAAAATCCACCAAAAGTAAACAAGGATTTACTGACCACTTCACTTATTTTTGATATAATTGGACTTTTTTTTAGTTTCGTTTTTGTAAATTGGCAATTTGCTTTATTGGTTTTTATTTATGGAATGATGTCAAAAGCATATAGCCACCCATCGATAAGGTTAAAAAAATATGCGATTGGGGGTTGGCTGACTGTCGGAATTTTTCAAGGTGCTTGTACTTATTTGATGTGTATGCTTGCTTTTGAAAAAGATTTTTTGACTGCTTCTAATAATATATACAATGGTTTTGAAATCTTTTTCCAAGAAAGACATTTATTTGCTGCTGCCATTATTTCAATTTTACTTTTGGGTTCGTATCCCATGACGCAGATTTATCAACACGGAGAAGATGCAAAACGAGGCGACAAAACAATTAGTTTGTTGTTGGGCATTCGTGGAACATTTATCTTTACAATTTTATTCTTTGGACTAGCAACAGCAGGATTTTATTTTTATTTTTCTATCTATCAAGATGAGTTTTATTTTTGGCTTTTTCAGGCTTTTTTAGCTCCTGTTTTACTTTATTTTGTCTATTGGACAATTATTTCATGGAAAAATCCTGCACAAGCCAACTTTCAAAGAACAATGCTTTTGAATGTTTTGTCTTCGCTGAGTATGATTGCTTATTTTACAATGATTACATTAATAAAGTAAAAAGTATGATAAGTTATTTGGTTGTTGGTGTCACTACGCTAAAACACCAACGAACGGTGTTTTTCCCTGTTCTGTGACTCACAGAACAGCAAATACATCTAGTGTCCAGTACTCTAAAAATACATACTTTATTTCTAAAAATCATAATTAACATTAAATATCAAATTTTCATAAATCCTAAGAGTTTACACTACACAATCCCAATCTCCCTAGAATGTAAAATTGCTCCTTCACTTTTCAAGAAATAACAAGTCTTTACATCAAGATTTTCTATATTTTGAAGGATTTTTTGAGTAGAATTTTTCTTTTTGTTTTCTGTCTGGCGAATATAAATTGCTTTTATATTTTGAGGAAATGTTTTACAAATATTTTCATAAATATTGGGGTCGGCTTGCGAATCATCTCCCAAAAGCACGAATTTTAGATGAGGATAAAACTCAATTATTTCTTTTATTTTTTGGAATTTGTGGTCGTGGCTTCCTCTTCCTGTAAAAAGAAAATCAGAAAGGCTTGTTTTGATATTTTTGAGTTTGATGACTGCTTTAGGAAGGTTGTGTATTTTGGCAAATTTTTCGATAAAATTATACAAATTCCATTCGCTACTAGACACATAAAAGAAAGCATTTGTTTCTCCTTTTTCTTGCCCTGCCTTACTAAGCTGCTGATAATGAGCCGTTACATCTTCAAAAACTTTTCTATCATTTACATTTCTCCACAAAAGAACATATATTTTTTTGAATAAATTATTGGTGTGCGAAATCAAAAAAGTATCATCAATATCTGAGATAATAGCTAGTTTTCCATCATAAGGACGCAAGATTTCACTCTTTCTTTTGATAGATTTTCCTTTATGATTTAGCTCCACTTCTACTTCATTCCACCCACTATCAGTATTGTCTTGAAAGAGGGTTTTGAGAGGAATAGAAAAACGAAAATATCCATCTTTGAGAGTTTTGGTATGTATTTTTTTATTATTAAAATGAAGATATACATCTGCATTTGCAATCGTTTTTCTTCTAAAAGTTCTCAAAACTGAATAGGCATGCCTAAACCTTGTTTTTTCGCTAAGAGTAGTCGCCTTTTTTTTGAATACATGTCCAAAAACTACAAGCAATTTATCACTTGCATAACCTCTATATACTTTCAAATCACAATCAGATTTCATAAAATTGTTTTCTATTCTTTACAACAACTAAGTTAGAATGTAGTTTTGTTTATGTAGCGATAAAAATATATAAAAACATGACACAAACAAACAAAAAAAATATTTTACTGGTTATCAACCCTTTATCTGGAGGGATAGAAAAGAAACAAAATATATTTTTGATTAAAGAATACATAGAAAAACAAAACTATAATTTTGTTTATTATCAAACAACAGCCAATAAAAAAGCTCCAACAGATGATGATGAAATTAGAAAATTATATCAAAAATACAAACCCCAAAGAGTACTCATTGCAGGAGGAGATGGAACAATAAAATTTGTGATAGAAACTTTGTATAACGAAGATATAATTTTTGGAATTTTGCCCATGGGTTCGTCCAACGGACTAGCAAAAGACCTAAACTTACCTCTTGACTTAGAAGAATGTTTGAAAATTACGTTGCAGAATAATTATAAAAAAGTAGATAGCATTTCGATAAATAAAATGAAAAGTTTTCATTTGAGCGATTTAGGACTCAATGCCGAGCTTATCAAAAATTACCAACAAGCAAAAGCAAGAGGAAAAATAGGATATATTATGCAAATTATTCCAACATTAATGGAATTTAAAGAAGCATTCAATGCTCAAATTACTACGCCAGACACACAAATTATAACACAAGCAAGAGTAATTTTGATAGCAAATTCTAGCAAATACGGAACAGGTGTAATTGTAAATCCAGAGGGAAAAGTAGATGATGATGTCTTCGAAATCGTTATTTTCAGAACCTTAGAACTTACACTTATTCTAAAAATACTTTTTGGAAATTTGCCCATAGAAGACAAAGCTATCGAAATTATCAAAACAAAAAAAGCAGTCATTCATACAGATATTCCTATCAGTTTTCAAATTGATGGCGAATTTTGTGGGGAAGTCCAAAAGTTAGATATAGAAATAGAGAAACAAAAAATAAAGATTGCAACACCTTGAATAAAATGAGAAGTAACCTCATACTTTAATTTTTTAACTGACTTTTTGACACGTTTTTTAAGCAACAAATGATTTCTTTGCTTATCTTTGAATGTTATTTCAAATTGATACAAAATTAAAATCTATAAATTTTGCCAATATATAGATTATTAGAAAAAATATGATAGACATTCAACCCATAAAATTACGTTTCGGAATTATTGGACATTCTCCTCTACTCAATCACGCCATAAAAGTAGCTGCACAAGTTGCAGGTACGGATATGAGCGTTTTGATAACAGGCGAAAGTGGAACAGGAAAAGAATCATTTTCTAAAATTATTCATCAACTTAGTACTCGAAAACACAATACATTCATAGCCATAAACTGTGGTGCAATACCTGAAGGAACAATTAATTCGGAACTCTTCGGACACGAAAAAGGCTCTTTTACAGGCGCAGCAGGAACACGAAAAGGGTATTTTGAAGAAGCCGATGGAGGAACAATTTTTTTAGATGAAATTGGAGAAATGCCACTTGACACACAAGCAATGCTTTTGCGTGTTTTGGAAAATGGAGAATTTATAAAAGTAGGCTCTTCGAAGCCTCAAAAAACAGATGTGCGTGTTGTGGCTGCTACAAATGTTCGTTTGGTACAGGCTGTCGAAGACGGAAAATTTAGAGAAGATTTATATTATAGATTGAATACTGTTCCTATTTTTGTACCTCCCTTGAGGGAGCGAGAAGAAGATACTGAGCTTCTTTTTCGCAAATTTGCAGGAGATTTTTCGGAGCGTTATCGTAGCAAACCTATCATTTTAGATGAAGAAGCCAAACAAATTTTGCTTTCTTATCCTTTCCCCGGAAATGTACGTCAATTAAAAAATTTGGTTGAGCAAATGTCTGTCTTAGAAGGAGATAATCGAAATATTGATGCCCAAATACTAAAAAAATACTTGCCCAAAAATGCTCCAAGAACTAATACTCTTCCTGCACTTTCTGGCAATGAAAAAGCAAAAGATAATTATTCAGAAAGAGATTTATTGTATAAAATTTTGTTCGAAATGCGTAGAGATGTAACCGAACTCAAACAACTTGTTTTGAGTATTTTGGAAGGACAAGGAAGCGCAGGAATGTTACAAAAATACGAGCATCTTTTTGATGATGTAGATAAAAATAGAGATTCTTATTCTGACACAAACTCTAATTTGCCTTTGTATCTGAATCCTTCAAACCCAAATACAGAAAACTTTAGACAGAATCAGAATGACCAACAAGATAATTCTGCTATCGAATATGCAAGAGAGGTAGAAGAAGAAAACCAACCAGAAGAAGAGCCAGAAGAAGAAACATTATCTTTAGAAAAAAAAGAAAAAGAATTGATTATTAAAGCATTAGAAAAAAATAATAATCGTAGAAAATACGCAGCACAAGATTTAGGAATTTCGGAGCGTACTCTTTATAGAAAAATTAAACAATACGAATTGGATAAGTAGTGATTAATTCTTAATGATTAGTTATCAATGTTGGTTTTCTGACAATTTTTAGTAGGAAAGGAAGATGCAAAAATAAAGCAATAATTCTGAAAACAGCTTAAATTTACCGTTGTTTGTGTCCTCACAAGCGACATATATTATTCAAAAAATGATAAAAAAACATATAAATAAAGTATTTTTTCTTAGTTTGATTCTGATTTTATCAAGCTGTACAGGAGCTTCTCTTTTCAAACTAAATGGGGGAACGATTGACTATACCAAAATCAAAACGCTTTCTATTCAGCCCATTTTGAATGATGCAGGACAAGGACCTCCTACCATTACTATCAATGCAACTGAAAAATTGCGTGAGTTTTATCTTCGAAATACTCGTTTGGGATTGGTTCAGACAGGTGGAGATATGCAGCTTGAAGGAAGAATTGTGGGTTATGAAGTGATTCCAGTTGCGCCACAGGGAGGCTCACAGGTTGCGACTATTCAGCGTTTGCAAATAAAAATGGAGGTTACTTATTATAATGCTGTCGAAGAAGACCAATCTTTTGATGATAAAGTTTATACACAGTTTGAGGATTTTGAACAAAACCAAACTCTTTCGCAGGTAGAAGAACAATTAGTAGAAATTATTCTGGACAGAATTGTATTTGATATTTTTAATGATACAGCAGGAAACTGGTAAAAATCAATTAAAAATTATCAATTACGGATTACGGATTACGGATTACGGATTACGGATTACGGATTACGGATTACGGAAAATTACGAACTGAATAGTAAAACAGTTTTTTAATGTAGTTTTTTCAAAAAAATGGCTTTGTAGTACAATGGATAGTGCGTGAGCTTCCGACGCTCAAAATCTAGGTTCGATTCCTAGCAAAGCTACTAAATACTAGAGTACTGGACATGAGTTAAAAAGTTGTTGGTGTCGCTGCTAAAACACCAACGAACGGTGTTTTTCCCTGTTCTGTGACTCACAAGAACAGCAAATACATCTAGTGTCCAGTACTCTAACTAAATACACTATTTTAAAAGTTTATTTATATTTTTGTGCGCTCAATTCCTCAGAATTGAACACACATTTAAAATACAGGCAAATTCTGTAATATTTTTTTAGGAGAAATGTCCCAATTTTAATAATTATAAACATACCAACTCCCTTTTTCATACTTGCACGAGAGAGTATCTATATTGGTAAAATCCAAATCTATGAAGGCAGACTTTGTGTTACTTATCATTGTGCTAGTATTTGCATCTTTTTGAAACCAAATTCGTATAACATCTTTTGGTATAATACCAACTCCTCTAGAAACGATAGGCTTCTCAGCAACATAGATAGGGTTCATGGCAGTTAGTCCGTCTATTCCAATTACTAATTGATTAACTCCTGGGTGAATTAATCCATAAGTGTTTATCATACCTAGTGAAGTGTCTGTTCCTCCGATTGTGGCTGATTTGAGTAACCCTTGTTTATCTAAAACACAGGTTTGTCCTAAGGCGCATTTTTCTATATTGGTGGTTACTTTCACCATTTTGCCCCCCGAAAACTCATCGGAGGCAAATAATTCGTATATGGGCATCCAAGAAATTTCATTTTTATGCAAATAGTTTCCTGATGCCTCCCAAATAACATTAAACCTATTATTTACTTTTTTAGCAAAACACAATTTATACCCAGTATTTTTTAACCTTCGTAAATCTCTTAATGCAATTTCTATATTGAGTTTCTTTGCTGTATTTGCTAAGTCAAATAAAGTGTTTTTGACTTTGCGTTTCTTTCCAAATATAGCTTTTTGGTTGTCTTGTCCTACACAAGAATAATCATCTCCAGAAGTTTTAGTTTCCTGTCTTACTTCATAAATTTTTCCTTTTTGCACTCCTCTATAGGATTTAGTAATAGTTGCTGTAAAACCATTTGCATTTAATACTCCTTTTCCATCAGCAACTTTATACCCTTTTTCCCAAAAATGTAACTTATTCATAATTCAATCTATTTTAATGTTTTTAATTATTTAAAATGCAACACTAAATACAGTTAATTACATTATATTCAAAAGACTTAAATAGTAAATATTCTATTGTTTTTTACTCTTTGAATACATTACAAATGTATCATAAACATCTAATTAGGCATATAGGGTTATTTCTTATTTTTAATAAATAAGGAAATTCTATTATTTTTGTGAAACACAGAAATTGTGCTAAGTAAAAACACTTAAATTATAAAATTAGGTAATAGTCTAATAAAATTAATTTATTAAAAATATTAACTTTGCTAATATTAAAACAACTGCAATAGTTTTTAACCTTGAAAACACTTTTTACATGCAAATACAACTCACTTTAAAAGAAATGAGAAATGCCATTGAAAAATGGGATACCCTCAAAGAATCAAAAGAAGGGTACAACTATCTTGTTTCTGGAATTAGCCTTGAGATGCACAAAGAGGATTTTGCTACTCTAAAGAAAGCGCAAGGGCATGTATATTGTCATTTAGGAATACATAATGAGGCACTTGTTTTTATATTTGCTTCAGAAACAGATACCAGAAGCCTAGTTGAAGCTACTACTTTTGCTGTTCCTTTCTATAATTCTTCATCAAATAATAGTGCTGATTTTGATAATAGCATAATATCTGAATCAACAGCAGGTAAGCAGATTTTACGCTAGGCTATTTATTCGAATATTTGGTTCGAAAACGAAATAAAAAACAATGAAAAAATAGTAAAATACATAGAAATAGAATATAATGATTTTCAACATTTATTCAGTCAAGATACAGTAAACAGTGTTGTAGGTTTCTTTGGTCTTAGAGAAGTAACAGACATTCCAGAATCAGGAGGAAAAAATCGAACTATAGTTTCATTAGTCTTTGCTTCTAAGCCTTTAGCTACTACAAAATCAAATAATCCTGAAAATATATATATAGATGAAACTCACCCTATTCCTCCTTATGGCTCAAGTACGTTATCTAATTAACAAAGTATTGATTTAATGAAGAGTTATTGATAGTATTTACTAATGAAACTTGGGTAAGTCAAATATCTTATCTATTTTCAACCCAAATTACTAATAATTATTGATAAAGTAGAAAAACAATACTACTAATTTTAACAACTCTTTTTTTTCTATGTTTAAAAATCTATTTGAGTTATCAGGGTATCTTTTATGGTATATATCTATACTATTGCTAGTGATAGGTATAATTGTTCAGCTAATTTATAGAAAAAGTAGTTTGTTTAAATGGGGAATTACTTACTTCTTTTTCCTACTTTCAATGGAAGCATCTAGTGTTTTACTTTATGTCTTTGGTATAACTGTTAATACAATGTATTTACGTTCTATTTCTCCTTTTGTTAGTTTTAGTTTTATAATGTATCTGTATCTCAATTTTTTTTATAAAATAGATAAAAAAAGAATAATAGTATTTTTACTTATCTCACTTTTACCATTACTTATTCAGTTTAATACTGGTCATAACCCAATATCATATCAATCTTATGATAGAATGATTTATAGTATGTTTTTGATGGCATTAAGTATGAGAGATATTTATCTTATCATAGCAGGAAAAGTAAGTTATTCTAAACTAAGGTTGTTTTTAGGAAATGCAATTTTATTGTTTTATTCATTCGAAACTTTAGTTTCAATACCAAGTAATTTCTTGTTAAATGGAGAACAAGATTTAGTACTTTGGATTTGGTCTTTAAGAGCAATCGTATTACAATGTTACTATGTAGCACTCATAATTTTTATAAAAAACAGTGGTAGAATCAGTTCATCTTTTTTATTGGATAGTAGGTAGTATAATTGTTTTACTAATATTAGTAGGCTTTATTATATTGTTATCTAGTACATATATCAAGCGCATCAGAAGTGAGCTAGATGCAAAAAATTCGTTGATAATTTATCATCAAAAAGAATTGGTCAGCAATAGTGTTCAGATTTTGGAGAGAGAAAGAGAGCGCATTGCCTCCGATTTGCACGATGATTTGATTGGTCAATTACATCGTATTCAACTCATAAATAATGACAAAAAACTAAACAAACTATTAGCTCACAGTATCGATAGTGCAAGAAATATCTCTCATGACCTAAGCCCTCCCATGTTAAATGATTCTGCTCTAATTGATTTAATTACTGATTTTATTTCTCCTCTCAAAAATCAATATGAAGTATCTATTTTTTATAATACACACGATGAATTTGATTTGAATAAAGAGCAAAAACTTCATATCTTTAGAACATTTCAAGAGTTGGTTAGCAATATTATCAAACATGCAAACGCAACTAGCATTGACATTCTTTATAAACATACAAATAAAAATCTGTACTTTTTGATGAGAGATAATGGAGATGGCATTAGTAAAATAAACTCAACTGGCTTAGGAATGAAAAATATTGAGTTACGTATGCAAATATTAGAGGCATCATATCGCTTCAAAACCAATCGCCCAAAAGGAACTACATTTATTTTTGCAATAGAAAAGTAAGTTTTTAAAATAAAAAAAATGAAAGAACAGATAAAAATATGCTTAGTAGATGATGACTCATTAGTAGTAGAACTCATGGGAGAATTTTTGGACAACAAACCTGAGTTATCTGTCATTTCAAGTTTTTATAGTGGAAATAGTGTAATTCGTGGGCTAAGTACGGCTGATATATTGCCTGATGTAATGCTCCTAGACCTCAAAATGAAAGATGGTGATGGAATGGAAGTCATTGATGTTGTAACAAAAAAATATACAGATATAAAAATTATTGTTTTGTCTTCTTATTATAGAGATTCATTTTTAGGGCAAATGCTCAAAAAAGGGATTCATGCATTTGTTCCAAAAGAAACTGATAAAGATGAGTTAGTAAATATAATTCTTGAAGTAAGTAAAAAAGGACATTATTTTACTACAGGACAAATGCAAACAATTAGAGAACAGGTTTCGAGCAAAACTCCTAAAGTTCAACTCAATTCGATAGATGCTCTTTCAGATAGAGAAATTGATGTTTTAAAACTTATTTGCAATCAAAATACAGCCAAAGAAATAGGCGAAAAACTTTTTATTTCTCCCAAAACAGTCGAAGCACACAAATCTAACCTTATGGTAAAAACGGGTGTTAAGAATACAGCAGGACTAATTATATATGCTGTAAAACATAAAATTATAAATGCTGATGAGATTTTTTTGATGGATTAATGCTATATTTAACCTTGAGTAATAGCAAACCCAAAAATAATCACAATATTTAATCAATTTTGCTGCTTTTACACCTCCTAATTATATCTCAAGATATGGCAAACAATAATAAAATAAGAGAAGAAGAAGTAAAAAATAGGCTTGCAATAGATTATTTTCAAGATTTTGATTGCACCAAAATACTGGGTGATGTAGATTTCTGTGTTACCTTAAAAAAGGAAAATAACGACCAATTAGAACTCCAAACAGAATCATTACTTTGGGCAGAAGCCAAAAAAGGAAAGGCTGATTTTGCCACTTCCATTGTTCAGCTTATTCTCACTATTGGCAAGGCTCGCACTTTTGATATACATTTACCTCCTGCTTTTTTGGGAAGTTTTGATACCGAAAAAATTGCTTTTATTCCCTACAATGAAATTCACGATGTTTTTTATATCAATGATTTTAATTGGAATATTGCCCCCTCCAATTATGATACAAAAGAATTTAAACAGCTTTATGAAAGAGTAATTGAAAATATAGAAAAGCATTCATTTGTTTTTTATTTTCAAAAAGATAAAAAAGAAATACAAGAATTTATCAAAACCAATTTTGTTTTAGGAAAGTCTTCTACTTCAAAAGTTAGGATTGATAAAAATAATTTTATTGTAATTTATAATAAATGGCTTACTTCTGTAAAACCAACCATTGCCGTAAATTGGGACGTTGCAAAAAAAGGAGGAATAATTGATGGCGATTTTTATCTTGCTGATTTGCTTTCCCAAGAAAACGAAACCCTAAAAGAAAAACTCTATGTTTTGCTCAAAAAAGACCACTATCAGTTAGAAAGAAAGATGGATAACATGGGAATGTTCCAAATCAAAACTACTGTTTTTATGGATAAACAAAAGGCACATCATCAGTTTTGGAATAAATACGAACGTCCTCCAAAAAAAGAATACTGGGATTATATTGTAGAGCGTAGGGATTTGCTTGTGCCACAAGATGTAAGAGAAAGAAAAGGTAGTTTTTTCACACCTCAAATTTGGGTAGAATTATCTCAAAAATACCTTACTGATACGTTGGGAGAAGATTGGCAAGATGAATATTATATTTGGGACCCAGCAGCAGGAACAGGAAATTTATTGACAGGACTAACCAATAAATACAATATTTTTGCTTCTACATTAGACAAACAAGATGTTGATGTGATGCACTCACGCATTGCAACAATGAATGAAAAATCAATAAGTGGACATGGCGCAAATCTACTTCAAAACCACGTTTTTCAGTTTGATTTTTTGAATGATGATTTTGAGAAACTACCAAAACCATTACTTGATATAATCAATGATGAAGAAAAACGTAAAAAATTGGTAATTTATATAAATCCTCCGTATGCAGAGGCGAGCAACAAGAAAACATTGCAACGAATAAAAGGAAATAAAGGAGTAGAACAAAATGCAATAAATAAAAAATATGCAGAAAAATTAGGACAAGGAAATGCAGAGCTTTTTGTGCAATTTCTGACACGCATTTATTTCGAAATTCCAGATGCTATTATTGCAGAATTTTCAAAAGTCAAGATACTGAATGGACAACATTTTATCGATTTTAGAAAGTTTTTTGCAGCCAAAATGGAAAAGGCTTTTATTGTTCCTGCCAATACTTTCGATAATGTAAAAGGTAGTTTTCCTATTGGTTTTATGATTTGGAATACTTCGAAAAAGGAAAAATTTAAGAAAGCAAAATTTGATATTTTTGATAAAACAGGAAATTACATAGGCAAGAAAAAATACTTTTCTTACGATGATAGTCAGTATATCAATGATTGGATAAAACCATTTAGAGCTGACCCCAAAAAAAATCAATTAATAGGAAAATTTCCATTTAAGGGCAATGATTTTCAAAATCAAAATATGATTCAAATTGTACATCACAAAATGGATTATAATGTTCAAGCAGGTCAATTTTTGATTAATCAAAGCAATATTGATAAAGCTGCCATTTATTTTGCCGTTCGTAAATGTATAAAAGCCAGTTGGTTGAACGACCGTGACCAATTCTTATTTCCTAATAGAAAATGGAAAAAAGATAGAGAGTTTCATAGTGATTGTTTGACATTTACACTTTTCAAAAATAGTGTTAGAAGCGAATATGGCACAAATCATTGGATTCCATTTACAGAAAATGATGTAAATGCCTCATCAAGATTTGAAAGTAATTTTATGTCAAATTATATTTTAGGAAAAGTAAATACTCAAATTACTACCAATTTATTTTCTACATTAGAAAAAAACAAACAAGAAAAAATAGAATTTTCTACAACAGCACAAAACGTTTTTGATGCAGGTTTAAAATTATGGAAATATTATCATCATGTTATTGATACCACACAATTTTTTTTAGGACAAGAGCCAAATGTAAATGCTTCTTTGTATGATATTCGGGCGCACTTTCAAGGCAGAAATACAAAAGGAAGAATGAACTCAAAAAGTGATGATAAAGAATATATGATTTTGATAGGAAATCTAAGAAGTAGCTTGAAACTTTTAGCCAAAAAAATCGAACCTAAAATTTATGAATATGGTTTTTTGAAAAATTAAAGATAAAAATAAAATTATTTTTTCAAATCTTCCCAATACCAGCTAATGGCTTCTGTAAGCCCTTTTTTGAAAGAAAATTGAGGAGAATAACCCAACAAACTCTTAGCTTTTTCAATCGAAGCCAACGAATGAGGAATATCTCCTTGACGATTATCTCCATAAATTGCCTCTATTTCCGAAATTTTAGAATCATATTTACTCAAAAGTGAGCGCATCAATTCAAACATTTCTGTTACTGTTGTTCGCTCGCCAAAAGCAACATTATACACTTGATTTATTGCCTCTGGATTTGTTGTTATGGCAGCAAGTTCGTTGGCTTGTAAGACGTTTTCGATATAAGTAAAATCTCTTGAAAACTCGCCATCACCAAAAATAGTTGGTTGTTTGTGTTGCATCAAAAGACCTATAAATTTTGGCATAACGGCTGCATACGCACCATCAGGACGCTGTTTTCTACCAAAAACATTAAAATAACGCAGTCCAATAATTTCCAAACCATACAAATCTGAAAAGACATTTGCATAAAGCTCATTGACATATTTGGTTACGGCATAAGGCGACAGAGGACGACCAATATTTTCCTCTATTTTTGGAAGTGCTTTATGGTCGCCATAAGTAGAAGAGCTGGCTGCATAAACAATGCGTTTTATTCCTGCCTCCTTAGCAGCCACCAACACATTTACAAAACCCGAAATATTTACATCATTTGAAGTGATTGGGTCAGCAATGGAACGAGGAACAGAACCAAGTGCAGCTTGATGCAAAATAATTTCTGCACCATCAACAGCTTTTTTACAATCTTCTAAATTACGAATATCGCCTTCTATAAGCGTAAAATTCGGATTTTGCAAAAGATGGTTTATATTTTCTCGCCTTCCCATCGAAAAGTTATCAAGACAAACCACTTTATTATTTTGGGCTAAAAATTTTTCACAGAGATTTGAACCAATAAATCCTGCGCCACCAGTAATAAGTACTGTTTTATCTTTTAATAGATTGAAGTTCATTTAATTTGGGGTTTAAATTTTAAACGCTATTGACTTTTATTTTTTCCCTAAACAGAGAACTCGGTATCAAAAAAGGCATTCATCAAATATGAATGCCTTTTTTGATTTCTATAGCTTACTGATTTCTTTCATCTTTCAAATAATTTACAGCTCTATCCAAAATATTATCTGTGATCCCTATGGCGTCTTCTATAGTTTCAGGATACAATTCTATATCAGGAACCACACCATTGCCATCGTATAGTTTGCCATTTGGTTGAAAAGATATGATACTTGACAAACGCACTTCTAGATTAGAGTTCATTAAGTTATATTTTCTGGTTCTCCCACTTCCACCACCACTTACTGAACCTATTAACTTAACATTTTCAAGTTGTTTAAAAGAAGATAAAAAAATAGAAACTGATTTAGCTGGTATTGATTATGATGTAAGTTGTAAAGAAACTTATGAAACAAACATAAAGGGGGCTGAATTCATTCATGCCGATGTTTTTGATTTAAAAAATGAAAAATTCAAAAATCTTAATGAATATCAGATAATTGAATGGGTAATTATTAATCGTCCCCCAGAGGATTTTTCTGACAAGGGACTTGCATTGTGGTTTAATGGTAGACAGAATATTGACTTTGCTGAATTAGATAAAAGGTCTAAATTTATTTTCAATGCTGGAAGTTGTATTAATGACTTTATCGTGGTTTGTTATTACACAAATAGTCAAATAAACTTTATATCTACAGTGAAGAGTAAATTCATTCAATCCTCTGTTGATGAAATCGTATTTTATGAAGTTGTTTTGGAATTCATTAATTGGTTTACCA
>CAKZOK010000124.1 GCA_937136415.1 uncultured Cytophagales bacterium | reverse complement strand
GATTCGGCTGTTGATGGAAACAAAACATACTCTATCACTCTCAAAGCAACAAGCTCTGATGCTGGTTACAATGACAAAACAGGTAGTGTAAGTGTTACCAATGAAGACAACGATGAAGAAGTAACTGGTCTTTTGAATCCTACTGATGCAATTAGCTTGAAAGTATATCCGAACCCTACTCAAGATTGGGTACGTTTCGAATTGCCTAAAGTAACTGGAAATTATGACGTTCGTATTTATACAATTACAGGAAAAGAAGTAATGAGTACTTCTAACCGTGGTGGTGGAAATATGGAAGTAAATATCCAAAAATTTGTAGGTGGTACGTACATCTTAAAAGCTGTAAATGGCGATAAAGTATATGTACAAAAAGTAGTACTCCAAAAATAAATAGACATAAATGATTGATTAATCAATTATTTTATCTCATAAATCAAAAAAACGCTTTTCTATTCTTAGAAAAGCGTTTTTTTTTGATTCCATTAAAGTAAAATTTATGGCTCTTCCAACTCTTTAGCGACTTTATTATTCTAAAAAACAACTTTCATTTTAATCTGCTCTGTACCTAGTCTGCCAATTTAAAATAAGCATTTGCAGTTCAGAAAGGTTTATTTTGTTCAAGTCAGACCTAGGGTGCAGTTTATAAATAACCAAAAATTCATTTTTAGGGTGGGGAATGATAGTTCAACAAAACTAAAATGTCGGAAGAGCCAAATTTATTCTTCTACTAATCCATCTTACTCAATTTCAAAACATTCGTTTTTTGTTTTTCATCAATCGGCATGCTGGCAGTATTTACATACAAATCTCCTTTTTGCAGATGCCCTTTTTCAAACAAAACCTCTTGTGTGTCTTTAAAAGTTTGGTCTGTCGAAACAAATTTATCATAATAATAACCACGTACACCCCACACCAAATTTAGTGTTGTAAGTAAATTATTGTTTGATGTAAAAATAAAAATACCAGCTTTTGGGCGATGACTTGCCAACTGAAAAGCTGTATAACCCGATTGGGTCATCGAAATAAGAGCTTTTGCATGGACATTTTGAGCCAATCTACAAGCTGTCGTAATTACACTTTTACTTGTATAATCTCCCATTGAAGTCGGAATTGGATAATATTGATGATAAATTGATTCTACATTTACTTCAATCGAACTAATCGTCTTTACCATACTTTTGATTACCTCCACAGGATACTTGCCTACTGCCGTTTCTCCACTCAACATCAAAGCATCGGCACCGTCCATTACTGCATTTGCAACATCGTTGGTTTCGGCACGAGTAGGGCGAGGATTTTCTATCATTGATTCCATCATTTGAGTCGCAATAATAACAGGTTTGGCAGCTTCATTGCATTTTCTAACAATTCGTTTTTGTACAACAGGTACTTCCTCTGCATTTATTTCGACTCCCAAATCACCACGAGCAACCATAAGCGCATCAGCTTCTTCAATAATACTGTCAATATTTATAACTGCTTCTGGACGTTCGATTTTGGCAACTGTTCTCATTTTACTGCCATGTTTGGTAATAATTTCTTTCAAACGAATCATATCACTTGCATTTCTGACAAATGAAAGAGCCACCCACTCTACCTCATTTTCAATTCCAAACATAACATCTTTCAAGTCTTTTTCTGTCATACTTGGTGCAGAAACTTGTGTATTTGGTAAATTTATTCCTTTTCGTGGCTTTAAAATACCACCCACAATTACTTTTGCAATTACATCGTTTTGGTCTTTTTCAGAAACAACAAGTTCTAGTTTTCCATCGTCCATCAAAATAGGCTCTCCAATTTTGACATCTCTGACAAAATCTTCATAGGCACAACTAATCCTTTCCTTTGTTCCTACAACATCTTTATCTGTTGTGATACGGATTTTTGCTCCTTTTATAAGTTCTAGTTGCCCTCCTTCTATATCTCCTACCCGAATTTTTGGCCCTTGTAAGTCTTGAAGAATACACACATTAAATTCAAATTTTTGATTGAGTTCTCTAATTATATCTAATACTTTTTTGTGGTCTTGATAAGAACCATGCGAAAAATTGAGGCGAAAAACATCAACCCCTGCTACCATGAGTTCTAAAATTTGTTCACGAGTAGAAGAGGCAGGACCTAGAGTTGCAATTACTTTAGTTTTATTGAAGCTAAATTTCATATTAATTGTGAAGTCGGTTATGAATATGTATTTTTGTATAAACTTACAACATTCATCATTCAATTACGAATTAGAAATTAAAAATTATGATATTTAATTATAATTTAAAATTCAATTACAGATTACGACTTGCTAAAGCAGCGAAGCTAATTAATAATTAATGATTGTTTAATTTAAAATTTATTTTTAAAAGGATTATTTTTTTTACAAAAAAAGGAACTAACTAATTATTGGTCATTTATTTTTAAATAAATAGCCAATAACCAATAACTGATAACTGCATGAACGTATATCCTCAAATTGTAGAAGCAGCTCGTAAAGGTCAAAAAATGTTAGCTGTTTTGATAGACCCTGACCGTATAGACCCCAAAAAAACAGCTCTTTTGGCTGCACAGGCTGCACATTATGGAATTTCATTTTTTATGGTAGGAGGCAGTCTTCTGACAGAAGGAGAAGTTTCACAAACTGTAAAATTGATAAAATCACATGCCAAATTGCCTGTTGTTTTGTTTCCTGGTCATTATTTTCATCTTGCACCTGAGGCTGATAGTTTGTTTTTGCTTTCTCTTATTTCGGGAAGAAATCCAGAATATCTTATCGGACAACATGTGGCAGCAGCCCCACGCCTTCGTAGAATGGATTTAGAAGTTATTCCGACAGGATATATGCTTGTTTTGTGTGATAATTTGACAACAGTTTCTTATGTTAGTCAGACTTTGCCTATTCCTTATGAAAAAGCAGGCGTAGCAGCAAATACAGCTCTTGCAGGAGAATATTTGGGAATGCGTTTGGCGTACTTAGATGGTGGAAGTGGGGCAGCCAAACCTATTTCTCCTAGAATGATAAGAACGGTAAAACAAAGCATAAATATTCCTTTGATTATTGGAGGAGGGGTCAGAACGCCTGAAGCTCTCCATATGGCTTTTGCTGCTGGTGCTGATGTGGTAGTAGTAGGAACTCGCCTAGAAGAAGAGCCGTCTTTGATTGCTGATTTTGCTGCTGTTTTACATCAATTTAATAAAAAGAAAGTATAAATTTACTTCTTACTATATCCTACAATGCTTTTTAGTTGCAGCATAATATAATTTATAATATTCAAATAAAAAATATAAATATTTCGTTGCGCTGCAACTTGAATTTCAACTCAAAAAAAGTAATGTACAGTATTCTCACTTTATTTCACACTTCTGATTTTATTTCATATCCACCCTTTTTTCTTAAACCAAAAATAAATTCCAATTACCATCGAAATCATCACAATCCAAACAATAGTGTATCCATTTTCTGCTTGTAATTCTGGAATATTCTTAAAATTCATTCCATAAACTCCCACAATAAAAGTAAGAGGCAAGAAAAAAACAGAAAAGATAGTCAAGATTCCCATAATTTCGTTGGTTCGGTGTGATGCCAACGAAAGTCGAAGATTAATTAGATTATTTGCATTTTCGTGCAACTCATCAACTCTATAATATAATGAATCAGCAACTTCAATATTATGGTGTGCCAATGGGTAATCACTAGAATATTTCATATAAGTTTGAATGAGGTCTTTGGTAAGGTAAAGCATTCTTTTAAAGACTGAACCACGCCTTTTGAGTTGATATAATCTTTCGAAAATAGAACCATCTTTCATCTCTTGAAAAACTTCTTTTTCGTAAGCGTCTAAACGCTCACTTGCCTGATTCATTCCCAAATCGTATGTTTTTAAAAGCATATCTAGCAGTTTGTAAGCAAAATGCTCACTATTTTTGTATTCTATATTCGAATTATTTCGCCATTCATTGGCAAGTTGGGCAAGTGTAGGCTGCCCTGTTCTATGAATAGTCAAAACATAATCTTTGCTTACAAAAATTGCTACCTTATTAGTAATTTCTTGAATTGTATCAGCATCATCTTCACAATAAAGGTCATAATAACGCACAATAAAATACACCCAATCACCAATCGGCTCTACTTTTGGCATGTGAAAAGCAGCCATACAATCTTTAACAGCAGATATAGGCATTTTATATTGACGAATAAGCTCTCTTAAATCTTTATCACTCGGACTGATTACATCTATCCATTGATAACCCGACTCAGCTTCCAGAATAGTTTTTATCATAAGTAATTTTTAGTAAAAAATGAATAGAGTTAAATATCACTAAAAAAACACTGAAATTTATTGATAAATAACCTTAAAGAATTTCAGAGGGGCAAAATTATTCAACTTTTTATTCCATCAGTGTGATAAATACAAATTTAGTAATAATATTCAATCAACAAGGCATGTTTATAAAACATATTTTAAAGATAAAATATTCTTAATCAAATTAATAATTGTACTTTTTAAACTTTAAGAGTTTTGTATAGCACAAAACTCTAAAGCTGTTTTTTGGTAAGTATTATAGATAGATTAATCAAAAAAATTGATAAAATAATTTTTCTAAACAAAACACTATTGCTATATTACTTTTATGAAAAAATTAAACAACTACATAGGAGGAGATTTTATAAACCCTTTTTCAGATACATATATAGAAAACATCAATCCAGCAACAGGAAAAATATTTTCATTAATTGCTGACTCTGACCAAAATGACGTAAACTTAGCCGTCGAAGCTGCAAAAGTAGCCTTTCCAGAATGGTCTTCAAAAGGTGCAGAATTTCGTTCCAAATGGCTTTTAAAATTAGCCAATTATATACAAGAAAATATAGAAAAATTTGCTCAAGCCGAAACTGAAGATAATGGAAAACCTATTTCGCTCTCTCGTTCGATAGATATTCCTCGTGCTGTTCAGAATTTATCGTTTTTTGCCACTGCTATTTTACATGACAAAGACGAAGCCCACCATACTTCTACAAATGTTTTGAATTACACATTGCGTCAGCCTTTGGGAGTTGTAGGTTGTATCTCGCCTTGGAATTTGCCTCTTTATTTATTTACTTGGAAAATTGCTCCTGCCTTGGCTAGTGGTAATTGTGTCATTGCAAAACCCTCCGAACTCACTCCTTATACAGCTTATTTGCTCTCTGAAGCCTGTCAAGCCATAAATTTTCCTGCTGGTGTACTCAATATTGTACATGGTTATGGACACAAAACAGGAGCTGCTATTGTTTCGCATACAGATACAAAAGCAATTTCTTTTACAGGAGGTACACAAACAGGAAAAACGATTGCCTCAATAGCTGCGCCCATGTTTAAAAAATTATCTTTAGAATTAGGAGGAAAAAATGCAACTATTATTTTTGCAGATACAAATTTAGAGGAAGCAACTCAAATGGCTCTAAAAGCTGCCTTTACCAATCAAGGACAAATATGCCTATGTGGTTCTAGGATTTTGATAGAAGAATCAATTTATGAAGAATTTAAAATAAAATTTATAGAAAAAGTAAATCAATTACGATTAGGCGACCCAATAAATGAAAATTCTCAACAGGGAGCAACTGTATCAAAAACACACCAAGAAAAAGTAATTTCTTATATAGAAATTGCCAAAAATGAAGGAGGGAAAATACTGACAGGGGGAAATAAAGTAAGCTCTAACCAATTACCAGAAAGATGCAAAAATGGCTTTTTTATACAACCAACAGTCATCGAAAACTTATCAGCCTATTGCAAAACAAATCAAGAAGAAATTTTTGGCGCAGTAACAACACTTATTCCTTTCAAAAACGAAAACGAAGCCATAGAATTTGCAAACTGCACCCCTTATGGACTTTCTGCATCGGTTTGGACACAAAACTTAGCACGAGCGCACCGAGTAGCCAGTAAATTAGAAACAGGAATTGTATGGATAAATACTTGGTTATTGCGTGATTTGAGAACACCTTTTGGTGGCGCAAAACAATCAGGCGTAGGACGTGAAGGTGGTTATGAAGCTCTTCGTTTTTTTACAGAAGAAAAAAATGTATGCCTCAAATTTTGAGATAATTAATGAGTAATTACCAAAAAAATATTCTTTAAAATAAAATTATGTATTTAGTTTCTCAGAACTGAATAAAATACCTACTCAAAGGCGTGACATTTGTATAAATAACGCTTCTCAAAAAGCCTAAAAATTCATTTAACTTCTCTAAAGACAAAATGCCCTGCCATTCTTTCTAAAGGTAGAATTAAAATCATATTTTTTTGTAAATTTGTTCTGTTAAAATTCATTTTGATAAAAAAATATATAGAATATAAGAATATGGTAAAGATTGGAAATATAGAATTAGGAGAATTTCCTCTTCTGCTTGCACCAATGGAAGATGTAAGCGACCCTCCCTTTCGTGCTGTCTGTAAAGCCTGTGGTGCAGATATGATGTACACCGAATTTATTTCGGTAGAAGGATTGATAAGAGATGCTGATAAAAGTGTAGAAAAATTAGATATTTTTGATTATGAACGTCCTATTGGTATTCAGATTTTTGGCGCAGAACTAGATTCTATGCTCAAAGCAACCGAAATTGTTGAAAAAGAAAACCCCGAAGTATTAGATATTAATTTTGGTTGTCCTGTCAAAAAAGTAGTTTGTAAAGGTGCAGGAGCAGGTATTCTAAAAGATATTCCTAAAATGGAACTCCTAACAAAAGAAATTGTAAATCGTTCGAACCTTCCTGTTACAGTCAAAACTCGTTTGGGCTGGGATCACGATTCTATCAAAATTTTGGAAGTTGCCAAACGTTTGCAAGGCGTTGGTATTCAAGCACTCTCTATTCACGGACGCACTCGCAAACAAATGTACACAGGAGAGGCTGATTGGTCATATATTGCAGAAGTCAAAAATAGTACTGATATTCATATTCCTATTTTCGGAAATGGTGATATAGATTCTCCTCAAAAAGCTCTAGAATATAAAAATCGTTTTGGTGTAGATGGAATTATGATAGGGCGTGCAGCCATTGGTTATCCTTGGATTTTTAGAGAAATAAAACACTATTTCAAAACAGGAGAGCTTCTTCCTCCTCCAACATTAGCCGAACGTTTGGATATTTGTAGAAAACATTTTTTATTTTCTTTGGAATGGAAAAGAAGTGAAATAACAGCAATTAATGAAATGAAACGTCATTATGCAGCTTATTTTAAAGGATTAAGAGGAATAAAACAATATAGAATGCGATTGGTTCAATCCAGTAGCTCATCAGAAGTATTTGATATTCTAAATGAAATTGAAACTGAATATGCAGGAGTAGAGTTTTCTCATTAAAATTAATTCTATATCAAAAATTTTCTAGCTTCTATAAAATCACAAAAACAGACGAGGTCTGTCATATATTTCTACATTAAACAAAAAACATTATGAAATTTATCAAATCTATTTTTCCAATTCTTGCTTTGGCTGCTTTATTTTTATTTTCTTCTTGTGATGAAAACAATATTTATAGAGAACACAAAGACGTAAACGCAGTAGGGTTCAAATGGAACATAAGCGACGAAAAAACCTATAAAGTAAATATAGAAGAAGAGGGAATGTATGATATTTCGGTCGAATTGCGTCACGGAATAGGTATTCCTTATCAAAATTTGTTGCTTATTCTCTCTTATGAAACTCCTGATGGAAAAGCTACAGAAGAACAAGTTGATTTTATGTTGCGTGATGATGCTGGGCGTGCAGTGGGAAGTGGTGTAGGCGAAACTTATGATACAAAACAAACAGCAATGTCTAATTTTAAATTAGAAAAAGGAACTTATACCTTCAAAATAAAACATGCAATGCCAAAACAAGACCCTCTAAATCCTGTTTTGGAAATAGGCTTAGTGGTAGATAAAGTCAAAAAATAATAATGAACTATACCATTTTATTTATTTTTAAAATAAAAAACTACTAAAACAAAATAAAAATGAATCTTCAAATTATTCCAGCCATTGATTTAATAGATGGAAAATGTGTACGCCTTACACACGGTGATTATGACACAAAAAAAATATACAACTCTGACCCTTTAGACCAAGCCAAAATTTTTGAAGAAAAGGGAATTAAGCGTCTTCATATTGTTGATTTAGATGGCGCAAAAGCTGGCAAACCTATGCACTTGCAAGTTTTAGAAAAAATTGCTTCTCAGACTAATCTTACTATTGATTTTGGGGGTGGTATACGTCATTCTGATTCTATCAAAAGTATTCTTTCTAGTGGCGCAAAAATGGTAAGTGTTGGAAGTATTTCGGTCAAAAATCCAGAATTATTCGAAAGTTGGCTTTCTGATTTTGGTGGAAATTCTATTTTATTAGCTGCCGATGTGCGTGGAGAAAAACTACTTACAGATGCATGGAAAAATGAAAGTGAATTTACCATCTTCGAATTTATCGAAAAATGGAAACAAAAAGGACTAACACAATTTTTCTGTACCGACATTACTAAAGATGGCGCATTGGAAGGATTGAATACAGATTTTTATGGAGAACTAAAAACCAAATTTCCTACTCTAAAAGTAATTGCAAGTGGTGGTGTAACAAGCCAAAATGACTTAATAGAACTTGACAAACTAAATATTGATGGAGCGATTGTAGGAAAGGCAATCTATGAAAATAGAATTACTTTATAAATTACAAATCACGGATTATGGAATAAGAAAATCATATTTTGAAACCTTATTGTATATGTATTTCATTAATAATTTATCACTAATCACTTACAACTAAAAACCGTGTTATCAAAAAGAATAATCCCTTGTTTGGATATAAAAGATGGTCAGACTGTAAAAGGAGTGCAATTTGAAGAGCTTCGATTTGCTGGCGACCCCGTAGAATTAGGAGAAAAATATGCAAAAGAAGGAGCTGACGAGCTTGTTTTTTTAGACATTACAGCCACTCATGAAAAACGAAAAACACTCAAAGAATTAGCATTACGCATTGCCAAAAACTTAAATATTCCTTTTACAGTGGGAGGGGGAGTAAGTAGTGTTGAAGATGTTTCGGTTTTATTAGAAGCTGGAGCTGATAAAGTTACTATTAATTCGGCTGCCGTTCTGAATCCAAAATTGATTGAAGAAACTTCTAAAAGATTTGGAAATCAATGTATTGTAATTGCCATTGATGCCAAAGTAAATAAATCGGCTAAATGGGAAGTGCATACAGGAGGAGGACGAAAAAATTTAGGAATTGATTTGTTTGAATGGGCAAAAGAAGCACAAGAACGAGGCGCAGGAGAAATTTTGTTTACCTCAATGAGCAATGACGGAACAAAAAATGGCTTTGCTTGTGATGTTTATTCAAAATTAAATCAAATTTGTAGTATTCCAATTATTGCAAGTGGTGGCGCAGGAACTACACAGCATTTTGTCGATGTTTTTAATGACGGAAAAGCTGACGCTGCACTTGCTGCAAGTATTTTTCACTTTGGAGAAATTCCTGTTCCTATTCTCAAAAAAGAACTTTTCGAAAAAGGTATTCATGTCAGAATTTAATGAGAAGTAAAAATTCATTTATTTTCTATAAAATTTTTCTTGTGGATAGTTGATAAATGTATAAAATGGCTAGTCTGGCACATCAAAACTCATTTAATAAAAAACGTGAGTTTGAGTATCTCTACTCAAACTCACGTTTTTTATTTTTCAAAATTATGGCTTTAACACTCAAATTACCAAATTTTATTCTTCAAAATACCACTTGCTGTATTTATTTCCTCCTTGATAAGGATTGAAAAAAGCAAAAACAGAACAATATAAAAATAGAACAATATTTTGTATAATTATTAATTTGCGAAAGTCCTAAAGATAAAATATCTAATTTATTTACCATCACCATCTACGTCAATACGATTAAAGAAAGCATTAATATCACTAAATACTTTGCCAGCCGTTTTGTCCAAATCAGCTTTAAATTCTGCCCATTCGCCCTCTGTTTTGCTTTCAGTTTGTTCCAAATCAGTTTTAAGAGCTTGATAATTAGCCTTCAATTCATTGTGTTCTTGCCTTAATTCGACAGAAATAGCATCGCCTTGTTCTTCTATTTTAGCATCAATTTTATCCATACGATTGTCCCAATCAATTATTTTAAGATTAATGCTATTTTGCCATTCTTGTTTTGCTTTTGCAAATTCTACATTTGCCTCAGCAAGTTCTTCTTTTGCTTCTACTACCTCTTCGGCAGCTTCGTCTTTTTTTTCAGCAGTAGTCTGGCAAGAGTAAAAAAGTGAAGATGAAGAAATTAATAATGCAAATAAAAATACAGATAATTTAATATTCATAATAAAATCAAGTTGAGTTTGAAAAAGTAATTAATAACAATGAAACTGTTTAAACTTTCGTGACTCCCAAAGGAAAAAACTTTTTAAAAAAGATAGCTTGTATTTTGTACAGACCAATTATAAAATATAAGATTAATACATTTTATTTTGGCAAACTACTTAATTACATTAAAAAAGTTGCAAAATTTGAAAATTTAAACAGGTTCAGTAAAAATCTGTTTTATTTAAAAATAAAATAATACATAATAATAATATATCATTTTCATTCTATTTATTTCAAATAGTAATAATAAAAATTTTAAATAAAATTGTGTAAGAGCTTAAAATAATTTGGTTTTAAATTTAAGCGTTTAGATTAAACAAATTATAAAAAAATAAAGATTTTGTGAATAAAAAGTGTCACTCTTCTTTGATAATTTGTATATATTGATTTGATAAACCAAAGATAAATTACATAAAAAAATAATTTATTTTGAAGTTCACTATATTAAACGCAAATACTTCAAAAAGGTTTAAAAAAAAATTAATTTATTTTTTTAGACCTTTGTGTTTTATTAAATTGTCTTAAAGAAAAGTGTTTTTTGAATTTATTAACAAAAAAGAGCGTTTTAAGCAAGTATTTTTGTCTAACTTAATCAACCAATTACACATAACTTACTACTCAAAATGATGAAACATTTCTTTTTTCTCTTCTTTTTGTTTTTTCACTTTTCTCTTTTTTCTCAAACAACGCCTAATGAAACACAAACCATTATAAAAGAAAATAATTTTTCTACAAAAGATTCTGTTTCTCTTTATCGTCTTTCTGCTCAAAAAACGGCTGCTATTCGTATAGATGGTAGATTAGATGAGCAAATTTGGCAAAATGCTCAAGTCGTAACTGGCTTTACCCAAAATTTTCCTACTGATACATTACTGGCTCTTTCTCAAACTAAAGTACAAATGGCGTATGATGAAAATTATTTGTACATAGCTGCTATTTGCAAAGGAAACCCAAAACAAAATTATGTTATTTCTTCAATGCGAAGGGATTTTAGTTGGTCTAGGAATGATAACTTTTCTATTAATCTTGACCCTTTTGGAGATGGCTTGAATGGTGTTTATTTTGCTGTTTCGGCTGTTGGGGCGCAATTAGAAGGATTGATTTTTGAGGGAGATAGGGCTTCTTCAGACTGGGATAACAAATGGTATAGTGCTGTTTCGGATTTGCCTGATGGCTCTTGGACATGTGAAATTGCGATTCCTTTCAAAACACTTCGTTATCCAAAAAATAAATCAAAATGGAAAATAAATTTTGTCCGTAATGATGCACATAGAAACGAAAGGTCTAGTTGGATTCCTGTTCCTATTCAATTTTCTACGGTTTCTTTGGCTTTTGCAGGCGAGCTTACCTTTGAAGAAAATATAAAAAAGGCAGGTTCTAATATTTCCATTATTCCATACTTAGCAGGTTCGGCAACGAAAGATAATATCAATAATACTCCTTACAAAACCAAAGGAAATATTGGAGGTGATGCAAAAATTGCAGTTACACCTTCTCTAAATTTAGATTTAACAGTAAATCCTGATTTTTCGCAAGTAGAAGTTGATCAACAAGTTACAAACCTAAGTCGTTTTGAGATATTTTTTCCAGAACGAAGACAGTTTTTTTTAGAAAATAGTGATTTGTTTGCCAATTTTGGTTTTAGTAGAATGCGTCCATTTTTTTCTCGTCGTATTGGGATAGCAAAAGACACTATCACAGGCGAAAATGTTCAGAATCCTATTTTGTATGGAGCAAGGCTTAGTGGAAAAGTAAATAAAGATTGGCGTGTTGGTTTGTTGAATATTCAAACAGGACAAGATGCAGAAAAAGGAATTATTGGCAATAATTATACTGTTGCAGCCTTTCAAAGACAAGTTTTTTCTCGTTCGAATATTGCAGGGATTTTTGTTAATCGTCAGGAAACAAGCAGCCAAAATTCAGATAAACCTTATACACGAATGGCTGGTTTAGAATATAATTTGCAATCAGAAGACAGCAAATGGAGAGGCAAGATATTTTATCATCACGCTTTTTTACCAAATAAAACAAAAGGAACTTTTGCACATGCTGGTTTTTTGGCATACAATACTCGTAAATTTTATGCTTCTTGGAATCACGAATTAGTAGGAGAAAATTATGATATTAATGATATTGGTTATGTGCGTCGAAAGGGTTTATGGCGTTTTGAAGATTGGGCAGGTTATAATTTTTATCCAAAAAAAGGAAAAATTCAAAAGCATAATTTTCACGTTTATTTCAATACTTACACAGATTTGAATTGGAAAACAACAGATAGAAATATTTCATTAGAATATAATGCTGATTTGTTTAATACAAGTGAAATGGGTGCAGGTTTCTTTAATGATTACACTTATTTATTTTCTTCCTTTGACCCTACTAATTCTGATGGAAAAGAATTTGAGGAGGGAGAAAAATTTACTAACACAGGTGGTTATTTTTATTTTAATTCTGATTCTCGTAAGCGTCTTAATGCTTCGACATCTACCTCTTATCGTACTTATTTTACAGGAACTCGTTTTAATATTGACGGAACAATTCGTTATCGTTTTCAACCTTATGGACAATTTGCCATTAGTTTTGACCATAATATTATTGACTTACCAGAACCTTATAATGATGCTAATTTTTGGATTATTAGCCCTCGTTTAGATGTTTCATTTAGTCGTAGTTTGTTCTTGACAACGTTCTTACAATATAATACACAAGCTGATAATGTGAATCTAAATGCCCGTTTTCAATGGCGTTTTAAACCTGTTTCGGACTTTTTCTTGGTTTATTCAGAAAATTATTTACCCGAAAATTTTGGTTCAAAAAATCGTGCTATTGTTGCAAAAATTTCCTATTGGTTTAATTTGTAGAGTATAGGTTATCCTTGTATTTTGTTTAAGTCTGACTTGGACAAAATAAATCTTTTTTGAGCTTTAAATATGTATTTTAGATTGGTCAGAACCTTCAATATAGACCAATCTAAAATACAAGATGATATATTTAATGTTGTTACTTATCACTTCCATTTATTTGCTATAAAAACACCAAAAATTATTAAAGCCATTCCAATAAAATGCCCTGTCTGTAAAGGTTCACTATCTACAACGCCCCAAAAAATCGCAACGATTGGAATAAGGTAAGTTACTGTACTTGCAAATACTGCATCATTTAATTGAATAATTTTATTAAAAATAACAAGAGCAAATGCTGTTCCGATAACTCCCAAAAGAACAATATAAAAAAGAGCTTTCCATACCAAAATAGAATGAGGAATTAGTGTGGTTTGAGTAGTAATCTCCTGTGCTTTTTCAAAATGAGTGAGAAAAGATGTCCCAAAAAATAAAAATAAAATACAGGGAATACCCACCGTCAGAAAAGCACAAGAAGCAATCGGAAAAGAGGATATTTCTGATAACTTTGTTTTGATTATATTCATACTGATAGCATATAAAAGAGCTGCCAAAACAACAAGACCAACATAAATATTTATATCACCAAAACCACCTCCTTTTTTGGCAATACTTAAAAGACCTGCTCCTATAAATGCAATTCCTAAGCCTATTAATTGTTTGTATTTCAATTTTTGACTAAAAAAAAGCGCACCTACCATTACAGTAAAAAGAGGAGTAAGTCCATTCAAAACTCCTGTAACCGAACTCAATAGGCGAGTTTGAGCAAGAGGAAAAAGTATGGCAGGAATTGTATTTCCGATAAGTCCCGAAATGAGTAGATATTTCCATTTTGATTTGGGTATTTTGCGTGCATGAACCACAGCAAAAGGCAATAAAGCCACAAAAGCAGACGAGATACGAAGCGCACCAATTTCTAAAGGAGAAAAAATTAACAACCCTTTTTTCATTAAAATAAAAGAACTTCCCCAAACTAGAGAAAGAACTGCTAAATAGAACCATTTTCGTTGTTGATTATTCATTTCCAATTC
>CAKZOK010000123.1 GCA_937136415.1 uncultured Cytophagales bacterium | reverse complement strand
ATTTTTCTGCCATTTTTACATTTTTTGTAATAATTATACAAAATTAATGAATATTATTCTTTAATATAAGTTGTTGGAAATCAGTGTTTTATTTGTTGAAACACTTAAAACAATCAAGTTTTATTTTTCAAATCCTTCTTCAAAGAAATTGAGGCAAAACAAAAAAAAGTTTTGTTCAATTATTAATTTGCGAAAGCCCTAAAGAAAAATAAGAAACACAAATCACAATACCATCTAAATTTTGTAGTTTCCTTTGGTAAATTATAAAAAAATATAACAATTTGAATAAATCCAAATTTGGCTACCTTTTTTTTAGTAATTTTCCATTTCAGATTATTTTTCTACCCAAAAAAGACCTTACAAAAAATGAAAGTAAAATTATTACCTATTCTTCTCTTAATATTCTTCATAAATCCTATTTTTGCCCAAAAAACAAACTCAAAAATTCAAAATTATTATTTCAAAACACTACAAAAAAAATATGAAAAAGAGGGACGAAAATTGACTTTCAACCCTACTATTTCTACTCCTAAACAGGTTTTGGGTTTTGAGATTGGAGATTGGCATATCGGACATGACAAACTCTTGTTTTATTTACACACTTTGGCACAACAATCCAACAGAATCAGTATTGATACCATCGGATTTACGCATGAGCAGCGTCCACTTATTCAACTTATTATAACAAATCCTACAAATCAAATTAATTTAGAAGAAATTAGAAAAAAACATTTGGAGTTATCTAGTTCAAGTTCTGCAACTCTTTCTACAAAAAACCTGCCTGTTGTGGTTTGGCAAGGGTATAGCATTCATGGAAATGAAGCAAGTGGGAGTAATGCAGCTCTTTTGTATGCTTATTATTTGGCTGCAGCAGAAGGAGTAGAAATCGAAAATCAGCTTGCAAATACTGTTATTATTCTTGACCCAAGTTTTAATCCTGATGGGCTAAATCGTTTTGCAAGTTGGGTAAATATGCACAAAAGCAAATCACAGATAAGCGACCCAAATCGTAGAGAAACAAATGAGCCTTTTCCAATGGGGCGAACAAATCATTATTGGTTTGATTTGAATAGAGATTGGCTGCCAGTTCAACAACCTGAAAGTAAAGCAAGATTGAAGCGTTTTCATCAATGGAAACCAAATATCTTGACAGACCATCACGAAATGGGAACAAATAGTAGCTTCTTTTTTCAACCAGGAGTTCCTCAACGCACAAATCCAATTACACCACAAAAAAATCAAGAATTAACAGCCAAAATAGGAACATTTCACGCAAATTTTTTGGATAATATTGGTTCACTGTATTACACACAACAAAGTTTTGATGATTTTTATTATGGAAAAGGCTCGACTTATCCAGATGTAAATGGTTCGGTAGGGATTTTATTCGAACAAGCTAGTGCAAGAGGGCATGCACAAGATAGCCAAAACGGAGTTATTACCTTTGATTTTGCTATCCGTAACCAACTCACAACCTCGCTTTCTACTTTAGAGGCTGCCACAAATCTTAGAAAAGAACTATTAGATTATCAACAAAATTTTTATAAAACAACAAATAATTTTTATAAAAATTCTGCTGAAAAAGGCTATTTAATTGGTGGCAAAAATGATATTCCTCGTTTTGAGGAACTTCTAAAAATATTAGAAACACATCAAATTGATTTTTATCTTACAAAAAAAGAAGTAAAAGAAAAACAGACTAATAATACTGTGAGCTTTTCTGATAAAAACTCCGTTATTGTTCCTATTAATCAAACACAAGGAAGGCTGGTAAAAGCCATTTTTTATACACCAAAAACATTTAAGGATAGTATTTTTTATGATGTTTCGGCGTGGACTTTTTCGTATTCTTTTGGCTTAGAACAAAAAAATCTTTCTCAAAGTGAGGTCGCAAACCTTAAAGGACAAAAAATAAAAGCGACTTATTTTTCAGAGGGATTTAATAAGCAAAACCAAAAATTACAAAAAAGTCAGCTAGGTTATTTGATAGATTGGAAAAACTATTATGCCCCAAAATTAGTAAATAAATTATTGGAAAATAATTTGAATGTCAAAGTAAGTGAAGCTGTTTTTTCATATATAATCAATGGCAAAAAGATAGATTTTGATAGAGGAACTATCTTTGTGAAAAGCCCAGAAAATCAAGAAAATGCAGGTGTTTTGTTAGAAATGCTTTTAGAGGCAAGCAAGCAACATGCTATTCAAATTACGTCTTTACAGACAGGTCTTACAGATAATGGAGTTGATTTGGGAAGTCCAAGTTTTAAGGTTTTGAAGTTGCCAAAAGTGTTGGTTGTTGTGGGAGAAGGTGTGAATGCGTATGAAACAGGTGAAATTTGGCATTTATTAGATGCTCGTTATGGAATGAAAATCAGTGTGGTTGAGGCAAATGAATTACCAAAAATAAATTTACAAGATTATACTACGATTGTTTTGCCGAGTGGTTATCCTCAAGGTTTTAATCCAAATACGATTGCTAGTTGGACGGAAAATGGAGGTACTTTGATTGCGATTGGTTCTTCTCTCAATTATTTAAAAGGAACATCTTTTTTTACTTTAAATCAAAAAGAATCTTCTAATTTAGAAGGAAGCCAGCGTCTAAAATATGAAAACAAAAGTAATGATAGAGGTTCTAATTATATTGGAGGGCTTATTTTGGAAGGGCAATTAGACCTTTCTAATCCAATCTGTTTTGGTTTCGAATCTGAAAGAATACGTATTTTTAAGGATAATAGAATATTTTTGGAGTATCCTAAAAATCCATATACAATGCCTCTTGTTTATACCCAAAATCCTCAACAGGTAGTTGTGAGTGGTTATTTGTCTGACTCAAATAGAGAAAAATTACAAAATAGTGCTTCTATTATTTCGAAAAATATCGGAAAAGGAAAATTTGTAGCCTTTGCTGATAACCCAAATTTTAGAGCATTTTGGTATGGGACAAACCGTCTTTTCATAAATTCTATTTTTTTTAATTAAAGAACTCGTTATTATTTCACTTTGTAGCGTATGCTTTAGCGTGCGAAAATGTATCCTAACTTTTAGGTTAGGAGTTCTGAGGTAGTTATTTTTCGAAAGCTAAAGCATTTGGCTACTCACACGCTAAAGTATATGTTACTTTATTTATAAAAATAATAAGTGTCTTTTTGCTCAAGTCTGTACCGAAAGTCTAATTTGGGCAAAATAAAAGATATTTATCAAGACAAGGTATTTATTTTTCACAAATAATAAGTTTAATTTTTCCCATTTTTGCAGCCGTTTCTGAAAAAGAACTTGCATGAGAACCATAAATTTTGGACGTTTTGGACAGGCAAGTAACATCAATAAAAGCATCTTGAATGCCCTTTTCAGAATCTCTATCAAATGCTTTTTCTGTATTTATACTAATTTTATTACCAAATAATTGTATCAATTCTTTTTCAGTTGTTTTATCATCGGTAGCTAAGAAAAAATTAGTGTTGTCATTTAAAGCTATTTCCTCATTCATTTTTTCTATAAAAAGAGATAAGGGACTTTTTTTGATTGCGCCTATATGGTCTGTTCTACGAATGTGTAAACCGATTGTAAGATTCGAAAAATCGGTTGTTAATTTATTGATTTTATCATTAATAAAACGATGAGCTACAAAGTCTGAAAAAGGCAAATTATGTTTATTATTATCTATTTCAAAATCAAAGCAAGAGGCAATATATAAAGATTCATAACCTTTGAGTTTGTTAAAATCATAATGATTTTTGATAAGTTCAGACATTTCATTTTGATAAATAACTTTATCAAACTCTTTTTCTTTTCCTAAAATCTGACGGATTTTAAATGATTTTTGATAATTTTTTTTTGTCGGTGCAATCACATTCCAAACTTTTTTCATCTGAATAGGATTCAACATATTTTTTCCTGAAAATGGCAAGGTTTCGATGACTTTGATTTTATCATTTGTCTTAAAAAGACTTTTATAACTCGCTCCCAACTCATGATTATTTTCCCAAATCACTGTAAGGTGGTCTGTATTAGGAGTTGTTTGTAATAAATCAAGACCAGATTCGATAGCACGAAGGCGATTGCAAAGCCCTCCTGTGGGTTGTATGACTAATTTTTTTAGCATTATTTTTTATCTTCGAATACAAAAATATTCGGTACATTTTTCACACGCTAAAGCGTATGTTACTTTTTTTACGAAATTACTAAACAGTTTTAGATTTTGATTTGATAAAACTCTTTTTTTATCTATTTTTAGAAATATAAACACACGCACCAAAACATTCTTGTATAATCTATTTTTTTTAAACCAATCACTGCTAACTGAAAAAATACATGCAAAAAGAAACTATAAAAAAACTAGACCGTATTTTGGTTGCCAATCGTGGCGAAATTGCGATTCGTATTTTACGTGCAGCCTCCGAACTCAATATACGAACAGTTGCAATTTATACCTACGAAGACCGTTATTCTTTGCACCGTTATAAAGCCGATGAAGCCTATCAAATCGGAACAGAAAACGACCCTTTAAAACCTTATTTGGATATTGAAGAAATTATTGCACTTGCAAAATCCAAAAATATTGATGCTATTCATCCAGGGTATGGGTTTTTGTCTGAAAATGTTCATTTTGCACAGCGTTGTCGTGAAGAAGGGATTATTTTTGTAGGTCCTTTGCCAGAGGTAATGAATCAATTAGGCGATAAAGTAGCTGCAAAAGTAGTAGCTCGTCGTGCGCTTGTTCCTGTCATCGAAGATAGCAAAGACCCTTTGAACTCTTCTGAAGTGGCAGTAAAAGAAGCCAAAAGAATTGGTTATCCAGTCATTATTAAAGCTGCTGGAGGTGGTGGTGGACGTGGAATGCGTGTTTGTTATGATGAAGAAACTCTCATAAAATCATTCAAAGAAGCCAAAAGCGAAGCCAAAAAAGCCTTTAATGATGATAGAATTTTCTTAGAAAAATACATTGATAATCCAAAGCATATAGAAGTACAAATAATGGCTGATAATTATGGAAGAACGGTTCATTTGTTTGAGCGTGATTGTTCTGTACAACGCCGTTTTCAAAAGGTGGTAGAAGTTGCGCCAAGTCCGACGCTTTCTCAACCTACAAAATATGCGCTTTATGATTATGCTTTATCCATTGCAAAAGAAGTAAAATATAATAATGTCGGAACGGTTGAGTTTTTGGTAGATGCCGATGAAAATATTTATTTTATTGAGGTAAATCCAAGAGTTCAAGTTGAGCATACAATTACAGAAGAAGTTACAGGAATTGATATTGTTCGCACTCAAATTCTGATTGCACAAGGTTATCCATTGACCGACAAACGCATTTATATTCATAGTCAGGCAGATGTTCCTTGCAATGGTTTTGCTATTCAATGCAGAATCACGACAGAAGACCCATCAAATAATTTCAAGCCTGATTTTGGTTTGATTGTCGCTTACCGTTCTGCTGATGGCTATGGTATTCGTCTTGATGCAGGAAATTGTTATACAGGCGCACGAATTTCGCCATTTTTTGACCCAATGCTTATCAAAGTTTCGGCAAAAGGGCGCACACTTTGGGGAGCTGCTACTCGTTTGCACCGTGCTTTGAGGGAGTTTAGGATTAGAGGTGTAAAGACAAATATTGATTTTTTATTGAATGTAATTTCGCACCCAAAATTTCAAAAAGGAGAAGCTACTGTCAAGTTTATAGATAATTATCCAGAATTATTCAAAATGCCTCGCCGTTTGGATAGAGGAACAAAAATACTCCGTTACATTGCCGAAACTACTGTTAATGGAAATGATAGTGTAAAAAAAATAGACCCAACAAAGACATTTAGAACTCCAAAAATTCCAGATTTTGATAAAAAATATCAAGACAAATTTCCTAAAGGAACAAAGGACAAGCTCAATAAATTAGGTAGAGAAGATTTTTGTAAATGGCTCAAGAAAGATAAAGCCATTCATTACACAGACACCACTTTGAGAGATGCTCATCAATCACTTTTGGCTACTCGTGTTCGTCCGTATGATATGCTTGAAATAACAGAAAGTTTTGCCAAAAACCACCCAGAAGTATTTTCTTTGGAAATGTGGGGAGGAGCTACTTTTGATGTTTCGATGCGCTTTTTGCACGAAGACCCTTGGGAACGTCTAAAAAATATACGAAAAGCAGCACCAAATATTTTGTTACAAATGCTACTTCGTGGCTCAAATGCAGTTGGTTATAAAGCCTATCCTGATAATTTGGTTATTAAATTTATTGAAGAAGCTGCCGAAAATGGAATTGATATTTTCCGTGTTTTTGATTCTCTGAATTGGGTAGAAGCAATGAAAGTAAGCATCAAAACGATTAGAAAACACACCAATTCACTAGCAGAGGCGTGTATTTGTTATACAGGCGATATTATTACCAATCCGAAAGGAAAATATAATTTAGAATATTATTTGGATTTGGCTAAAAAACTAGAAGACGAAGGAGCGCATATTTTGGCAATCAAAGATATGGCAGGGCTTCTACGACCGTATGCAGCCGAATTATTAATTTCAAAACTCAAAGAAACTGTACATTTGCCGATTCATTTGCATACCCATGATACTTCTTCTATTCAGTCGGCTACTTATTTGAAGGCGATTGAGGCAGGTGTCGATGTGGTTGATGTTGCGTTGGCTTCTATGTCTGGTTTGACTTCGCAGCCTTCTTTCAATTCGGTTGTGGCAGCAATGGAAGGACATAAAAGAGAACAAAAAATATATTTACCAAAACTCAATTCTTTTTCAAATTATTGGGAAGATGTAAGGGAAGTTTATTATCCTTTTGAGTCTGATTTGAAGGCAGGAACGGCAGAAGTTTACGAACACGAAATACCGGGAGGGCAATACTCAAACCTTCGTCCACAAGCCGAATCTTTAGGTTTGGGAGATAAATTTCAAGATGTAAAGAAAAATTATGCTATTGCCAATGAGCTTTTTGGAGATTTGGTAAAAGTTACACCAAGCTCAAAAGTGATAGGCGATTTTGCGCTTTTTATGACAGCAAACGGTTATACAAAAGCTGACATTTTGGAAAAAGGAGAAACGATGTCTTTTCCAGAATCCACAAAAGATATGATGCGTGGAGATTTGGGACAGCCACAAGGAGGCTTTCCAAAGAAAATTCAAAAGATTATTCTCAAAAAAGAAAAACCATTTAAAGAGCGTCCGAATGCTCATTTAAAGCCGATTGATTGGGAAAAAGAATGGAAAACATTTAAGCAAGAATTTAAGAATGCAGGCGAATTAGATTTGCTTTCTTATTTATTATATCCAAAAGTATTTACAGATTTTTATAATACTGTTCAGGAGTTTGGTGATGTTTCTATTTTGCCTACCAAAATTTTCTTTTATGGCATTCAGCCCAACGAGGAAATTATGATTGATATTGCAGAAGGAAAAACGCTTATCGTAAAACTTCGTTCGATTAGCCAAGCAGATGAAGACGGAATGAAAACAGTTACTTTTGATATGAACGGACAAATCCGTCGTGTCAGAGTATTGGATAAAAGTTTGAAAATCACAAAAATTTCTAATCAAAAAGCAAGTGCCACCGAAGAGGGAGAAGTAGGTTCGCCATTGCAAGGAAAAATAGCCGAAGTTTTGGTAAAAGAAGGCGATACACTAAAAGCTGGAGATGCTCTTTTTGTAATTGAAGCCATGAAAATGGAAACGACGGTAAGCACGCCAAAAGCAGGAACAGTCAAAAAGATTGTTTTGGCTGGTGGCTCAATGGTAGAACAAGATGATTTGGTGATTTTGGTGGAGTAAATTATTTGTTTTTGAATATATTATTCTACTTTCAAAATTACTTTTTTAGTTTTGAGAGTAGAATTTTTTATCTGTCATTCCCCACTCTAAATTTAAAAAGATGGTATTTTGAATTAATTATAATTATTCTTACAACTAACTGCACTTTTTATAGTAAAAAAATAATGTAATTAGCAGTACACCAAAAATGATTCAAACTACAAATTTGATAAATTAAATTACTACGTAGCCACTTGATTTATCAAGTGATATTTTATTTGAATATTTATATGTAATAATTTATTTTTAGGGTGGGAAATGACAGATAAATGATTTCTCTTCTCAAATCTGTATTTTTAAGCTAAACAAAAAAAGGTTCAAACTTAGTAGTTTGAACCTTTTT
>CAKZOK010000122.1 GCA_937136415.1 uncultured Cytophagales bacterium | reverse complement strand
AGGGAAAAACACCGTTCGTTGGTGTTTTAGCGTAGCGACACCAACAACTTTTTAACTCATGTCCAGTACTCTAATTTTTTCTACATTCTATTTGGCTTTGATTTCATAGTTACTACTTTTGAGTTTATATTTGACACTTTATTTCACACTTCTGACTTTTTAGCTCTTACTTTATTTGTAATTCTACTCTTTTCCTTGTAATTTTAATCAAAATTAAACAAGTTTTCATTTTACCCTCATTTTTTATATGAACATTCACGAGTATCAAGGTAAAGAATTACTCAAAAAATATGGAGTTGCAATTCAAGAAGGAATTGTAGTAGATTCTGCTGACAAAGCTGCTGATGCTGCAAAAGAATTACGTACACAAACAGGCACTGACTGGATTGTAGTAAAAGCTCAAATTCACGCAGGTGGACGTGGAAAAGGAACTGTTGTAGGTACAGATTATAATGGCGTAATGCTAGGAAAATCTCCTGAAGATGCTGCTCAAAAAGCAGAACAGCTTTTAGGAAATGTACTTGTAACCCACCAAACAGGCGAAGAAGGCAAAAAAGTAAATAAAGTTTTGCTGGCGCAAGATGTTTATTACAAAGGTGAGTCAGAAATTAAAGAGTTTTATGTAGCTGTTCTTCTGGACAGAGATAAAAACTGTAATGTAATTATGGCAAGTAGAGAGGGTGGTATGGACATTGAAGAGGTTGCTGAAAGTAATCCTGATGCAATTATCAAAGAATGGATTGACCCAAAACTAGGTCTGCAAAGTTTTCAAGCTCAAAAGGTAGCTTTTGCCTTAGGTTTGAAAGGAAAAGCTCTCAAAGAAATGACTAAATTTATCAAATCTTTGTATGCTTCCTATATCGGAATTGATGCTTCTCAGGTAGAAATTAATCCTGCTTTCAAAACATCTGATGATAGAGTTTTGGCAGTAGATGCAAAGGTAAATCTTGATGACAATGCTTTTTATCGTCATAAAGATTTGGCAGAGCTTAGAGATGAATCAGAAGAATCTCCTTTAGAAGTAGAGGCAAGCAAATTTGGTCTAAACTATGTAAAACTTGACGGAAACGTAGGTTGTATGGTAAATGGTGCTGGGCTTGCAATGGCAACAATGGATATGATTAAACTTGCTGGTGGTGAGCCTGCAAATTTCTTAGATGTTGGAGGTGGAGCGTCTGCCGAAACAGTAGAAAAAGGTTTCCGTATCATTTTGAAAGACCCAAATGTAAAAGCAATTTTAATTAATATTTTTGGTGGAATTGTTCGTTGTGACAGAGTTGCAAATGGAGTAGTAGAAGCCTACAAAAATATTGGTCAAATCAATGTACCAATTATTGTTCGTCTGCAAGGAACAAATGCAGAAGAAGGCGCAAAAATTATCAAAGAATCTGGCTTGAATGTAATTTCGGCAATCGTTTTGAAAGAAGCTGCTGATAGAGTAAAAGAAGTATTGGCTAGTTAAGATTTGAAAATTAAATATATAAAAATCCTCTTTTGTTTTCTTTATTTTTTAAGAAAATAAAAGAGGATTTTTTTGCGTGATTTTTTATTAATTCAAATTCTTGATTTCAATCAATGTTTCGAAAAGCAAACCCTCGTATTTTTGTAATAAATAACTGGAGTTACGTAGAATCTTGTACTACTATATTGTAAGACAAATTTGCAAACCGTGTTCTGTGGCACACAGAACAATAAGTGCGTAACTCCAGTAAATAATTAAGAATCACAAACAAAACTCTTTCTTTATGAAAATGCAAGCCTCACAACTCACTCAAGACCTGATTGACCAAATCAAAACAATTCTTCAAAAGGCAAATCAATTACAAGAATTATCAGATAAAGAATTAAATATTCGCCCAAACGCCCAAAGCTGGACAATCTTGGAATGTATCGAACATCTAAATCGTTATAGTGATTTTTATTTACAAGAAATTGAAAAACGAATAGATGAAAAAATGGATAAAAACAAAAATAAGCCCAATCAAAATTATATTTTCAAAAGTGGCTTTTTAGGAAATTATTCAGCCAATTCGATGTTGCCAAATGCAACAGGAAAAAAAGCAGGACAGATTAATAAAATGACAACTTTTAAAGATAAAAACCCAATTAATAGTGGCGTAAATAGGCACGTTTTAGAAACTTTTATTGATGACCAAAATGAATTTATACGTATTTTAGAAAAATCTAAAAATGTAGATTGGAACAAAACAAAGGCTTCTCTCACTCTTCCACTCCTCAAATTTAATTTGGGTGATACCTTTCGTTTTGTCATTAATCATCAAATTAGACATTTTGTGCAAATTGAAAATATTCTAATAGATTAATTGAATCATTTTTATTATTTATTACTCTCATAAAATATTCTCATAAAAAAAGGTCTAAACTTAATATTAAGTTTAGACCTTTTTTAGGTTATTGTTTTTTTAGTTTTGTGTCAAACCAATTTTTTTCCAATCAAACAAACTTCCAGGGTCACTACGACGTGAAGGCGCATATTGGTCGTGTCCTACGATGTGCTTACGGTCGTGGCTAATATCTGTATGACGACTTTCAATATCTTTCAAAAGACGGTCTAAAGATTTGTATTGAGCCTCTGTAAATCCAACATCTTTTTTATCTATTTTTTGATAAGTAGAAGTAGAAATAAATTTTGACATTTCAGTTTGTGTACCGATTGCCATCATTTCAATTCCTATCGAACGCCCATTCAAGTCGTTGTGGCGATGCGCTTCGTGTGATAATGTTCCTTTGCCTGCGTGATGTGCAGCACGATTTTCATTCACTAAGTGATGAATAATTCCTTCTCTGTCTATAATATAATGTGCCGAAACTTTATAGGTTTCAAATACATTCAAAATATCTTTTAAATTATATGGGTTTGTGGGTTTTTGAGCAGCATTACTACAAAAATGAAGCATAACATGAGTAATAGAAGCATCAGAAGAACGATTCCGAGAACATTTGTCAGATAAAAGTTTGGGAGTAACTTTTGTGGTAGGAACAAACTTTCCTTCACCACCTAAATAAGAATTAGTAGAATTGGAAGAGATAAAAGCTGAAGAAACAAAAAACAAAACAAATAATAAGCAAGTAGTAGTTAAGTATGATTTCTTCATAATATTTTTTATAGATATAAAATAAGTTGAAATAAGTGAATAATGTCTAAAACGAGAATAAAAAAAAATAGATACAAAATTTTTTACAATATCAAATTAATAGATATTCTTGTTAGTGATAATATTTTTTTTGTAGCGCAATTTACTTATAAATATTCAAAAACCAAACCAAAAACCAACTTTTATTTGGCTTTTTGTTGCAATTTCAAAATTATATCAACATTAAAATAAAGATAGAGAAATCTTGTTTTTTTTAGTAAAAAAATAAAATCTGTCAAACTGACATATAAACAAAGTGTCTTTCTGTTTGGCAAATATATTGCCTTTTTGATAGTAGATTAAAAACAAAATTGGCTTACAAAATAAGCTAATCACATAGAACATTTTTTAATTTCTATTTGCTATAAAGGTAATTTTTAATTAAAAATTAAAAAATTGTTTTTAATATAAAAAAGATATTAAATTTAAAAAATAAAAATAAAAACATACATAGTATGAATACTAAAAATCATTCTGATAACGATTCTAGCAATTCTCAAACAGAAGAAAACTTAAATTCGGAATCACAAAACGAATCTACTTCGGACACTTCGGCAGAAACAAACAAGGAAACAAAAACAGAAACTGACAATTCAACAGAAGAAGTAACAACAGAACCAAATTATCATGCCGAACTTTTAGAATTGAAAGATAAGCATTTGCGTTTGTATTCTGAATTTGAAAACTTTCGTCGTCGTACTGCAAAAGAGAAAATTGAGCATACACAACTTGCCAACAAAGGCATGATGGCTGCTCTTATTCCTGTTTTAGATGATTTTCAACGTGCTGAAAGCTCAATCAACCAAGCAGAAGACCAAGACAAAAAAGCTGATATTGCTTTTGATGCTATCGGAATTTTGCAAAAACGCTTTCGTTCTGTTTTGGAGCAACAAGGGCTTAAAGAAATGGAATCTCCTGTTGGAAAACCTTTGGATACAGATGTGCATGAAGCTATCACAACCACACCAGCCCCTTCAGAAAATCTCAAAGGAAAGATAGTTGATCAAATCGAAAAAGGGTATTTATTAAATGATAAGGTAGTGCGTTTTGCTAAAGTAGTTGTGGGTTCATAAATTTGGGCTACAATTATTTAAGATAAAAACAATCAGCATACTACTAAACAAAAATACCGACCTCCCTAAGTTACTCCGAAGAAGGGACTTTGAGTAAGCATTCCTTCCCTCCTTCAGAGAAACTGGGAGAAATCAAAAGGTAAAATATCTAGTAATATGGACAATCAGTTTAATAAAAATTACTACTTTACAGAATTATAATAGACAAATCAATTACCAGTTATGAGCAAGAGAGATTATTACGAAGTATTGGGCGTTTCACGCAATTCATCAGCCGAAGAAATCAAGAAAGCCTATCGAAAGATAGCCATCAAGTTTCACCCAGACAAAAACCCTGGAGATGCAACAGCAGAAGACAAATTTAAAGAAGCTGCTGAAGCCTACGACGCATTAGGAAATGCAGAGAAAAAAGCAAAATATGACCGTTTTGGGCATCAAGGAATGAATGGTGGAGGTGGAGGCTTCCAAAGTGCAGACGATATTTTTTCTAATTTTGGAGATATATTTGGAAATGGTTTTGGTGGTGGAGGTGGTTCGCCTTTTGATGATATTTTTGGTGGTGGACGAGGTGGACAGCGTCAGAAAAAAGGCTCTTCTGTTCGTATCAAACTCAAACTTACTCTTCAAGAAATTGCGCATGGTGTAGAGAAAAAAATCAAAATCAAACGTCAAGTTTTGTGTGATACATGTGATGGTTCAGGAGCAAAAGATACTTCTTCCAAACAAACTTGTAAACAGTGTAATGGAAATGGTCAAGTAAGGCGTGTTACCAATACAATGCTCGGGCAGATGGTAACGACTGCAGCTTGCCCTTCTTGTAATGGACAAGGAACAATTATTACAGCACCTTGTAAGCCTTGTAGTGGTGAAGGAGTTGAGATGAAAGAAGAAGTAACTGAAATTAAATTGCCAGCAGGAATTGATGATGGAATGCAGCTTTCGATGGCTGGAAAAGGAAATTATCCACCAAGAGGGGGTGTTGCAGGAGATTTATTAATTCTTATCGAAGAAGAAGAACACAAACACCTTAAAAGAGAAGGCAAAAATGTACATTATGATTTATGTATCAGCTTTCCAGATGCTGTTTTGGGTACAACAGTCGAAATTCCGACAATAGATGGAAGTGTAAAAGTACCAATAGATGCAGGAACACAAGGAGGAAAAATATTGAGATTACGTGGAAAAGGAATACGCCCATACAATACCTATGAAACAGGCGACCAACTAATCCATGTAAATGTTTGGATTCCTCAAAGACTTTCTAAAGACGAACGAAAAGAAATGGAACGTCTAAAAACATCTGATAATTTTGCCCCAGATTTGGACAAACAAGACCGTTCATTTTTTGATAAAGTAAAAGAATTTTTTCATTAATTGATTTAGAAAACATATTCCAACAGACTAAGAAGCCTATTGGAATATGTATTTAATTAGTCCAGACTAATATAACAAAAAATGGCGTTTGGGAAATCTAAATTTGTCTTGATTTAACACAAACTTGATACTTATCTCTTTGACAATAAACACTTTAAAAAAAATATTATTTTTATATAATAAAATAGCATACACTTTAGCGTGTAGGTATGCAGACTAAAGCAATACTCTACAAAGAAAAATAATCATACTACTAAATTCAAGTTGATTTAAACTCTTATGAAGTCTTTACACAAAAGAATTTTTGAAGATTAGCTTCACACATCTCTTACTTTTTACTTTATTATGTGGAATCCATTTGCTCGTAAATATTCTTCTCAAGACAAAAAATTAATGGCTTTTCTTAGAAAAATGTTACTTTTTTCTTGTCTAACAGATGAAGAATTAATCATTTTTTTACCTAATTTGTATCTTAGAAATTATTCAAAAGATGAAATTGTATTTTTTAGAAATGACCCTAGTCAGGCTCTTTATATTGTAAAATCAGGGCAAATTCGTTTGGATTTAGATATTGGAGAACGTTTTGAGGAGCTTGGAAAAGTAACAACAGGAGCTTTTTTTGGTGAAAATTGTATTGTTCATGGTTCAAATAGACTCTATAATGCTATTTGTTGTGATGCTATTACCGAATTATATATTTTGCCTCTTGCTAATATTTTAGAAATTTTTGATGAACATCCACGTATAAAATCAAAAATGTATGAAATGATGGCACAACATCAACAAGGACATATTCAAAATTTGTTTAATGCTTATAGAGATTCATTTGGAATTTTTGAATTAAGTCATTCCTATCTTAAAAATTAAAAAACAATAAAAAAAGCCAATAAGAAGAAAACTTATTGGCTTTTTTATATTTTATTATTTGTTCTGTTAAAAAAGAATATTTACATTAGAGCTGTTCTATTCGTTTAATTATTTCATCAAACGTTTTTTTATACGACTCTTCTTTTTCTACTTTCAAAGGAACAACTTTACAGGCATGAATAACAGTACTATGATCTCTTTTTCCAAAATGCCAACCGATTGCTTTTAGAGGCAAATCTGTATATTCTTTGGTAAGATACATCGCAAATTGGCGAGCAAGTGCAATTTCTTTTTTTCTTGTTTTGCCTTTAAGTTGCTCTAAAGTAACTTGAAAAAAAGCAGCCACAATCTCTTCAATGGCATCAATGGAAAGCTCATGAGTTTCGTTTTGATGTGCCACCACTGCCCCAAGTGCCTGACGAGCAAGGTCTAAAGTAATGCTCATATCAGCCAAAGAAGATTTAGCCAAAAGAGAAGTAATTACTCCCTCCAACTCTCTAACATTGGTGGTTACACTTTTTGCCAAAAAATCAATTACATCTTGAGAAACCTGTGACTCGTACCCTTGTAATTTTGTATAAATAATTGCCTTTCTAGTTTCTACATCAGGAACTTTCAAATCTAAGATTGCTCCCCATTTAAAACGAGAAAGTAGTCGCTCTTGCAAACCTCTCATTTGAGCAGGCGCACAATCGCTAGTCATTATTATTTGTTTGCCTGCACTATGCAAATGATTGAAAATATGGAAAAAACTCTCTTGAGTTTTTACCTTATCACACAAAAATTGAATATCATCAACAATCAAAACATCTAAATAATAATACTGTTCGGTAAATTGCGTAATCTGTTGTTCACGTACAGAAGCTACAAAATCGTTTGCAAATTGGTCGGCAGATACATAAACCACTCGTTTTTCTGGATAATGTTCCAATATTTTGTTACCAATCGCATGTGCCAAATGCGTCTTGCCTAACCCTACTCCACCATACAAAACCAAAGGGTGAAAGCTAGTTCTTCCTGGATTTTTGGCAATCGCTCTACCTGCTGCAAAAGCAACACTATTACACTCTCCCTCTACAAAAGCATCAAAGGTGTACCTTGTATTAAGATTATGAGGTAACTCTTGAGTTGTCTTGACAGGACGAAAATTAGACTGCTGCTGACTAGCTCTTGTCTGACTTTTATGATAAGACTCTTCGACAGGAGGTTGCCTAAAAGGTTTAGGGTTAGACGGTTTTTGTTCAGTTTCTTGTGCAAACTGATTGGTAATAATATGCTGCCTATTTTCTAATTTATTTTGCCCTGTTTCTGCTTTATTTTGCAGTTCTGCTTTGTATTCCTGTCTAGTTGGTTGGTAAGTAGATGTATTTGAATTAGTTAATTGGCTTCTAGAAGTAGCCGTTTCATAATTCGAATTGCCATTTAATACTATTGGATTATCTAAATCTGTTGCCTTTTGATTATTGTTTTGTTGCTTTGAGTTTTGGCTCTGAAACAAACTGGCTTGCCCAAAATTTGAAGTATTTTGGTTGTGGTTCTCTGTTTGTGATTTTTCTTGCTGATTTTGATTTGCTATTTCTGCATTCGTGTCAAGCGAAGTTTCGAATACTGTAGGTTGTTGTTTTTCTGGAAGAAGAGAATACTCTAATTTTCCATGTGTTCCTAGCTGTTCGATAATTGCTTTTCTAAGTACAAGAACATAATGTTCTTCCAAAAATTCGTAAAAATAGAGGCTTGGTACTTGAATCGTCAAAATATTTTGGCGCAAACGCAATGGTTGGATAGGTATAAACCAAGTATTAAAACTCTGCTCTGGAATTTCAAACTTGATTATCTCCAAACATTGTTGCCAAACTGTCTGACAATCTTTATAACCACCACTATTTGTTGTGTGTGGGTTCAATGAGATAGCCGTATTTTGTTGAGAAAGTGATACCATAATTAATTAAAAAACTAAATTTCCATACACTATCAAAGTTTCTTTATTGCTAACAAAATTAGAAAAGGCAACCTACTTGAGAGGTTTTACCATTTTATTTTTAATGCCTTTTATTTTTATTGCGTACTGACTCTTGCTTTAATTGTCTTTATTTTCTGTATTTATTGTTTTGTTTGATTTAATAACTAACCACAAAATCTAATGTGTAGCTTTATTTATTAAATCTGACTAATCTATTTTTTGCTTTTTCATATCATAAAGACAAAAAATTCCTTTTTCCTATTTTTTGATAGATTATATCTTTATCAAAAACTGGGGGTGCAAAAACTACCCTCTTTTTTTATTTTATTTTTATTAAATCAACAAAATATATTATCAATTATTGATTTTTATAAAAAGATAGAGAGGCTAGTGATTATATTCCCGCGTATATGGATTGTGATAACAAAATTGAGAAAAAAAATTGAGAAAAAAAATCGGTTTTTTGTCTAAGAATACTTCACTTTTCGAACAGCAAGAAAACTTTTTTTAGAGCATAATTGCTGTTTTTGATAGTGCTAGAGGGTTCGTGTAGTTTTCGGTATTACTTAATCTTTACCAAAATATTACGTAAGGTAAAAAAAATTTTTTTTTTAGGTTTAGATTACTTGTAACTCTGAATTTCGTAGCTATTAAAAATAATTTGCGTTTCTGCAAGATAAATTTCAAATTTTACGTTGTTAAGAATCATTTTTTTTTAGAAAAAAATTAAACAATTTTGACGCATTTTCACAATAAATTTAATCTCTCTTTTTAAGGTAATTTATCAAGATGAAAAAGGAAAAAAATAAGTAATTGAATAATTTTTAGATTAAATTTAAAGACATTGTAATTAATATTTGTGCTAATATTTTTTTATGTATTTTAATCTCAACAACTCTTTTACCTTTAGTTATACAATTTTATACAACATAAACATACAATGATTTCCAAACAGACTGAACAGGTTCTTTGTATTCCCATTTCATTCCTTTTTTTGCAAAATAATTAGCAATTTTTTGCGCCTCTTCTTCTGAAGTTGCCTCCCAACAAATCCAACTTTTAGGCTTTCCGAGTTCTCTTTTCATAGCAACTGGATTTGCAGTTACTCCAATACACATATTTTTATATTTTTTCTTCCAAAATAAAAGCACACGTTCTTTACGATAATCTGCTTCACGTTCAATGGCTTTTGCGATTCTTTGTAACTTGCTCATACTTCTAAATAATTAATGTTGATATATATTTTTGAAAAGAAGATATTTTTTAAGTCTTTATCCCTCTTTCTATATTACAAAGATAGGACGGCAGAACGTAAAGGATTTGAGGTCTAAACTTTTTTTTGAAGAAAATTGTAAATAAATAAAGGTTATTCCGATTTTTTGACGAAATATTGTGTGTTCAGTTTGGGTGCATAACAAATTGTCGCATGATGTTGTTGATGTCGCTTCGCTAAAACACTAACAATGGCACTTTCTAAAAAACGACAATTTGTTATGCCCCCTTCAGTCCTGAGGAACTGAACACACATGAAAAATAACCGTGATAACCTTTATTTACTCACAAAAAAAAGGCATCTCAATCAAGAAATACCTTTTTATCAATCTATAAAATTATTTTATTTTTTATTTAACCACCTCTACCGTAGTACGACGATTGAGCTGATGCTCATCTTCATTTTTAGCATTTGGTATCTTCAATCTATTTTCTCCATATCCTACTGCTTTTATTTTTTCCTTTGAAATTCCTTTCGAAAGAATATAATTTACAGCCGAGTTGGCACGACGTTGAGAAAGGCGTTGGTTATATCTATTCGAACCTCTAGAATCGGTATGAGAACCCATTGTAAGTTTTGCATTTGGATACATTGTCAAATATTCTTTCAAGAAAACTACAAAATTATCTAGTTTTTGAGTAGCATCAGAAGTCAATGTTGCTTTGTTCAGTTCATATAAAATTTCAATTTCTGGTGGCAACATATCTTCTCCTTCTCCTCCAGTTTCGAAGAAATCTTTAGTCAAAACAAAGGCAGTATCAAAATAAACAAGAGTGTACATTTGAGTAAGTTTGCTTTTATCTAATCCACGATTAATGGTAGAAAAGGCATTATCATTTTTTGGCAAGTAACCTGCTGCGTTTACATCAATATCATACATTTTTCCGATAACAAGCGAAGTATCAAACAAAAATTTTCCTTTTCCATCTGTCGAAACTTTTACAATATTGCTGCCTCCCAAGTTCAAATCTAATTCAACACCTGAAAGAAAACTTCTCGTATTTTGCACTTTATCTATTCCCTCTACCGTTCCACGCAAAACATAACGAATCATACGAAGGTCTAAAGAATCAAGATGAAAACGATAAATATCATCGTCGGTTTCTTTAATTGTTTCACTCTCATTTTTTTCTCGTTTGGAAGTAAAATACCCTCCTTTATCCTCTTTTTCTGTAAAGGTAAGTCCAAAATCATCTCCTGCACTATTGATTGGCGCACCTACATTACGAATTTTCTTAATCATCGAAGCATCATTCGGATTTTTTATTTCCTCTTGTACCAAAATATCCAAACCACCTAGTCCACCATGTCCATTCGAAGCAAAAAAGAATCTTCCTTTTTCATCAATATAAGGAAACATTTCATTTCCTTCTGTATTAATATCATCTCCCAAACGCTTTACATTTGCCCACGTTTTGTCCCTTTCATTATAGCTTGCTTTATAAATATCCAACCCTCCTTTACTAGAGGCACGATTAGACGAAAAATAAAGCGTTTTGCCATCTTTCGAAATATGAGGAGTTCCGTCCCAATAACTGCTATTTACATAGGTTAGAGGTTTTGCATCTGTCCAAATTCCATTATTTATAGATGAAGTATAAAGACTAACTTCCTTATCCGATTCTCCTTTTTTGTCGCCATTTCCACTACGAGTAAAAATTACCGTTTTTCCATCAGGTGAAAAAGTAGCTGAGGCATCATGAACACCAGTTTTATTGAAAATTTCACCTCCCCAAAGACGAACCGTTCCGACACAAGCATTCGTTGTGTCCGAAATATCATTTTCATTTTCAAAGCTATACAAATCATAAAACCCTTGCCCTGTTCCTTCATAAGTAGCTTCTTTTCTTCTATCTGATGAAAAAATGAGTTTGTTCATCCATTTTGTAGGAGCAAAATCTGAATTTTCAGTGTTTATTCCATCACAAGCAACAACAGTTACATATTTATTTTCTTCTGCAATTTGGTCGATATTCTCCAGATTATCGATTTCTGTTTGAGCTAATTTTTTGAGTTTTTGATTGATTCCAAATTTTTTGTAATCTTCAAACTGCGCTTTAGCTTCCTCATATTTTTTATTGACTTTCAATGCTTCGGCAGTGTAATATCGCAATGTATCACGGTCGCCTGCTGTGAGCTGGTCTGTTCCTGCTTCTTTGGTTTTGTTGTAATAAGAAAGAGCTGTTTGCAGCCGATTCGAACGTCGATAGGCTTCTGCAATTTTGTAATTTATTTGGGCAGCTTTTGCAGGGTTTTTGGTCAAATAAGATTGATAAAGCGTAATTGCTTTATTATATGCTGCTCTATCAAATTCGGATTCTGCCTTTTGATACACAGAAGAACAGCCTGTAAAAAATGCAAAAAGTAATATTAAAGTTAATGTTAGCTTAATAGAATTACTTTTTTGAGATTGGTTTTTGGGATTCATATTAGTAGAATAATTACGAATTACGAATTAAAAATTACGAATACAACACCTTTAATTTTAAGTAGTGTTGCTCTATTTAATTTTATATTCTTTATTTATTGTTATTTTTTTCTTCTGAATACCATGAAATTTTTAAGGACGTTTTTTACTTATTCTTAAATAACTTCATGACAATTATTAGTTATAGGTTTCCTTCAAAAACTGCTGTTGCAGCTCCAATTAGAAATATTTTTGTAAAGTAATGTTGAAAATTATCTTGCTTTTTTGGAGAAGTATAGTCAAAACGAATTTTCAAATTCCCACCTAAGGTTTTGATATGTATTAAGTTTGTTTTCAAAATTTGTTTCTCCATACCTTCGTTCAAAAAGTGAGCAAGAGCGCAAGCTGTTACACCTGTTCCACAAGAAAGTGTTTCGTCTTCTACCCCACGTTCATAGGTTCGTACAAAAATGCTGTTTTTTTCTGAATTATTTGCATTTTTTGTAACAAAATTTACGTTTGTACCCTTTTTTTCAAATCTTTGATTGTATCTAATTTTTTTTCCCTCTTCTACAACTTGATAATTTTCAAGATTGTTATGACTTTTTTTATTGTCAAGATTATCCAAAAAACGGACATAATGAGGTGAGCCTGTATCCAAAAAATAATCTTTTTTATCCTTATTTTGAATGAGGTTATGAATTTTTTCTATCTCTGAAATATCACTCATTTGAAGTTCTACTTCTGTAATTTTTTGGTTTTGCTGTGCAATTTTTGCAAAATGAAGTCCATCAAAAGCCATAAAAGACGTTTTTTTACCTTCAAAAACTCCCAAACGATACGCAAAAGCAACAGCACAACGACCACCATTTCCACACATAGAACCCAAATTGCCATCGGCATTGAAATAAACCATAGTAAAATCAACACTGGTAGAGTTTTCTATCAAAATAAGCCCATCTGCACCAATCCCAAAACGACGATGGCAAAGAGTAGAAATAAATTTTTTATCTTTTTTTTGTTCTTCAGAAAAAGAATTATCACGATTATCCATCATAATAAAATCATTTCCTGTTCCTTGATATTTATAAAATTTCATTTTAGAAATTCTTTTTTTAATTAAAAATGTTTTTTGCTTTGTTTTTCAAATATATTTTTATTTATCCAAACAGAAAAAATCTAATATTCTGTGTTTTTCTGTATTCCCTAATTTTTTGGCTGTTGTCCAATCTTTACAGGCTTTGTCAAGTTGTTCTAAGTCTAATAATAATTTGGCTCTTTTTGCATACCATTTTTTATTTCCTTGGTTGTACAAGATTGCTAGATTCAAATTGCTCATTCCTTTTTCTTGATTATTTAATTTAAAAAATAAATTGGAACGAGTAAAATGAAACCTTGATTCTGTTGGATTTTCATTCACTAAAATAAAATTATTTTTCAAAGCCAAAATATAGTTTTTGGCTTGATTTTCTAATTTTTCTACTATTTCGTTTCGTTTTTGTGTTGGGTTCTCACTTTTTTTGATGATTTTTTCGAAATCCTGCTGTGCTAGTTTATCATTTTGGATATATGAATATGCCAACGCTCGCTGCTCATAATATTTCATTTTTGTCGAATCTTGCTGTATCAATGTTGTATAAATTTCGATAGCTAATTCATATTCTTTTAATCTATTATAATACTCACTGGCTATTTTCTGTGCTGTTTTTTGCTCATATTTGCTTAGGTCAAGAGCCGTTTCAAAGTCTGTAATTGCATTTTGTTTTTCATTTATTTGGCTGTACGCAATTCCTCTTTTTAGATAAAAATCACTTTCTTGAGTAAGTGAATGTTCGATGGTTTTTGTATAATCTTTCAAGGCAGCACTAGGAAAACTCAAATGCTCACTATACAATTTTGCTCTTAAATAATAGGCTGTTGAAAAAGAATTATCGTAGGAAATAGAATGGCTCAGTTGGTTTATGGCTTGTTTATAATTCTCTTTTTTTATGCTCTGTAAGGCTTGATAATAATAAATTCCACTAACAAAACTATACATCGAATTGATTAGCAAAAACATATAAGCAATAAAAGCAAGTGACACTAATGCCGAATAAATGTGTGTATTTTTTGACTCTTTTTGTCGTTGGCTATGATAACGCTCAAAATTTTGGTCTGCTTCTTCAGGACGCTGGTTGGCATAATAACTATATGAATAAGCAAAACGAAGTGTTACATCATAACTTTCTTTCGTAACTGGATTAGACAAAACTTGATAGGCTTCATTAATCTGCTTAAAAAGCTCTTCTGCAACTGGATTATTAGGGTTTTTATCTGGATGATATTCTACTGCCAAGCGTTTGAAGGCTACTTTAGCTTCCTCTTGAGAGGCAAGTTCTGGAATTCCTAAAGTAGTATAATGATTTTGCATTGCTCGTTTTGGCTAGTCGCTTATTTATAATTTATATGATTTTAGTTGATTTGCATACTTATCATATACTGTAACTTATTAGTAATCATTATGTTTTTCCTTTTTTTGACTGTTTTTTGCAATTCTCTTTTCTAACGAACAAAAAACCACTTTCATTATTATATGAAAGTGGTTTTGATTATTTATTTAACTTAAATTTTAAATTATTCTATAATTATCTTTTCAGTTTTCATTTCCTTACCGTTTTGAATCTTCAAAATATATAATCCTTTTGGATAAGACGATACAGGAAGTTCGATATTTGTTTCTGTATAGCTTTTAGATAAAACTAACTGACCAATACTATTATATAATTCTACTTGTGTAGAATTTTTAGTATAAACAGAAGGTAGTTTTATGGTTAGTTTATTTGTAACTGGATTTGGATAAATGATAATTTCATTCTGAATGATAGAATTTACTTGTATTTTTCCTCTTCCTGGACTGATACTTCCACACGCTGGGTCTGTATTAGGTATTACTGTCAAACTTACAAACTCTGATTCATTACAACCACATTCATTGCACGCAGATACTTGTGCAAGATAGTTTCCAACAGGTAAGTTTCTTATAAAAGCATTTACACCCAAGTAAGAACCAGTAGTAGTAGTTTCATAAACCTGTACTAAGTTTTTGTAGGCTGTCCATTTATAGCTTGTAGCAAAACCTTGTGTAGAATTAGCAGCACTCAAATAAATAGGTTCACCCTCACATTTTACATTATTATCTCGCAAACCAGTAATATTCAAAGTAGGACGTTGAGGCGCACCCACCCAAATTGTTTTCATAGCATTGCCTACTAAAGCTCCATTGTAATAAATCAGAGCAGTAATAATCACTTCACCAGAAAAACTCCCTGCTTGAATAAAACCATTAACAGCAGAAACAGAAGAACTATTTGTACTCCATTGTACGCTCCAATTAGGGTCATTATCCAAACCTTGTAAGTTGAGTTGCGCTCCATTACAGACATAATCTAGCGTTCCATCACCATCAATATCACCACCTGTGAAAGGATCATCTACACCAAAGTCTATTTCGCCGTCAGGATTGCCACCTGTTCCACCAGAACCACCTCCACCATAGCTACCCCAGTTTTCTCGCTCTGGGAAAATACCGATGACGTAATGACCAAAAGAATTATTCTGATTTGTTACTCTAACATAGTAAGTCCCAGATTGCAAATTGTCTTCCTCTATGCGAGAAAATGTTGTACCATACTGACTATTATTATCATCAAAAGCTACACGAACCAAACTAACAACTCCACTTGTGGATTCTCTTCTAAAAAGTTCTATATAAGTATCTGCAGCCATACTTCCAGCAGAAGCAGGACGAGTTACTACAATAACCTTACGATTAGTAGTTAGGTTGAACTGAAGCCAATCTTCATCACAGGAAGAAATATCATCACCACCACTACCGAGATTTGCGTGAAAAGTGTGATGTTGTCGTGGGAAACTCCCAATATTAACAAAGTTTGCTACTTCATAACTATTATCATTTTCATACTCATCAGTTGCTGTGGCATATCTAACAGAAGAAACATTATCATACATTTTTGCTGCTTGAAAACGACTAATAGCGTTATCTCTTAGCATACAATGAAGTAAAGAGTAAGACATAACGTTGTTTACTGGTGGCTGCCATGTAACACCATCGTTATCCGTTGGGTTATCAATAGGAAATGTACCAGCCGTATTTGTTATAGTAGGCGCATAATTACACGTAGCAGAATCTACCCAAAAGACACCTAGATTTGGGTCGGCTTGCGTATCTCTCAACAAATCTCCATTACGCTGGGCTGCATAATTTCCTACTCCACCTGCCCAACATAGTGCACCTAATCTTCTCTCTCTATCTACATACTCTTGCTTACAATTACCACAGTTGCCATTACTACCACCACACCTGCCTTGATGCGTATGCAACAAACCGAGGGTATGACCAAACTCATGAAGCATGTTAGCAGCAAAAACCTCTTGGGCAAAAATATCTTTTTCTACATCATCATCTCCAATCACATCTCTTTCAAATCCAGAAGTAGTAACAGCCATACTGTAGGGTGGATTGTCGTCTGGAAAATTAGCTACGCCAACAAAACCTCCTCCTTTTCGTATAAAGTGCATATTGAGCGCATTAGGATTGCGATGGTCTCTAAACATGTCTTCGTGTTTGCGATTACCTGTTGTGATTCCTTCATAGTATTCACTATCAGTTATGTAAAATGGTTTGCACTCCATATACAGTCTAATATTGACATTGTTCATCTCAAGAAGACTATCCATAATATTCAACCATCTTGCTACATGCCATTCTTCTGGTGTGATGCTTGAACCTGTTTCACTTCTGTATATCCATACCTGAACAGGTATTTCAAATATGTTACTTCCTACAGTACGTTCCACACGCATTCCCTTGTCTAGCGATTCCAAACTATCTAATATATTTTGTAGATAATCATTATTACCAAACTCAGGGCGTTTCATTAGTTCTTCCTCCGTTAATTCACGAGTAGCACATTTTGACTCCATTTTTGGAGATTGTGCTAGTGCCAAGTTCGTACCTAGTACAAAAATTAGCAGCGATAATAAAATATGTTTCATTGGATTAATTAATCTCTTTCATTATCATATAAGAGGCAGGAGCTACTTTACCGTTGTGATATAGCCTATTTTCTTTGCTATTCCAACGCAATGTATCTGTATCATTTTCATCTAATACTAGATAAAAATCTTTATCTAAATATTGTGGCTTCTGATATTGTACATCATATAAATGGGGACGAATGATTTGAGCTAAAAACCCTGAACGAAATGTACAACCATTAGAAGCAGGATGAGGATAGGCATAATAGAAATCATACCTAAAGTCTTTTACCACTGTTCCATCGTGCATTACCAAATGAATATAATCTATGTCATAAGGAGTATCCTCTCTACTTTGAACGAGATTATATCCATTTAGGTCTGTAATAACAAAGCCATAAACCCCTCCATTTTTCTCTTCTACTGGACGGCGATAATCGTCTTCTATATTCTCTTGGCAACTTAAAAGCCCAAAAACTAAACCTAGCACAAGCAGCCATATAGGCAAATTGAATTTTAAATTTCTCATTGTGTTAAAAAATTAAAGTGTTTAAATAAATTAAAAAAGCTAAAAACTAGCTAGTAGAGTTTTTGTCATAGGGTGTTTTTTGTGTTATAATTGTGTATTTGTTGTTGGTGAACGTAACGGCAAGCCGAAGCTAAACACCAACAACAGCGAGGGAACTGTTCCACTACCATCGTCTCTATGCCATACCCAAGCCTGAACAGGAACGAGAAAACGGTTTGTATTGACAGCTTCTGTTCTCATGGTAGAAATATTTCCCTCTATACTATCTACTAAATTGAGTAAATACTGATTGTTGCCATACCAAGGTTGCGCTGCTTTTTCCTCTAATGTAAGAGATTCAGTTTTACATTCTTGTATTTCTTTTTGTGCAAAAGACACACTGATTAGGCACAACAAAAAGATTGTTGTGAATATTGTTATTTTGTTTTTCATGATTTTTTATTTTAAAAACTTTGTTTAATAAGCATAAAAGGGCTACCTCCATAGCTGCCGTCATCTATTGGAGCTACTTTTCCGTTGTGGTATAGACGTTCCTCATCTGATTTCCACATAAGTGTGTCTGTATCTTCTTCACTTAGAATAAGATAAAAGGGTTTATCTACATACTTCCCATACGCAGCTTCTACGCATAAAAATTCTGAGGCAAATACAAACCCTCTAGTAGAAGGATGAATAGCAGAATAACCGTTTCCTCTTTTAGGTATGTATGGGGTTAAATCACTTACTACAGTTCCATCATGCATAACCACACGAATTTTATCTATATTGTAGGGACTATTTTCTTCTGTTTTACAAATATTATAAGCATTTGAGTCCACTAAAGCAAAGTGAATTTCACAAGTACCACCTCTATTAGGTTCTCCTATTGATGGCTTCTCACAACTGGAAATACTAAAAAGGACTCCTATCAGCAGCAGCCACATAGGCGCATAAAAATTTATTGATTTTTTCATTATCGTAAAATTAAAGTGATTAAAATTGAAATATAAAAAGCTAAAAACTAGCTAGTAGAGTTTTATTCATAGGTTGTTTTTTGTTGATTGATTATTTCCAAACCAAGGTTGGTTTTGAGCTTCTTCCTGTGTAAGAGGTTCTGTTCCACATTCTCCTATCTTCACTTGTGCCTGAGTTGTAAGTATCGTACCTAGTACGAAAACAAACAGTAATAATGTACTTTTCATACTAAAAACCATTTCCTTTTATTAACATATGTGGAGAACCATATCTATCAACTGGAGCTTCTTTACCATTATGGAAGAACCTTTCTACTTGTGAATTCCACATAAGTGTGTCTGTATCTTCTTCATTTATAATCAAATAGAAAGGTTTATCACTGTACTTTTGATGTGCTGCTGTGAAATCAGCTATTATTGTATATACAAAATGAGAGTCAAATACTAATCCTCTAGTAGAAGGATGTGAAGAATCGTTTTGTCCTTGTCCTGGAGTGAAGTAAAACAAATCTTCTACCTCATATCCGTCGTGCATAACTATTTTGATAGCATCTACATCATAAACACTATTTTCCTTTGTTTTACAAATATTATTTGCATTTGAATCAACAAAAGCAAAAATAAAAGAACCTGCTAATTCATTTGTCATGGGGTCTCCTTCGTTATTATCACAACTTGACAGGCAAATCCCAAAAGCCAACCCAAGCACCAGCAGCCACATAGGCGCATAAAAATTTATTGATTTTTTCATCGTTATTGAAATTAAAGTGATTAAAATGATATAAATAAAAGTATTATTTATAAACTGATTTGCAATACTAAGAAAAATATTTTGTAAAAAAAAAAAAATACATGTGTGATTTTTTATACATTTTTATAAAAAAATAGAATACAATGAATATAAGTGGTTTTTTATTTGAAATTTAATATTTCAATAAATCACATCAAAATAATGCAATACTTTAGAAAGAATAGTATAATTCATAAAAAAACCTTTCTAAACTAGGTTTAAAAAGGTTTTGAGGTTATTGTCTTTATTCTATAAAATCATATTAACTGGTTGCTGGTAACTATTTACTGATAACTGATTAATTATATCCTGTAAAATTAAAAGGTGTAATCTCTAAAAGCTCATTTTTTACCTCCTCCGAAACGTTTAAGGTTTTGATAAACTCATGTATTGTTTCCTCATTCATTGCTTTTCCTGTTCGTGTGAGAGCTTTTAAGGCTTCATACGGTTTTGGATAATTTTCTCTTCTCAAAACGGTTTGAATTGCTTCTGCCACAACTGCCCAGTTATTTTCTAAATCAGCTTTTATTTTTGCTTCATTTACTTCTAGTTTCGAAATTCCTTTTTGAAGAGATTTAAGAGCAATCAAAAAATGACCAAACGGAACACCCAAATTTCTCAAAACGGTAGAATCTGTCAAATCACGTTGTAGCCTAGAAATAGGAAGTTTTGTTGATAAATGTTCGAAAAGAGCTGTCGAAATTCCTAAGTTACCCTCTGCATTTTCAAAATCTATTGGATTTACTTTGTGAGGCATAGCAGAAGAACCAACTTCATTTGGATTTATTTTTTGCTTGAAATATCCCATAGAAACATACGCCCAAACATCTCTACTAAAATCTATCAAAATGGTATTAATGCGTTTGTAAGCATCTAATTTTGCAGCCAAAAAGTCATAATTATCAATTTGTGTTGTCCATTCTTGGCGTTCTAAACCTAAATTATTTTGCAAAAAATTCTTTCCAAAAGTTTTCCAATTTGTTTTTGGATAAGCTACTTTGTGAGCATTAAAATTTCCAGTTGCTCCTCCAAATTTGCCTGTATGTGGGAGTGTTTTGAGGTTTTTGAATTGCTGTTCTAATCGATACGCAAAAACTTTAATTTCTTTTCCTAAATGTGTAGGCGATGCAGGTTGTCCGTGTGTATGAGCAAGCAAAGGAATCGTTTTCCATTGCTCCGAAATAGCATTTAATTTTTCTATAATGCTACTTATTTCATCAAAAATAATACTTTGTTCTGCTTCTTTTAATAAAATTGGATTGGCTGTATTGTTTATATCTTGCGAAGTCAGTCCAAAATGAACAAACTCATTATACATTCCTAAATTCAATTTTTCTAATTCTTCTTTTACAAAATATTCTACGGCTTTTACGTCATGATTTGTAATTTTTTCTGTTTCTTTTATTTTTTGGGCATTTTCTAAAGAAAATTGAATATAAATTTTTCTTAAAGAAGAAATTTGATTTTCTGAAAGCTCTGGAAGCTGTTTTACCTCTGTTTTGGAAACTTGACAAAGCGCAATAAAATACTCAATTTCTACTTGTACACGAGCTTTGATGAGCGCATATTCTGAAAAATAATTTTGTAATGGCTTTGTATGACGCTGATAACGCCCATCAATAGGAGAAATGGCTAGAAGACTCATTATAATATAAATGAAAAATTACGAAAATTAGAACTGTATTGTAAAGCAGTCCGACTAAATTAAATGCAAATATAAAACTTCTGACTTCTAAAATCTAACTTCTAAATTTATTTCACAGGGTTTTCTTATAAAAAACTATTAGGTCTTTTTTATGCTTTAAACCTCTATTCTCAAATTGTAGTTGTTGGTGTCGCTATCGCTAAAACACCAACAACGGCATTTTTTATTTTTGTAAGAAAACCCTGATTTATTTCATATAAGATTGTTTTTTATGATAGAAAATATCGAACTTTGTGGTGTTTAAAAATATAAAAAGACAATCCCTTCAACACTATGAAAGTTACTTTATCTACTATTGCTACCTATTTTTTTCGTGGGCTTTTGGTTACTGTTCCTTTAGCAGGAACAATATATGTGGTAATTTCTTTTTTAGAATGGATGGATTCACTTCTTCCTTTTCGTACTTCGGGAGTTGGTATTATAGTTATTTTGGTTTCTCTAACTTTTATTGGTTACCTAACTTCTCTTTTTGTAGCAAAATCTTTTTTTGAATGGTTCGAAAAAATGATTTTGCGTCTTCCTATGGTTGGGCTTATCTACACTTCCATAAAAGATTTGATGGCTGCTTTTGTAGGCGAAGAAAAAAAATTTAGCAAATCTGTTTTGGTAAAGCTCAATGCTGAAAATGATATTTATAGACTTGGTTTTATTACAGCAGAAGATTTATCATTATTAAAAATCAATGATTTGATTGGTGTTTATTTTCCTCATTCATATAACATTTCTGGAAATTTATACTTAGTGGCTGCCCAAAATATTACACCTATTGAATATGATAACTCGGCTGACCTTATGAAATTTATTGCCTCTGGTGGAGTTTCAGAGCTTGTTGCAGTAGAAAATAAAGAAGAAGAATTTGGAGAAGACCTTCTGTAAAGTATGAAGTAATTAAAATTACATTTACTTCAAAATTTTATTCCATTTCTAATCTCAAAACTTTATCTCACTTATGGATTTTAACTTTAAAGAAATTGCCTCTGCGTCGCTAATTTTATTTTCTGTGATTGATATTTTAGGTTCAATTCCTATTATTATAGACTTGCGTCAGAAAAATGGAGGCGAACTAAAAGCCCTACAAGCTACTGTTGTTTCGGGTGTTTTGATGGTTGCTTTTTTGTTTTTGGGACAAGAAATTTTATCTCTTTTTGGTCTTGATGTAGCCTCTTTTGCCATCGCAGGAGGATTGATTATGTTTTTGATTGGTTTGGAAATGGTGTTAGGAGTAGATTTTTTCAAATCTGACCCAGAAGTAACCAGTTCGACGGTTGTTCCTTTGGCTTTTCCTCTCATTGCAGGCGCAGGAACAATGACAACTTTGATTTCTCTGCGTGCAGAATATTCTCAAGCCAGCATTTTGATTAGTATTTTGATTAACTTAACTGTCATTTATATCGTTTTGCGTGGTTCTAAATGGATTGAAAAAAAATTAGGCGCAACAGGCAAAGCTGTTTTGCGTAAAGTTTTTGGCATTATTCTTTTAGCTATCGCAATAAAACTTATCAAAACTAATATTGCAATAGGATAATTTTATTCTACATCATTCTTTACCTAATAACACAAATACAATGAAAAAAATATTTTTCTTACTTTTATTTTGTCTTTCATTTTCAGAAATGAGTTTTGCACAACAAGCAATAATAAAGACAAACCCTCTTAATCCACTCTTAGGACGCTATACATTAGGTGCAGAAGTTGCTATTACGACGCATTCTTCATTAAGTTTGTTGGTGAGCTGTTCGAAGATTACTTTTGATGAGTTTAAATATAAAACAGGTAATAACTCAAAAATAGCTGGAGAATTAGAATTAAAAAGCTGGGGGTTTATGCCTGAATATCGTTATTATTTTAGTGAACAAGCCTTAAATGGCTTTTTTGTTGGTGCGTATGCAAATTATGCTCGTATGGATTTGGATATTTCGGTAAATGGAGGAACAAATGAAACAAGTGGAAGTGCAAATGCAAAATTTAATAATTATGGTTTGGGATTAATGACAGGACATAATTTTTTCATAAAAGAACAATTTTCCATAGATGTTTTTGGTGGATTTGGGCTTTTTTGGTACAACCTAAGCAAAGTAAATATCAAATATCAAAATGATGATGTTGTAGAAGAAAAAATTCCAATTCCTATTGTTGGGCTTTTTCCACGAATAGGAGTTAATGTTGGATATATTTTTTAATCAAAGTATTTGCTAGATTTTTGAATAATCCTGTTATTTTTTAACAAAAGTTACTGATTTTTTCGTAATTTTCGGTCATTATTCGATTTGAACTAAAATATATCAAGTAATATTATATCTTTTCAACATTCAACTTACCCTCAAACGCATTCTTTTTTATGAAATTTAATACTTTATTCTCGTATTTCCTTGTTTTTTCTTTACTTTTATCAATAGGAACTTTTTCTTCTTGTGCTGGCTCAGAAAAAACTACTGAAGAAAATACAAAAGAAACTGAAACTGCCGTTGAAGAAACAGTAAACACCGACCAAGAAGCTCCTACAAAATTTGCAAACCTTGATGAAATGGTTATAGATTTGGGAGATTATACTGTTGAAAACAACACGTATGAAAAAATATCAGATACGCAGATTCGTATTTCTCCTGCTGTACCTGCAAGTGCTGATGAGGCACAAATTCAGGACATTGTAAAAGCTAGTATGGTTTCGATGGCAATGCGTTCTTTTATTCATACTGATTTGACAGAAGTAAACATCAAAGTTGTGCCTCAAAAAGCATCTATGAATCCTGAAGAAGCAAAAACAATGGAAAAATACGCACAAGAAGCTACTATCACTCGCCAAAAAGCAGAAGAAATAGCAAAAGAATATGCACAAACAGACCTTAATTCTTTGGTAGGAAACAAAATTGGCGACCTGTTTCGTGCTGATATGCCAAATGATAATTTGGAAAAATTAAGAGGAGGAGAAAACTTAAATACTGTATTTTCAGCTCTTACAGCAAAATAATATTTTATACAGAAAGTTATTTTTAAGAAAAAGCATATTCTTTTACTAGAATATGCTTTTTTAATTTTGATATATTTTTAGTTTATACTTTAATGAATAATTACAAAAAATACATTTGGCTAATTGCTGCTTTTGCTTGTTTATTTTTACTTCGTTTTTTTCGTTTGTCCGAAGTAGGCTTACACGATTATGATGCTGTAACTAATTTTTTGGCTGCAAAACAATTTGTAGAAGGAGATTTTTCAATGCTTTTTCATCACGCTGCCCCATTTCTACATTTTTTTGATAGCTTTGCTTACTTTGCATATCAAAATAATTTTACCTTCTTAGTTTATTCACAAGCTATTTTACAAATCATTGCTATTTTATTTTTGTGTTTTACTTTAAAAAAGGATTGGAAATTTTCGAATACAGCTAGTTTTTTTTTAGCTCTTTTTGTGGGCAGTTCGCCTTTATTGGTTTATTCTGGGCGTTGTCTGACTATTGATAATGGAAGTCTGTTGTTTGTCTTTTTGTGTATTTATTTTCTCAAAAATGAATTATTATATTCTAAAGACGAAATTTCTAAAAACTACAAAAACATAATCTATATTAGCATTTATTTTGCGATTGCTTTTGGTTTTAATTACAAATCTATCTTGATTTTACCCTTTGTTTTTGGTTGTTTATTTTATCAAAATTCATTTACCAATTTTATCAAAAAAGCAATTATTTTTGGTGGGATAAATATTTTTTTTATTGGATTTTGGACATTAATCGGACAGCTTCTCTTAGGAAAATGGAATGCTTATTTAGCAAATTTATATTATCTTATTTTTGAAGCACATCAGCGAGAAATTACAGGAGAATCTTGGGTAGAATTTGATTTGTTATATTATTTTAAATACATTTTCTTTTTCGAAAATCCTTTGATTTGGATAGGAATGGGAATGGTTATTTTTTCTGTTATCAAGAAATTTTTGAAGAGAAATGAAAACAAAACTCAATTAAATAAAAAAACTCTGTCATTTGATTGGAATGAATTAATTAATCAAAAAGTTATTTTTTGGCTTTTATTTTTAGGTTCGATTGCCATTCCTACTCTATTTTTAGAAAAAGCCCCTCGCATCTGGATTTTGGTTTTGATGATTGCTTATGCGCTTTCTGCTTGGGCATTTTTGTTTGGAGAACTTCTGAATAAAAGTGGAAAATGGTTGCTTTTTTTGGGTATTTTTTATAATTGTTGGCTCATTATGGCTCATATTTACTCTTATTCTGCAACTTCTTATGATGAAGCAACACGTTTTATAAAAGAAAATTTGGTAAAAAATGAATTAAATAAAACAGAATTAATTTATTTAAAAGGAACACTTCAGCCCATTCCTTTTTTAGAAAAAGAGAACATTAATTATGATACTCTACCTCAAAATTTTGATACCAACTTTACAATTAAAAATAAGAATACATTAAACAATATAGATTCTGTTTTTTATATTCTGACAGATGATTATTGTATTTTGGCTAATGATTGTTTGGAAGCAGAAACAATTATGAAGAATAAAAAAATAAAATATTCTATAAGAAATCATTATAAAGAAAAATACAAACTTTTGAAAGAATGGAAAGAATCAACGCTTTCAGAACCTTTTTTGTATGTAGAACATAGCCAGTATTTGGGTTTGGATTTTTCGGAAAGTTATGATTTGTGGCAAAAACAGCTTCAAGACAGCACTACCATTCGATTATATAAAGTTTTGCAATAATTATCTTGAAAAAATCAGAGGCATTTTACATGCTTTCTAATTTCTTAAATCTGGTTTCTTATTTTATTTATTTCTGCCTCATCAAGGTAATAAATTCTTCAATAAGTGCTGCGTTTTTTTGCGCAGGAGCAATTTCAAACTTACTATTTATATCAAAACCAACACAATTATGATGAATATGCTCTTTCAATTTTTCTACATCTTCCAAACTAATTCCTCCACTAAGCAAAAAAGGAACTTCTAAATCATAGGTTTTGAGAGTATTCCAATCAAACTTATGTCCACTTCCTCCATAATCAGGGGTCTGTGTATCAAACAAAAAATAATCTACAAAATCTTTATACTGACGCATGTGAGAAAGCGAAATTCCTTCTTTCCCTACCGAAAAAACTTTGATAATCTTGATTCCTTTCTCTTTTAATTTCCGACAAAAAGCTGGCGATTCGTTGCCATGAAGCTGTACAAAATCCAATTCCCATTGACTAGCAATTTGTTCTACCTCAGCATCAGTAGATTCCACAAAAACCCCTACTCGTTTGATAGATGTAGGTAATTTTTTGGGTAATAATTTATCTAAACACGCACTACTCAAATCTGACTGACGAACATAGCGTTTCGAACGAGGATAAAAAATAAAACCTACAAAATCAGGACAAAGAGAAGCTATTTGCTCAATATTTTGAGCATCACGCATTCCACAAACTTTGATGAGAGGAAAAGACATTTTTTTTAAATTAAAACTGTAATAAATTAGAGTACTGGACATGAGTTAAAAAGTTGTTGGTGTCGCTACGCTAAAACACCAACGAACGGTGTTTTTCCCTGT
>CAKZOK010000121.1 GCA_937136415.1 uncultured Cytophagales bacterium | reverse complement strand
AATGCCGTTGTTGGTGTTTTAGCGAAGCGACACCAACAACCAAATAACTTATCATACTTTTTACAACACCACTAAAATTATGAACGAAACAGCAAAATTAAAAAAAACAATATCATCAAGTTTGGCGAAACTAAAAGATTTATCAATTAAAAGGCACAATAATAAATTTTTCAGGTTTTAGCTCTTTATTAAATGTTTTGAGTAAGCTCGAATCATTCAAATTATGATAATATTTTTTTGCGATAGTTGTCCAAGTTTGTTTTTTTTCTACAAAATGGATTCCTTTTACAGGAATAATATACCACATTTCTCCCAGCACTTTATTACTTTTTATAGATTCTGGATTTTCAATATTGAAGGCACGAGCCAAATTAGAACTAGAACCATATTTTCGTTCAGAATCTTTATAAAGCGCATATAATCTAAAATTTTGAGCATCATAAGCATCAAAATAATTATCATATAGTTTTCGATGCATAAGCGAATCCGAAATGCGCTTTTTCTCTACCTTTTCTTCAAATTCTAAAGCTAAATTCTGGCTACTGATTTTAAGGCTATCTAATTCTGTTTTTAGAAGGTCGTTTTCTTGTTTCCAAGCCGATTTTTGTATCAAAAAAAGAAAAATAAGAAAGAGTGTAAGCCCAAAAACACTCAAAATAGTAATAATAGTAGTACGATGAACCACAAAAATAAAATTAAAGTTTTTTTAAAAATAATAAAGCAAGATAAGGGACTGTTAGCAGAAATTCAAACCTTATTTTTAAAATCTTTTTAAATAACTATTAGACAGGCTTTTTTTTGTTCTTAGAAATAAAAAAAATACAAGATAAATTTTGTCATCAAAATCATATAGAATCAAATTTTATCTCTAAGATGGGATTTGAATTTCATTTTCTTAAAGATGGATTCCAAAAAAATTCCTATTTTTGTACTATCTCAAAAAAACAATTTAATTTAAAAACACAAAAAAACAACATGGCTCAAACTACCTCTAACCCAACTTCTTCTTCTGACCTAAAACAAGTTGCCTTGCATGATATACACACAGCTTTGGGAGCAAAACTAATTCCGTTTGCTGGCTACCAAATGCCTGTTTGGTACGCTTCTCAAACAGCCGAACACCATGCCGTTCGTGAAAAAGTAGGCATGTTTGATGTTTCTCACATGGGCGAATTTTCTGTAAAAGGTGAAGGAGCAGAGGCTTTTTTGCAATATATAACCTCAAATGATGTAGCCACTCTTTATGATGGAAGAGTACAATATTCTTGTTTTCCGAATGATAAAGGTGGAATTATAGATGATTTGCTAGTCTATAAAATGGCCGAAAATGATTATTTTTTGGTTGTTAATGCTTCTAATATCGAAAAGGATTGGAACTGGCTTATGAAGCACAAGCCCAAAGATGTAGAAATGACAAATATTTCTGACCAAATTAGTCTTTTTGCTGTGCAGGGTGCGCTGGCTATTGATGCGCTTCAAGAGCTTACAAAAGTTGATTTAAAAGAAATTCCATATTATCATTTTGTAAAAGATACCTTTGCAGGAATCCCCAATGTAATCATTTCCAATACAGGTTATACAGGTGCTGGTGGCTTTGAAATTTATGTAAATAATGAAAATGCTGTTGCTGTTTGGAATGCTATTTTAGAAAATGGTGCAGCACAAGGAATCATTCCTGTTGGGCTTGCTGCAAGAGATACACTTCGTTTGGAAATGGGTTTTTGTTTGTATGGAAATGATATAAATGATACTACTTCGCCTTTGGAAGCTGGTTTAGGTTGGATAACCAAATTCAACAAAAAATTTATCAATAGTGAAGCCTTAGAACTTCAAAAGAAAGAAGGAGTTAAGAAAAAATTAATTGGTTTTGAGGTACTGGATAAAGGCATTGCTCGCCAGCATCACAAAATTTTTGATGCCCCAAGTGGAGGAAATCAAATTGGAGAAGTTACTTCAGGAACAAAATCTCCTTCGCTCGGAAAATCTATCGGAATGGCATATCTTCAAAAGGATTTTGCAAAAGCAGAAAGCCAAATTTTTGTAGAAGTAAGAGAGGGAAAAAGAATGAAAGCAGAAGTAAAGAAATTTCCATTCTTGAAGAAATAAAAAAATTGATTCTTAGGAAATAATTATGGATTTGTTTAAAAATAAAACAATTTTTATTGAAAAAATCGTTTTTAAATAAAAAAATATTATGTTTTTTAATTTCTAATTATTTCTTAGATTAAGATAGCATTATTAAGAATAAATCTTTTTTTACAGTACTGGACATGGGAAATATTTTTGTTGTAGATAGGTAACTTATGCTTTAGCGTGAGAAAATGTATCGAAAACTTCAGCCTTCGTAGAATAAAAATAAACAGTACAAACCTCTCCAAAGGCTGAAATCTGCGCTACAATTACTTAGAGTACTGGACACTAGATGTATTTGCTGTTCTGTGAGTCACAGAACAGGGAAAAGATGTATTTGCTGCTCTGTGAGTCACAGAACAGGGAAAAACACCGTTCGCTGGTGTTTTAGCGTAGCGACACCAACAACTTTTTAACTCATGTCCAGTACTCTAACAATTACTATTCTTACCAACAATTTTACCTTAATGTCCAGTACTGAAATTTTTTTTATACATTATAATTTCAATTTTAGAATTATTGGTATAAAATATGACCATTATTAGTTAAATAATTAAAAAACAATTCTTTAAAAAATGCTATCTTATATTTGTCAAAAAAACTATCCATATAGGGTTCTCATTTGATTACTTCTGAAACAACAAAAGGCAATGCAAAAAAAAACTAAATACTATTCTATCCATTCTACTCTTTCTATTTTAAGCTCTTTTTTACTTCTAATTTTTTGCTCTTTTCACACACACATGAATAGCTATGCACAAGAAGTAAATATGCAGGCACAAGCCACCTCACCCCAAACTGTAGTATTGCGCTGGCAACTAAAATTGGCTGCCGAAACAATTCCTATTTCTTACTTTGAAATAGAACGTAGCATAGATGGGCGTAATTTTACCACCATCGAAACTATTCAAGGAAATCAAGTAGAGTATTATTCTTTTGTCGACAAAAAAGCCTTTGCTTCTCGCTTATATTATCGTTTGAAAATATTCAATACAGACAACAAAACAACCTATTCTAAAACCATACCTGTTGATGTTATCCTAACTCTTGCTTCTAATCAATTTGTGCCTTCAAAAGTAGAAAGTTCGTATATCAAAATCCATCTACCAAGTACAGATTTGCATGCAACTGTTCAGATTTATGATACTGATGGATTATTATATTTTTCGGTAGAGGCTGACAAATCGCCTTTGATTATTGATATAAATGGTTGGCAAAATGGTAAATATTTTGTTCATTTTCGTTCCGTTCAACGTACAGAAGTAAATAAAATGTTAGTAGAAAGGTAAAGATAAATGCAAAGTCATAGATAAATACGAGGTTAGAAATCACATTAATAGAAAAAATAAAATCTACTGAAAATAAAGAACCTACTAGTAAAAATATACAGATACGATTTATTAAGAAATAAAATTGATTATAATTTCGAATAATTCTTGTAGATACGCTAGTCTTTTCGTAATTTTGCCCTTCATTGTTTTAAAAATACTCATATAAAACGATTGAGAATAATGATTTGAGAAAAATATAGGCATAAAAATAATATATTTTAATTCCTAATTTATTAAATCTACACTCTTAATTTATTTAACTTTATACCATTATGAAACGTACTTTTCAACCTTCACAACGTAAGCGTAAAAACAAACATGGTTTTCGCTCACGTACCGAAACTCCAGGAGGACGTAATGTAATTCGTGCTAGACGTGCAAAAGGTCGCCACAAACTTACTGTTTCTGACGAGCGTACACACAAGTAAGAAGCATTACAATTCTACTATTTTGCTTTGATAATTTTTATTGAAGTACAAAATAAGGCTTTTTAGTAACGAAAATTATTTTACTAATTTTCTACTTGAGAGTCTTTTTTTGTGCCTTACTCTCAAGTAATTGTATTAATTTTAACTGATTACTTTGCTATTTTACTGGCAACTGATTCACAAATTCTATCAATAATTGATATAGATTTTGATAACCAAAAAGAGATAAATTTTGAGGTTTGTCATCTACATCATGATATGCCTGACTCCCTCCATTCAAATAAATAAAAAAACTAGGAACTCTGTTTTTATGAAAAAAATAATGGTCAGAATTGGCTGCTGCCCCCCTACTTTTGATGTTTTTTAAATATTTATTTTCTGTATTTATCTTTTTCAAAATCTCAAATTCTTTTTCATGAATAGTTGCATTGACTACTGTTGCTCCTTGTTCGCCAGTTCCTATTAAGTCCAAATTTAATAAAAATTCAATATTTTTTAATGGAAAAAGAGGGTGTTGAGTATAAAACATCGAACCCAAAATACCAATCTCTTCCGAGCCAAATGCCATAAAAGCAACCGAATATTCTGGTGGGTTTTCTGAATAATATTTTGCCAACTCTAAAAGCATCGCCACACCAGCAGCATTATCATTTGCTCCTGCAAAATAAACATCTTTTCCCATTTTGCCCAAATGGTCATAATGAGCCGAAAAAACAATTACCTTTTTAGTGTTTTTTGTTCCTTTTATATAACCAATTACATTTTGAGAGGGTTGGGATACGACTAATTTTGATTTTACTTTAAAGCTAAGAGTTTTTATTTTATTTGCCTTCTTGGTTACTTTCAAATCTTCTAAATCTATCAATCCGAGAGCAGGATAAACAGGAAAAATACTATCCAAAACCTCAAAATAAGGCTTTGAATAAGCAACAGGTGAAGGCACGCCAATTAGTTTTTTTGTTCGAACAAAAATAGCTTTTGCCTCTTGTATTTTTTCTAAAAAAGAAGGGTTTTCTGTTTGTATTTTTTTAGTCCATTTGTCCGAATACATGACAGCAGTCTTTTTTAAAGATACTTTTTTGAATGCTATTTGTGCCGAATCATTTTGAAAAAAAGCCGAATCTAAATACAAAATACCGACTTTACCTTTACCAGAATTGGAAAAAGAACTCACCAAATATTCTTTTCCCCCTTGAAAAGTTTTATTTCTTGACTTTAATTGTACCTTTTTTGGAAAAATATTTACAGATTTTAGGTTAAATGACTGAAAATAAGTGTCTTTATATTTTAATAATCCTATTTTTTCAAATTGTTTTGCAATATAATTTGCTGCAATTTGCTCTCCTTTATCAACATAACCTCTTCCTTGCATTTTTGAATCACAAAGTATATTTATTGTGTTTTTTGAATTATTTATTATATTTGTGTATAATTTTTTATTTGTATTTTTATTTTTTTGAAATGATGTATTTAAAGAATCGCCTTCAATCAAATTATTTTGTCCTATACATATTGAAGGATTTAACACAAAAAACAGCATACAGATAATGCTAACACTAATTATATAACAAAAACGATGAAAGTACATTCCACAATTAGAAACAGAAAATAGAGAGTTCATTTTTTAATATTATTTTAATTTTCAATTATTTATTTATCATTATCTTAAAATGCTTTCTAAAAACTTTATTTTTATAGCTCTTTTTTTTGGAGTTATACTCCTTTGTCTTTCTTGTTTGGAAAACGAAAATAAGAACCAATACAAAGATTTTTATACTACCTTTCCTACCGACTCTAGTGATTTTTCTGCTTCTTTGGAAGCAATAGAAATAATCAAAACATCTCATTTTGATTTAGAAGGGCAATGGAAATTAGTCAATAAAAAATCAGAGCAAAATAAAGACACTCTATATTATTTATTTTTTAGAGAACGAAAAGTGTATTCTAGGCTATATCCAGATAATTTAAGAGAAAAAGGTAATTCAGAAAACCTTCCCAGTTTTTTTGCAATCTACAATAAATGCCCTAGAGAAAACGGAGTTTATGATAAACAAGGTAATTTTTTGGTTATTGGAAGTGGAAAAGAAAAGCTAATTTGTTATCAAATTTTATCTTATACAAAAAACAGAATGATTATTTATGATTCAGAAAAAAATAACGAACTAGAATTTGTAAAGATATAATTATTTAATACTCAAACTCATCATCTATTTCGTATTCTAACCCTTCATTATCTTCAAAAAGTTTGATAGCAGGCTCATAATTCGAACACATCTGTAAACAACGAGAAAGCCATCGAACAGCCTCAGCTATATATGGCAATGCTTGCTCTTCGCCTGTAAATTCGGCATCTTCTAAAAGCAATAAAGCAGAATCCAGATAAGCCTTTCCAAAATCATAAAGCACCCCTGGTTGGTCTTTTACATACAAAAACATTGATTCATAAAGAGGTTTGGCTTCTTCAATTTGCCCTTGATAACCCAATAAATTTGCCCTTGTAAGTTCAGCATAAGAAGAATCAATATCAGTTTCTATTCTATTTCTGGCTATAAAATCTCCTATTGCACCAATCAAAAAAGGCATATTTTTCCAAATACGAGAATTTAGCTCTCTTTTTGTACAGCTATCACATTGAAAAGTTGTCTGAAAAGCAAATGCTTTATCTTCCTTTCCATAAAAATAGGCTTCTACTTTTGGAGTAATTTGTATGCGATTGTAATAATGACAAACAGGACAAATTTTGTAATCATTTAGGTCTGTATAATTTCCATGTTTATTAAAAATAGAATCACAATGTTTGCAAAAAATATATCTTGTTGGTTGAAGATATGACAAATCTATGTGGCTTTTACAGGTTGGGCATTCTGATTTTCTAAAATTATGCACCTCACCTTGCCCTTTAAGCTCTTCTTTTCGTTCTTCTACTTGCAATGCTGTATATTCTCTATCCATCATGCTTTTTATATCAAATGCCTCTTCTTCATCTACACAAATCATAAAGCCATTAAAATGAGGCAACAAAAACTCATCTACTGCTGTTTTTGCGCCTGCTTTGATAATAATAGAAAGGCGATTTCGATATCGCACTACTTCTTGGATTTCCGAAAAAGCAAGCATTTCGCCATCAAAATAAATTCCTTCTTGTTCGATAGAACCTTGTTTGTCAAAATAAGAAGTTGGTTTATTGTCTGTATTTAAGAATCGAAAATCAAAATCGAACATAGTTGTTGTAGTTACCAGTAAATAGTTACTAATTTAGGATACATTTTATTTTTGGTGGTGTTACACAAAGTATGATTTTTTTAAAGCGTTTTAGAATAGCAAAATTATACAACTAAAAACTACC
>CAKZOK010000120.1 GCA_937136415.1 uncultured Cytophagales bacterium | reverse complement strand
AAAACACCAACGAACGGTGTTTTTCCCTGTTCTGTGACTCACAGAACAGCAAATACATCTAGTGTCCAGTACTCTAACATTTTCTAGTATTATTCTAATCTAGGAAATGTATAAAAACTTTGTCAGTAGTTGTTTTGATAATCCAAATAACTCTGACAATCGTTTGGGACAGAATATTCTAAAGTACAAGGTAATTTATTAAACAGTGTCCTAAATATAATAATTTTTATCTCCTTGCTAACCTCATAAATCCAAACTAATTTTATTGAATTAATCCAATAAGACAGGTTTAAACCTAGTTACATCATTCAATGCAATTCCTGTTCCACGCACTACGGCACGTAATGGGTCTTCTGCAATATGAATAGGAAGTTTTGTTTTGAGAGAAAGGCGTTTGTCAAGTCCACGTAAAAGCGCACCACCACCTGTCAGATAAATACCATTTTCATAAATATCAGCAGCCAATTCGGGAGGTGTAATTTCGAGAGCTTTCAAGACTGCCTCTTCAATTTTGGAAATTGATTTATCTAATGAAAAAGCAATTTCGCTATATGAAACCTTCACTACTTTTGGAATACCTGTCATTAAATCTCTTCCACGAACCTCATAATCATCGGGAGGCGTTTCGAGTTCAGACATGGCAGCTCCTACTTCAATTTTGATACGTTCGGCCGAACGTTCTCCAATCAAAAGATTATGCTGACGACGCATATAGTCCAAAATATCTTTATTAAATACATCACCTGCTGTACGTATAGATTGGTCGCAGACAATACCTGAAAGAGCAATAACAGCGATTTCGGTTGTTCCACCTCCAATATCAACAATCATCGAACCAATCGGCTGTTCGATATCGATGCCAATACCTACTGCTGCTGCAATCGGTTCTTTTATCATATAGACTTGTTTTGCACCTGCTTGTTCGGCAGACTCTTTTACGGCACGTTTTTCTACTTCTGTAATTCCAGAAGGAATACAAATCACAATTCGATTTGATAGATTAAAACGACCACGTTCTATCATTTTGATAAGCCCTTTTATCATTTGTTGGGCTGCATCAAAATCAGCAATTACGCCATCACGAAGAGGGCGAATGGTGCGAATATCTTCGTGTGTTTTTTCGTGCATTTGCATGGCTTTTCTTCCGATAGCCATTACTTTTCCAGAGCGTTTGTCAAGTGCAATAATAGAGGGTTCGTCCACGACGATTTTTCCTCTATGAATAATTAATGTGTTAGCTGTGCCTAAATCAATGGCAATATCGCTAGTAAAGATGTCAAAGAAACCCATAAGAAAGAGTGAGTAGCAGAATTGTTTCTTTATTTTATTATTTCAAAAAAATAATTGATTTAATAATAAAATAAATGGAAATTTTTTTATATAATTTTCACTTTATCAATAATAGAATAAAGCAAAATGAAATTCTAGTTTATTGAATTGTTTGTATGTTGTATTGTCAATTTTGAGAAATTTATTTTTTGATTTAATTTTAAAAACTAAATTGATAAACAAGACAAAAGGGACGTTTTATAAAAACATGTACAAAATTAGATAATTTAAACGAAAATCAAACTTATCTCAACTTTTTTTTGCATTTTTTTGAGTAAAAATTGAATGAAACAATATAAATATTTTTGGAGTTGCATTAAAAAATGTTGTCTTTTTTGTAAAATCATTACTTACAAACTAGAAAAAATCCTTTCAAAATAGATTTGAAAGGATTTTGCTATTCAAGATTTTGAGAAATCTGTTACAAATAATTTGATTAATTATTGCAAAACATGAATCCAGCCTCTACATGTATCTCCTTCTGGGGAAGTCAAATAATAATGATACATAGCTGGCTCGGCTTTATTTCCCCAATCATTGTTATAATCATCAGAAGAAAAAACCTGTTCTCCCCATCGATTATAAATTTGAAGTTTCCAGCCTGTACTGACTTTATCCAATACAAAAGTTTCATTGATTCCGTCGCCATTTGGTGTAATTACATTGGGAGGCAAAACGTTATCTACTCTAATTGTTGTGGTCATTTCTTCATCACAAATTCCATTTGAAGCCTTTACTTTTATGGTATAAGTGCCTGCTTTTGTGTAGGTATATTCTGTTGGATTAGAAACATTAATTGAATCACCATTTCCCAAATCCCAAACCCAATTACCATCTCCTGTATTTTTACTATTAAATAAAATAGTTGCTGGTGCGCCACATTCGGGCGAATGAGTAATATCAAAATCAAGAAGCAGTTTGTCGACAACCGTAACTGTAACCATACTATCAACAAAACAACCTCCATCAATATTCGAAATTCGAACATTGTAAATGGTAGTTTGGTCTGGTGATGCAATCGGATTTCTAATAGTTGGGTCACTAAGCCCTGTTGTTGGACTCCATTCAAACAAATTTCCACCTGTTATATTGAGTTCTGCACTTTGCCCTCTACAAATTGTGGGGTTTTGAGGCATTTTGATTGATGATAACAATATTGTTTTGTCATCAATCAAAGCATCTACATTTTGAGAAGTAGAATCTTGACAAATAGCATTTTCTACTCTAAGGGTAATATTATAAACTCCTTCATTATCATATTGAAAAGGAGCAGGATTGCGAAGTGTTGAGGTTCTTCCATCTCCAAAATCCCAAAAGAAAGATGTTGCACCTACCGAATTATTGATAATTTCGATGACAGGTGTTTGGTCGCATCTATCTGTAATGATAATGTCAAAATCTGGGCTTAGTTCTGGCAAAACTGTAATGGTTACTTCTTCTTGTTTGATACAACCATTTTGAGTAGTAATGCTGACAGTATAAGTTGTTGTTTCGGTTGGTGATGCAATCGGATTTGCGATGGTTGGGTCGCTAAGTCCTGTTGTCGGACTCCAACTAAAGTTTATTCCTTCACCAGCTTCAAGTGGTAAGGACTGCCCCAAACAAATAGATTTGTTAGGTGAAACAAAGAAATTATTAGTATAATAATCAAAATTTTTGATAAGAGAATCCGAACACGCAATATTATTTACTATCAATTTTATTCTATAATTTCCTGCAGTGTTGTATGAAATATTTGCAGGGTTTTGGGCTGTTGAGGTTTGTCCATTTCCAAAATCCCAAAGGTAAGAAGTTGCACCAATAGTATTATTTACAATGCTGACTGTCGGAAATTCATTACAAAGATTAGATTGTAGAATATCAAAATCTGGAATAATTTCTTCTCCCACAACCATTCTGATTTGACGTTCTTCTATACAACCATTTTGCCCTGTTACTTTTACTTTATAAGTTGTTGTTTCGGTTGGTGATGCAATCGGATTTCCAATCATTGGGTCGCTAAGTCCTGTTGTTGGTGTCCATTCATACGAAATTCCTCCTGTTACATTGAATTGTACAGATTGTCCAAAACAAATTGTAGTATCTCCATTAAATGTAAAGACATCAGGATTAATTGTAAATTCTTGTGTAACAGAATCCTTATCATTACAAATATTATTTGTAGCAACTAATTTTATGGTATAAGTTCCTGTAGTGTAGTTTTGAGGAGAAGGGTTTTGAGAAGTTGAAGTTTGTCCATTTCCAAAATCCCAAAAGTAAGATGTTCCGTTTTGAGTTGTATTTATAAAACTAACTGACGGATTTTCGGAGCAAGGGTCGCCAATAGTAAAAGAAAAACTAGGGACAAGCTCTGGCAAAACAGTAATTTGAGTCGTTAATTTTTTCTCACACCCTTCTGTATTTCGTGTTGTGAGTGTATAGGTTGTTGTTTCTGTTGGTGTTGCGATTGGATTTGGGCTTCTTGGGTCGTTTAGTCCTGTGCTTGGTGTCCAAAGATAATCTACTCCACCTGTTGCAGCAAGTTGTACCGATTGCCCTTTACAAATGGTTGTATCTGGCGAAATGGTAAAATCAGCAGGAGCAACTCTGATTGTTAGGAAGGTACTATCTGATTTGATACAAAGAAATGGATTTCTAGCCACCAATTTTACTTGGTATGTTCCTGCCTCTGTAAATGTAAATGAAGGGCTAGTTTGTGAAGAATTTCCAGCTCCTCCAAAATCCCATTCATACGTAATTCCTTCTACACTTCTATTCAAAAAATTGACAGTAAAAGGCACACAACCATTAATATCATTTGTCGATATAAAATCAGCTTTTAGAAAACCGAGTTCTATTTTAAAAGCAGCATTATTACAATTATTCGAATTATTTACTTCAGAAAAAGCACCAGGGGTAGTAACAAATCCACTTCCCGAACAAGCACAAACAGCTTGATAAATTGTACCTGTTTTTTTATCAAAACGACTTGTACCACCATCTACGTGTTCTCTACCTTCTCCACTTCCACCAAAAAAACTTGCATAGACCAAACCTACTGCATCTTCACCCAAAATCATAGTATAAAAATCATTTCCATCACTAACACTCTGCGTTGCATTCGAAGTGGTAGGCAATCCCATTGTATTAATAGATGAAAGATAAGTAGCAGGTCGGTTGGCATAAATGGCAGGGCTTCCCCAACCAGCCAAATAAATATTACCACAATCATTGACCATAAAAGCAGTAGGTGTAATGTTGGGCTGAAATTGCTGACTTCCTATGGTAGTTGCCATCAATATAGTATTGAGATTAGAAGTCATTTTTCGAACGAATAAGCCACCTCTATTATTAAAATAAACTCCTGTTGTGACAGGTTGTGAGCCTTGTGTTTGTCCAAAAACATAGACATTATTACTCAAATCTACATCTACATAATAGGCTTGGTCATAAGCACTTGTACCCAAATAACTTGCTCCCTGCCACGCCAAATTAGAAGCATAACGAACAATAAAACCATCAACTTCTCCTCTATAATTTGATTGCATTGTGCCTCCATGAGTGATTAGGTCATTACTTAATGTTCCTCCCACTACATAAATATCTCCTGCTGAAGAAAGCTGAATCCCAAAGGCTGCATCTATATCATTTCCACCAATATAGGTACTCCACAGTAAAGAAGTAAGGTTAGAATTAAGTTTTGCACCCACTCCTTCCTGTCTTCCTTGAAAGGTAGTTCGATGTGCCGAAACCATAGGAAAGTCAGGCGAATTAGTAGTGCTGGCAATATAAATATTATCAGCAGCATCTATGTTTATTTCTGCTCTAACTTCATCACCATAATTTTTGACAAGAGGATTATTGGTAAATGTATCAAAATTAATTACATTGATTCCGTCATTAAATTGACCTCCCAAAAAAGTAGAACCTACCAAATTATTGCCACCAACACTCAGTTTGCTTATAAAAATATCAGAGCCATTTGCAAAATCATAGCCTATAATATTGGTTGTAGAACCACCTCCAAATGAAGTATCAAAAGCACCACCTGTAACAGGAAAATCTGAAGAACTTGTTGCTCCCAAAATAACAAGCTCATTACGGCTATTGACAATCATACTAGAAGGAACATCGGCAGAAGTACCTCCCAAATAAGTAGCATAAAAAACACCTGTACCCTCAGCATTATATTTTAGAATGGCAATATCAGAAATGCCATTAAAACTAAGCTGAAAAGCTCCAGTTGTAGCAGGAAAACCAGCTCCAAAAGTAGTTCCACCAGAGTAGAGATTTCCATCATTATCATAAGTTGCTGTGTTTCCCCAGTTATCCGAACGAGAACCCGAAAAAGTAGAAAAGATAAGAACAGGGTCAATGATTAATTCATGATTTTTGTTATATCCTTTCGGAAAATCAAAGGTAACTTGTGGTATTTTTCCTTTATTTTTTTCTTTTTTATATTTTAAAACAAATTTTGAAGGCACTTCTATTTTTTTGCCGTCAATAATTTGATAACAATAAGGAGCTTGTTCGATAATTTTGTTTACAGAAGTTTGAATATGCAAATGCCCACTTTCTAAAGTTACTTTGTCAGCATGTTTATAATTCATTGCAATTTGAGAAGCATCAGCACCAGCAGCTACAATAAAATCATATTTTAATTGTTCTTTTTGAAGATATAAATGAAGGTTTATATTAGGATAAATTTCTTTATAAGTAAGTTCGGAATAACCTCTAGCATCTTTTGCCCATTTGCTTTTATCATTTCCCAAAAAATAATTAAATTTTGTTTGATGAAGCTGTTCGGAAACAATACTTGGAGAAGGGTTAGAGTTTTCAAACTCTACTTCAAAAGAGTGTGCTTTTATACCGTCTTTGTGTTCTTGATGCTCTTGGGCAGTTTCTTGATGTCCATGTCCGTGTTTTAGGGCATTTTCATCATAAAAAGAATATTGTAAAGAATTTTGACGAATAAATAAAAACCCTGATGGAATAGCAGCTCTATATTTTACAGCAGCATTCCACTGATTTTTATTTTCTATAAAAGCATTAATCCTATCTATAATAAAAGGATACTTGATTGTAGATAAATGATAACTCCCCTCTGTATAAGGCAATTTCTTATTAAAATAGAGAGAACTTATACCTAAAACCTCCATTTGATATCGAGCTACATCAATATTTAAATAGATAGCATCAATTCGTTTTGCATCAAGAGCTTTAATTAATTGAACAGAGCGGGAATATTCTTTCACATTTATATTTTTGGAAGATATTTCTGCCAAAATTGATTCAGGTGTAAAGCCTCTTATTACGCCTATTTCTTTAATATTATCAAAGTTCCAAGCTGAATTTTCTTTGTGAACAAAAATGCCATCGATATAAAAACCAATTGCTTTACTGTAGATCACATCAACATTATTTTTAGATTGTGGATTCCAATTAGGATTGTCAGGATATTTAAAGTCAATATTCTGCGTTTCTATTAAGTTGTAATAGAGCCTGTTAATAGGTTGAGGGAAGTATTCAAGCTCTATAGGAGAGGTATTATTAAAACTATCAAAAAGTTCTCTAGCAAATCCTTTAAATTCTTTTGAGGAAATAGATTCTTTCCCATAATGAGGATAATACTCAATATCCTCTGTACCAATTATCAATACTGACTTTTCACTTGAAAAGCAGTTACAACTTAATGATATTAATGCCGCTAAAATGATAAAAGACTTAATAATACATACCTTTAAACTGATGCAAGCTCGATAGTATTAATATTAAGTCTAAAATTTCATTTTGACCAACTTCACTATTAAAAACATT
>CAKZOK010000119.1 GCA_937136415.1 uncultured Cytophagales bacterium | reverse complement strand
AATAAGCTGGAAGATGTTGAATAGATTTAGATTGTTTAACTTGATTAATTACTTTCTCATTCAATGCTTTTATTTCAATTAAGTAGACTTGAAATAATGAATCTTGATTAAAGGAAATAAGTTCTTTTTTGAATTTTCTAATTAAATAGTCTCCTTTGCTTTCATCAAAAGATTCAGGATTTACGACTTCTCTTACTTTAGTCAATTCGGGAAATTCTCCGAACTGTAGAACCCAATCTGTAACGTTATTAAAATTAAAATCGTGTTTTTTCGATAATGTATCAAACAAAGCTACTGCCTTATGGTTTTTAAGTGCTTTAAATTTATTGTTCAGATTTGATTTGTAAAGATTATCGTGGTTATTGATTAAAAAGTAATTGTCTAAAAATGCTATTGAATAGATAGTCTCTATCCTTTCGTCAATTGTTATGTTTAATTCCGATTCTTGTCCGATACATTTTAATGAAGCTAAAAGTAGAATTAGAAAAATAGTTTTTTTCATATTGTTATTGAATTCTGGTCGTTTTCTTAAATTACTGGCAACGGTTAGTATAAGAATAGTAAGGGCTTAAAATGCACTTGTTTTCGGTTTAGCACTTAGCAAAATTTTGCGGACTTCATTAAATGTACTGAACTTTGAATTAAGCACTAAAACCCTTATTATTTTTATACATTGTTACCTGCTGCCTTTTCTATTTATTCCTGCTTTTTGTCGATATTCACGTTTTCATCCCATTTCATAACAGGTTTCATAAAGTGAATCCAAATCATTGCGAGTATTGGCGATACAAAGCCAAAAAATCCCCAGCCTCCAGTACTTCTATTAAGTTCTTTTGCTTTATTCACGCATACTACTGTTCCAACTATTCTTAATACAAGTTGAATTATAACTACTACTCCTTCGTCCATTTTTGATTTATTTAAAATTAATGTTTAGTTCGGTTATTGCTCTTTCTTTTAGTTCTGTCAATTTCTTAAAATCTCTTTTATGTTTAGAAATTTCTTGAAAAATTTCTTCTGCGACTTTTTGTTTATCGGAATTAATAAAACGGTCAGGATGACAAGTTCTACTCAATTCTTTGTACAAATCTTTTGAACCATTTATGCTGTTCATTAAATTGTCCATATCCACGTCAGACTTTTTTGCATTTCGCATTTTATCTTTCGATAAATCTCCAAATTTCAAGTCTTTTCTATTTTTCTTTAGTTTTAAAAAAAGGAACACAATAATGACAAATTCAATTATAGCAACCCAGAACCATATTGAAAAGGTTGTTGAATCTGTGCTGGAAATTGTATCAACAACAACACTATCTGTTTTTACTTGTAGTAATATATTTTTCATAAAATTTTTAGTTTAAGAATCCGCCAATATTGGCGTGGTCTTTTAGAGCCCATTTTGCTCCATTATATCCTTGATTTGCGTGAACTTCTAATGTGTCCCAACCAAGTGAAATCATTTTTCTAGTTAAGGTTTCATTATCTAAAACAACTCGTCCTATTTCGATTAATTCACTTTTTTCAAGTGGTCTTCCTGAAAGTGCCTTTATCCTAAATCCTCCACCGCGCCATTTTGAAAAAGCGTGTTTATATGAAGAATCTCCTTTGGTGATTTTCGCTTCTAATAAAGTAGGTGCAACTCCTCCAATAAATGAGAGTTTAGCCGCTTTGTTAAAGTCTTTTACTAATCGATATCGTTCAGCCATTTCGCCAAACCATTCGGTTACTTCAATAATTTTATACCACATATTTTCTTTTATTCAATTTAGTTTGTTTTTTTTAGGTTGCAGGTAACTTGTTTATAAACGCACTAGCGTTCAATTATTTTAAATAGTTTCGTTTATATTCGCTCTATCTGAACTCGGTTTTCCCAACATAATGAAGTTATCAGCTATAATTTCAGTAACATATTTTTTGTTTCCGTCCTTATCCTCATAATTGCGTGTCTTGATTTTACCCTCCAAATAAATTGAACTTCCTTTTTTCAAATACTTTCCTGCGATTTCTGCCAACGAACGCCAAACAATAATGTTATGCCACTCTGTTTGTGTTTGTTTCACTCCTTCGCTGTCTTTATAGGACTCACTCGTTGCCAATGAAAATTTAGCTAAAGCAATTCCACTCTCAAGCATTTTTATTTCTGGGTCTTTACCCAAATTTCCAATTAAAGTTACTTTGTTTAATCCTTTCATTGCTTTTTGAGTTAAAAAAAGAAATATTACCCAAAAGAACAAAATATATTTTATATATCCAAATCATCTAAGGGATTTTTTATTTTATCAAAACCCTTTGTTGTTACATGGGTATAAATTTCTGTTGTTTTGCTACTCTGATGCCCTAACAACACTTGAATATAACGCAAATCTGTACCATTTTCCAACAAATGTGTTGCAAAGGAATGTCGCAAAGTGTGCATCGTTACTTTTTTAGTAATATTAGTTTTGCTAACAGCACGTTTCAGAATCATTTGCAAACTCCGAACAGAGTATTGTGTAACTTTTCCATTGTTTGGCTGCCCTTCAAAAAGCCATTGAGTAGGCTTATATTCTATGTAATATTTTCTTAATAAGATTAATATTTTATCAGAAAGAAGAGTATAACGGTCTTTTTTTCCTTTACTCTGTTCTACTCGTATTTGTTTTCTTTGAGAATCAATATCTTGTATTTTGAGATTGATAACCTCACTTACTCGCAAACCAGCCGAATAAGTCAGCATAATCATTGTTTTGTGTTTTAAATTTATGATTTTACTAATAATTAATTGTATTTCTTCTTTACTCAAAACAGTTGGTAAAGTGAGTTCTTTTTGAGGTCTGTCTAAATAAATAGTCATTCTTTTTCCTCCCAAAACACGCTCATAATAAAACTTAATTGCATTAATAGCTTGATTTTGATACGAAATAGATACTTTTCGTTCCGAAACCAAATAACGTATAAACTCTATTGCCTCTGCCTGCCCTAATGTTTTTACATCTTTTTTGTTATGAAAATTGATAAATTCTTCAAAAAGAGAAGTATAGGTTTTTAAAGTATTTTGAGCATATCTCAACTCATTCAATTTATCTACATATTCTTTTGGACATTTTTTATAATTATTTGTATCATAAGGTGTTATCTTTCTAGCTCCTTCTTTTTTATTCTCTTCTTCATACAGAAACTCTAAATTTAAGTCTTTTATTTTTTCCTTTATTTCCTCTAAAATCTGTTCAGAATAAGGAATTGTCCAGTATTTATTTTGCTTGCTCCAATTATGAAAAGGGTATTTTTTGAGAAAAGAAGAAAGCTCATTGATATAAGCAAAAATAATTTTCAAACGATTTGCAGGTGTTTTTATAACTAAAACTTGATTAGATTCTATTTTTTTGATATGTGCTTTTTTGTCATTTATTTCTATTTGTTTATGAATAGTAAGCTCATAAATTCTATCTCCAAAATAGTTTTTGATGATTTCTAAGTTTGTTCCATAGTTTGGAATTTGCCAAAAAAACTGATGATTTATCCAACGGCTATACCGTATATTTTTCAAAAAAGTTATATCTGTTTTGTCTTTTGGAAGACGAACAATAATATTTCTACCTATTACTTCTACATAAATTTCACCTTTTTTATAAAATGGAATAATAGGAGTTTTAAGAATTTCTTTTGCGCCCTTTTTAGAGGATAAAATATTGTTTTTTTTAGCAAAACTTACTTTATTATCTTCATCTATTTTTATTTCTTTTTTAGAAATTACTTTTTCCCTACCTTTTTTCTGAAAAGATAAATTAGGAAACAATGATTTGAGAGAATTGTAGGCTTCTTTTGTGTAGGGAATATGCCACGCTCTATGTGTTTGACTCCACCGAGCATCATTAATTTTTTTAATCTGATTAGCAATAAATTGATTATAAGGAAAATCAACTTTTATGCGCTCTTGACTTTTATGGATTATTTTACTTATTTTTATCATTTTATTTAGCTTGTTGCATGTATAACTCTGATTTTTAGGAATATACGCAATAAGAACAAAAAGTAATTTTATCCTAAAACAATTTAATCACAAAAAAACACCACTAATTCCAAAAAAGAGTGGTGTTGTAAAAAGTATGATAAGTTATTTAGTTGTTGGTGTCGCTTCGCTAAAACACCAACAACGGCATTGTAGGTAGTTTTTAGTTGTATAACTTTGCTATTCTAAAACGCTTTAAAAAAATCATACTTTGTGTAACACCACCCAAAAAAGAACTAATGGTGCTTTCAAAGATGTGTTCAATAAATTATGCTTTTTTCAAACCTAATTCAATCAAACGTTCGTTCAAAAACTCTCCTGCTGTAATGTCTTCAAAGCCTTTTGGATTTTGGTTATCAATACAATTATCCAAACAACTCAAGTCCATTTCAGAACGTGGGTGCATAAAAAATGGAATAGAATAACGAGAAGTATTCATTTTTTCTTTAGGAGGGTTTACAACTCTATGAATTGTGGATTTTAATTTGTTGTTGGTCAAGCGAGAAAGCATATCACCAACATTTACAACAACCTGCTCTGGAAGCGCAGTAATCGGAATCCATTTATCATCACGACGCAAAACCTGCAAACCATCAGCACTTGCACCCATCAAAAGAGTAATCAAATTGATGTCGCCATGTGCAGCAGCACGAACAGCATCAGGAGCTAATTCTTCTGGATTTGGAATTGGGAAATAATGAATTGCTCTTAAAATGCTATTTCCATTATGAATTTTATTATCAAAATAATGTTCTTCTAAGCCCAAATACAAAGCAGCAGCTTGCAAAAGTTCTTTACCCGAATTTTCTAAAGTTTGATAAGTATGTGTTGTATATTTTGCAAATTCAGGTGTTTCATTTGGAAAAATATTATCTGGATATTCATTCAAAGCCGAATCAGTTGCTTTGTCTTTTTCTTCAAATATTTGTCCTACGTGATAAAATTCTTTCAAATCAGGCGTTTTGAAACCCTTTGCCGTTTCTCTTCCTTTACTGATATAACCACGCTGACCAGCAAGCTCAAGGTTTTCATATTTGCGTTTGGTGTCTTCTTCCAACTGGAAAAAATCTTGTACAGAACTGTACAGTTTATCTCTGTCATTATCTGCCAAACCGTGATTTTTGACGGCTACAAAACCAATGTTTTCCCACGCTTTTCCAAGTTCTTGTACAAATTTTGCTTTACGCTCGCCACCTGCTCTAAAGTCTGCCAAATCTACCGATGGAACTTCATCATATAAAATATCGCTCATAGTGTTTTTTTTGATTTATGGGTTTAAAATTAAATTTTTAGTAAAATAATAAAATCTTTAGCCATTTTCAAAATTGAAAAAATATAAAAATTACTCTCTAATATAAGGAAACAACAAAAAGGATATGTATTTTTGTAACTTCTATCAGAATCTATCATCAGTATTATATAAAAAATGAAAAATCCTTTTTGGAAATATGCTTTTCTGACGGCTGCAACAATGGCTGTTGGTGTTCTGTTGCTTAATGTTACGTTTCATGCCCTCGGATTGAATCCCTTTAGAGAGTACGAGTTTATGTTTATGCCTGTTTATTTTGGGCTTTTGGTTTTTGGACTTTTCCGTTATAGAAGAAAAGTAATGAAAGGTTATTTGGAAGGTTGGCGAGCGATTAGTTTTGGTCTTGTGTCGAATTTTGTAGCTATTATTTTGTACTGTGGGCTTTTATATGGCTTCTTGACTACTGTTCCTGCTGCTTTAGAAAAACATCAAATTGAAGTAGATGCCTATGCTATTGCTTTGAAAAAAGGTGCAGAAGCACACATGGAGGAATCAGAAAAAATGAGTGAATTGCTTTTAGGAGCTACCAAAAACAATGACCGAATTACACCTTCTATAATGGCAATCGATAAATTTTTTAAGATGGGAATGATTGGCTTCGTGATTGTGATGGTAGCAGGACTTTTTATGATGAAGAAAAAACCTGAATCAATTACGGATTAAAAATTACGAATTTTTCTCATTAAAAAACACTCTGATTTATACTAAAGGTTACCGAAACGCAGTTTTACCTAATCACTAATTTTCCGTCATTGAGTTCGATTACATTATCAATTATTGAATGATTTTTGAGCCATTCGTCATGTGTTGTTAAGATTATTGTTTGTCCGTTTGCTTTTAGTTTTTCAAAAACCTCAAAAACTTCTATTGCATTTTTTCGGTCTAAATGTGAAGTGGGTTCGTCAGCAAATAAAATGGCTGGTTTTCGGATTAATGCCCTTGCAATAGCTGTACGTTGGAGTTCGCCACCAGAAAGAATATCTATTTTTTGGTTTAATTTATGAGAAATTTGAGCCAGTTGTGCAGCTTCTTTACTCATTATTTCCATTTTTTTGGAAGAATAATTCAAAGGAAGCAGAGGAAGTGTGATATTTTGCTCAACAGTAAGTCCTTGAATAAGATTGAAATGCTGGAAAACGATTCCTATATGTTCTCTTCTAAATTCAGTCAAAAACTTTTCTGACCAGTGCGAAACATTTTCTTTTAAGCAAATATAACTTCCAGAAGTCGGTTTTGTAAGCCCTGCCAAAATGCTAATCAAAGTAGTTTTTCCAGAACCTGATGAGCCTTTCAAAAGCGTACAACTTCCTTTTTTGATAGATAATGAAATATCAGACAAAGCAACAAATTCATTACTTTTTCCTTTATTGAATATTTTAGTTAGGTTTTGAGTTTGGAGAGCGAGCATTTTTGTTTTTTCAATATATAACTTCTTGATTTTCTTATTTGTACTCTTCAACAATAATTCTGATAACAGGGATAAAAACAGTATCCAAATGGTCAAAATCCTTATCTGTTGTGAGTAATGTTGATGATGTTACGGCTGCTGTAGCTGCAATCCATAAATCATTCTTTCCCATATTTCTTGCCGAAAAACCTTGAGGATAAACTCTATTTTTGTCTTTTCTTTGGCTATAAATATCTATTTCTGCATATTTTTGAACTACTGATTCATTTAGATTCAGTAATACAAAACTTTCAAGAAAATTATTTAAAACCTTCATTTTATTAGTTCCCCAGTTTTTTTGACTAGCAATAGAAATAATTTCTCCACGGGTTGTTATTGATATAAAAACTTGATTTTGAAGATTCAATAAATCGTATTTTTTCATTACATCTTTGCCCAAATTATCGTTTCTGACTAAATGAATGAGAATGTTAGTGTCTAAAATGTATCGCATTTTTTCTATTTAGTAAGTAATTGTACTAATTCTTCAGCACTTTCTTCGGTATCTAAAAAAACTATATTTTCTGTTTTTCTTTTATGAAAATAAGGTTTATCTAAATCAAATTCTTCTGTCTTCATCAAATCATTAATTTCTTTATTCACTTGATTATCAATAATATCTAATCTTTCTTTTATCAAATCTGCATACTTTTCTACTTCCGAATAAATTTTATCAAAATTAGAAAGCATACTTTTTACTGCCCAAGATAAATCATAATCAGCAATATTATCACTATAACTTTTATGATGTTTTATCATTTTACGCAAAGCCTCTTCTCTTTCTTTATAAAGATTATAGTTTAGATTATTTACTTCAAAATCTTGTTGCAAAACTTGATTTAAGTTTTTAGAAATAGATTGTATTGTCAAATAGTAAATAGATTTACCTGCAAAAAAAATCTTTAGATTAGTAAAAAAATTAGACACACGCTTTTTAGACGAATACACCCACTCATTATAAGCATCTAAAAGCTGTATTGATTTTAAAAAAGAATCATTTTGAGAAATTAAATTATCATTCATGGCTGTATTATTTTAGAGTACTGGACATGAGTTAAAAAGTTGTTGGTGTCGCTACGCTAAAACACCAACGAACGGTGTTTTTCCCTGTTCTGTGACTCACAGAACAGCAAATACAGTGTCCAGTACTCTAGTATTATTTAGTTAGTTTATATGTATTTTAATCTAAACGCATCACAAACAAAAATCGTTTACAATATATAAAAAAACAAACCGTTCCCTCAAAAAAATAAAGGAACGGTGCGTTATTCTACATTTCTTTAATCGCTTTCTTAACCAATTTCAAAACTTCTTTTTCGCCTTTTTTGGCTGTTTTGTGATAGGCTTTTGCTTTTTCTAAAACCTCTTCAATAAATATTTTATCATCAAAAGAAGCAATATTTATTTTTACATTCAAATAAGCTCCACGCAGCGCAGCACGTACACAAAGCGCACCTACACCTGTATCAGAAGCTGAATTAGGGTTACCTATTTTGGCTAATTTTTCCAACCATTCGAACATAGAAGCACAAATTTCCATCATTTTTAATGGAACTTCAATCGCATTTTTTGTAGCATCAGAAATCGCTTGTTTTCTTGCAGCAATATCAGACTCTGTTTCTTTTGGCAATCCGAAAGCATTCATAATGGCATTGAAAGCGTGTGTATCTTCATCAACTAACATTAAAAGTTGATTTTTATAATTTTGTCCTTCCTCTGCCAATTCTGAAAATTCTTGCCAACGACTATCCCAACCTCGTTTGTGTGAAGAAAGATTGGCTACCATTGTTCCTAAAGCAGCTCCCAAACTTCCAACATACGCCGAAATCGAACCTCCCCCTGGAGCTGGAGATTCAGAAGCCGTTTCTTCTGCAAACTCGGTTAAGTTTTTTTGAAGTAATGGTGTTTTGGTAGCATCTGAAATTTTGTATTCAATGATTTTTTCTTGTGGATTAAAGGGCTTCAAATCATCTAAACCCATCGATTTAATGGCAATATTGATAAGTTCTGACTCTGCCACTCCTGTCGAACGTTTTTGTTGTTCTAAAAAATATCTTCCTGCCGAAGTCATCATTTCTAAAGGAACTAAACCTACGATTTCTGTTCCTGTAACACGCATTCCACGAGAGGCAGCACTTTTTCTGGTTTCTTCGAAAGCAATATGCAAAGGTGTCGCCCTCACATCGGTTATGTTCATAGAAACTTGTGCAATTCCGTATTCTTCGATAAACCAACCTATTCCTTTTGTGCCTTTACACGTTCCTGCTTGTCTTAATGGCTCGCCATTTTTGTCATTTTTTATTTTTCCTGTGATCGGATTTCCCTCTCTCAAAACTCTTCCAGCCTCACGCACATCAAAAGCAACCGAATTGGCACGTCTTGAAGAAGTTGTATTTAGGTTAAAATTAACGGCAATCAAAAAATCTCTTGCGCTAATTGCTGTTGCTCCTGTTTTTGGTCTAAATTCAGCTTTTCCAAAATCTGGCATTTCTGTTTTGATGCGTTCTTTTAATCCTTCGTATTCTCCTTGCCTTACAAAAGCCAAGTTTTTGCGTTCCTTTTTTGTAGCTGCATTTTCATACAAATAAATAGGATAGTCTAACTCTTCGCCTACTCGTTTGCCCAATTTGTGTGCTAATTTTGCGACTTCTTCCATCGAAATATTTGAAATCGGAATCAACGGACAAACATCAGTCGCCCCAAAACGAGGGTGTTCGCCTGTATGTTTGGACATATCTATAAGCTCTTTTGCCTTTTTCATTGCCAAAAAAGCAGCCTCCAAAACAGCTTCTGGCTCTCCTACAAAAGTTACGACAGTTCTGTTAGTTGCTTTTCCTGGATCAACATCTAAAAGAGAAACTCCCTCAACGCTTTCGATTTCTTTAGTAATTTGATTAATAATATTCATATCACGCCCCTCTGAAAAATTAGGTACGCATTCTATTAATTGCTTCATTTTGTAGTTATCAGTTATCAGTAAACAGTTATCAGTATTTTTTTATAGATGAAATACTGACTTTAATTAAAGGAATAAAGATATAAAAATAATGAGTAATTTTTGTTTCTTATCAAAAAACGGTTTATTTTTAGAAAAGAAATTTTTAACTAATTCTATAAATAAAAGTATGAAAATTTTACCTTACGACAACCTAACTTACAAAACTCATTTATCTAAAGAGGAAATACTAAAAAGATTGAGTAATCAAACTGAAGGCAAACAATGGATTCGAATGAGTGGTGTTTTTTCTAATCAAGAGCATAAAGCATACGAAGGAACTATAAACGAAAATGATTTTAAAATAAATCGGATTATTGGATATAGAAATTCATTTTTGCCACGAATAGAAGGAGAAATTGAGGAAATAAATAATGAAAATCAAAATTTTACTCTTATTCATCTTAAAATGAGATTGCATACCTTCGTAATTGTTTTCATAATTATTTGGTTATCCTTTGTGTTTTTGGGAGGATTGTTTATGATATTTCTTACTTCAATGGAAACAGAAAATCAAGATGTATTGGGTTTGGCTTCTATTGTTCCTTTCTTGATGATAATTATTTTACCTGTTGTAATTACTTTGGCTTTTCATTACGAAGGAAATAAATCAAAAGAGTTTTTTGAAAAAATCTTTGAAGCAGAAAGATTGAACAACTTAAAAGAATAGTTATTTATCCTCAAAACTTCCAAGCTCGTCCATTTTCGCCATACAAATCATTATAAACACGATGAGCAATATCAAAACTACGGTACTTTTCTGCAACTTTTCTTATTTTTTGATGTAAAGAAGTTTCTTCTTTATGGGTTAAAAGCTGATTTATTTCTTCTGCAATTCGCAGGTATTCTTTTTCAGTAAATTCATTCATAATCGAACCAATTTTGTATTTTTCTATCGTATCCGAATCGTCTGAAATATTTGGTGTAATCACTACTGGAAGCCCCATTGACCAATATTCCCCTGTTTTGATGGGTGTTCCATAACGCTTAGAAGCAGCAGGTTTGAAGGGCGTTACTCCAAAATCTCCTAAGCCAATATAAGAAGGAATATGCTCATGAAAAACAAATTTTGTAGTTACAATATTTCTATCCAAATCACTTGCTTTGCAATACAAATTTATTTCTTCTTCTTTATGAGAGGTAAGAATTAATACTCTAAATTTATCTCCCCAAAAGTTATGACAGGTTTTCCAAAAATCAAATATTTCTTTTTCTAAGTATGAGCTTCCAAACTTTCCTGCATAAACGCTCACTATTTTGTCTTTTAATCCTAGTTCTTGTACTAATTTTGGGTCTTTTCTTTTGCTAAAATCAAATTTATCTAAATCTACACAGGCAGGTTTTGATTCTAGACAACGGTCAGAAACATCTACTCCATAACGATTTTTGGCATAATTTTTCATTTCATTGACACACGGAATAAATGCAGACGCATGCCGAGCTTCTTTTTTTTCTAAGTTCCAAAGAATCTTAAAGGCACGACTATTTTTTGTCCAAGTATTACTTTCTAACATCGTTTCTGCATGAGGTTCGAAGCTATCGATAATCAATTTTTTTCCTGTAATTTTGGACAAAATATATCCTCCAGCTCCTGCCGTTACACAAAAAGGGTGTATAAATTTTATTTTTTTTGTTTCAAACTATATTTGCACAACGCTATGATTTCTAAAATAATTCGATTCTCTGAAAATCATTTTAACATCTTCATTAAATAATATACTTCACCGTAATTGCTGAAAATGGATTGAATTCTAAAAAATCGGAATAGCTAATACTAGGAATAGAGCTTCCTGATGTGCTATAAGTTATATCTGTACGGCTTTTATTAAATAAATATCGAGCGTTTGTTTCTAAACCAATAGCCA
>CAKZOK010000118.1 GCA_937136415.1 uncultured Cytophagales bacterium | reverse complement strand
GTGGGTAGTTTTTAGTTGTATAATTTTGCTATTCTAAAACGCTTTAAAAAAATCATACTTTGTGTAACACCACCAAATTATGAATTGAAAATTACGAATTACTACTTTATCCTACTTTATCGAACACTAGCTAAAATTTTATTGTTAATAATTGACTAAGCTACTTTCAAAGTACGCATCATTTCAGATTTGGTAAATTGTTCTTCGGCGTATTCTTTTGTGATAATCAGCTCTGTTTGATTTGGATTTGAAGGCACTTCATACATTGCTTCCAAAACAATAGTTTCACAAATAGAACGCAAGCCTCTTGCTCCCAAACCAGACTCCATCGCCTGTTCGACAATATAATCTAAGGCTTCTTCTTCAAAAGTCAAATTTACATTTTCCATTTTAAAGAGTTTTTGGTACTGCTTGGTAATGGCGTTTTTTGGTTCTGTTAAGATATTTCTCAAGGCTTCTTTATCCAACGGATTGAGATGCGTAACGACAGGCATACGCCCAATAAGCTCTGGAATAAGCCCAAAAGAACGCAAATCTTGTGCATTTACATACTGCAATATATTTCGCTCATCGATATTTTTATTTCTATCTTCATTACTCTCAAAACCCAACGCTCTAGTATTAAGTCGTTTGGCAATTTTCTTTTCTATTCCAGAAAAAGCACCTCCACAGATAAATAAGATATTTTCTGTATTGACAGCAATCATTTTTTGGTCTGGGTGTTTTCGTCCTCCTTGTGGTGGCACATTTACGATACTTCCTTCCAAAAGTTTGAGAAGTGCTTGCTGAACTCCTTCACCACTCACATCACGAGTAATAGAAGGATTGTCAGATTTGCGAGCAATTTTATCAATCTCATCAATAAAAACAATCCCACGCTCGGCAGCATGTACATCATAATCAGCAGCCTGCAAAAGACGAGTAAGAATGGTTTCTACATCTTCGCCCACATAACCAGCCTCTGTAATAACTGTTGCATCAGCAATACAAAAAGGTACTTGCAAAGCTCTAGCGAGTGTTTTGGCTAATAATGTTTTGCCTGTTCCTGTTTTTCCAACCATCAAGATATTTGATTTTTCGATAACAATTCCGTCATCAATATCTGAATGTACCCCCATTGCCTGCCCTGCACGCATCAACCTTTTGTAATGATTATAGACAGCAACAGAAAGTATTTTCTTTGCTTTTTCTTGCCCAATTACATATTCATCTAAGAGTTTTCGCATCTCCATTGGTTTTACCAAATTGAGCTTGACTTTTCCTTTTTTACGTGATACCTCTTCTTGTTGCCAAATTTGTTGCGCTGCTTCGATGCACTGATTACAAATAGTTACTCCCCCTGGTCCATCGACCATAAGCTGACGAGAACGAGCCGAAGCACCACAGAAATTACATGATTTTTCTTTTGCCATATTATTTTAAAAATTACGAATTACGAATTGTATGAAACCGTAGTTTAACTTTTATTTCCTATATTAATAATCTAGTTGAAATAGCTATACTTCAATCTAGTTTATTTATTTAAAATTTTACACAAATATCGTATTTTTTTGCGACTTTTTTATTTTCTATTTTCTAATAGATTTTATGTGCGTGATGAGAGCATCAATTTCTTTATCATTCAAAATCTTTTGATATGAAAGCATATTTCCTTTGCCCTCTTTAATTCTTGTTTTTGCTTCTTGGTCAGAGATTGTACTTGTTTGAAGATTTTTTGCACCTGAAAGCCCTGCTGTTCCATCTGCGCCATGACAGTTTTGGCAATACTGTTCGTACAACTGTTTGCCATGAACACTTGTTTGGGTTTCATTATAGACCATTTCTTGCTTTTGAGGTTTTAAAGATTGCTTCTTTTTTACCTCAGCCAATCCATATACTGCAAAAAGTAATACTACTGAAAGAACAGCCAAAATTTTATTTTTTTTCTTAAAACCAATAACAGCAAGTGGAATAGAAATCAAAACTGCCACAATTTTGATTAGAAAAAGCGTATTAAAAGGGTCTGCTACATTTGTCCAGAGCGTAATTCCAGTTCCTAAAAAAAGAAAACTCAAAACCATTTCGAAAATTCGTGCAGGTTTATTAGCTCTCATTTTATCCAAGTTAGCTTCACTAAAAAGCAAAAGGGCAAGTTTGACAACATAAATAATAATAAATAGAAGGACTACTAATTTGTGGGTGTGCAAAAGTCCTGTATATGCACCTGATGGGATAGCGTTTAGCATTTGGGTTTTGGGGTAAGTTATGTAGCCACAAAATATTGTTGAGTATTTAATTAGCTACACTTATTATATTCGTAATTATTTTTATACAGCCACCTCATTCTGGCGCAAAGCCTCATTCAAAGAAGTTTTTAAATCTGTACTTTTGCTTCGTTGTCCGATAATCAAAGCACACGGAACATTATATTTTCCTGCTGGAAATTTTTTGACATAACTCCCCGGAATTACGACCGAACGAGGAGGAACATAACCACGATATGTAATAGGTTCTTGTTTGGTAACATCAATAATTTTTGAACTTCCTGTAATGGTTACATTTGCACCCAAAACAGCCTCTTTTCCAATTCTTACTCCTTCTACCAAAATACAACGAGAACCAATAAAAGCACCATCTTCGATAATTACTGGAGCAGCCTGTACAGGCTCTAAAACACCACCAATTCCGACACCACCACTCAGATGAACGTGTTTGCCTATTTGAGCGCAACTTCCAACAGTTGCCCAAGTGTCCACCATTGTTCCACTATCCACAAAAGCACCAATATTGACGTAAGAAGGCATCATAACAACATCTTTATTGAGAAAAGCCCCATAACGTGCAATGGCATGAGGAACAACACGCACTCCCAAATCTGCATAATTTTTCTTTAATGGGATTTTGTCGTGAAACTCAAAAGGAGGGCATTCGATAGTTTCCATTTTACGAAGAGGAAAATACAAAATAACAGCTTTTTTTATCCATTCATGAACTGTCCAATCCGAAATAGTTTGTGCATCATGAAACTCTGTTGATTTATTTTTTTCTTCTAAATTTGGCTCTGCTACTCTCAAAAACCCCTTATCTAAATCTTCAATGGTTTGAAAGACAGCTTCTTGTACGACTGTATTTTGTAATAAAGTTCTATCATTCCAAGCTGCTTCAATTAATTTTATGCGTTCGTTCATTTTTATCTATGTTTTTTTATGTAAAATATTCTCTATTTTTTGGGTGGTATTCTAAAAAGTAGGATAGATTATTTTGGTTGTTGGTATTGCTTCGTCAAAACACTAACAACAGCATTGTGGGTAGTTTTTAGTTGCATAACTTTACTTCTTTGAAATGCTGTATGCTGTAATAAAAAATCATACTTTCTGTAACACCACCATATTTTTTAATTTGATTTACAAATGTACAGAAAATGAAGGTATTTAAGAATGAATTTTTGATGTAATTTAGTTGGTCTTGCTTCATTAAAATATTAATAATTATTATATTTTTCTTATCAAAATGAATTTACAGCTTGAATCAATAAATCTGAAATAGAAGAAATTTCTATAAAATTAGTTTTTTGGGCTGCATCTTTTGCGTTGTAATGCGTATCAGTAACAATTATTTTTTCTATTAATTTAGAATCTTCTAACCTTTTGACACTTCCTTTTGGAAAAACTCCATGTGTTGCTACAACAAAAATTTGTTCTGCTCCTGCTTCTTTATAGACCTTTGCAGCATTGATAAGCGACCCACCTGTTCGAATCATATCATCATACAAAACAATTTTTTTTCCATTTACATCAGCATTTACTCCTGTAATTTCGGTATCACTTCCAGAAGAACGGCGTTTATAGACAAAGGCAGCATCGACACCCAAATCCATTGCTAAAGATTCTACCCATTTTGCACGACCAGCATCTGCAGAAGCCAAAACAAAATCAGTACCTCCCAGTTTTTTGGCAGCTTCCAAGATTAGAGGTTTTGCGTACAAATGCGCTGTATGAACACCATTTTCAAAATAATATTGAAGCCCCGAAACATGTAAATCTACCATCACAATACGATTTCCTAAATAAGATTGAGGAATTGTAGAAAGCAGTCTTGCACGAGTTTTGGCAGTTACAATTTCGCCAGATTTTACAGCTCTTTCCATTGTAGAATAACCATAAAATGGAATAATAATGGTCAATCTTTTTACACCTGCATCTACTAAGCCACTGGCAAGGTCGTAGAGTTCCATAGTGTCTTGTTCGGAAACAGTTCCACCAATCAATACAGCTTCTTTTGTCAATACTTTTGACAAGATTCTGTAATATGACTCTCCATCTGGAAAAATTTTTCGTTCTAATTCTCCTTTCTCAAAGGTTTTTTCTTTGATGAAAGTATCTTGAAAATAGGTATATTTTTGAGTGGAAAAGACTATGATTTTTGATTTCATATTATTATAACTTTAAATACAAAAACCGTCGTTGAGGCTCAAATAAAGCCGTCAACGAGGTTTACAATTATTTAATTAATAAACTACTAATTTGCAAATTTTAAATTATTTTATTCAGCAATTTAAATTCGTAATTCGTAATTCATAATTTTTTCTTATCCTCTTCTACGCTCCAAGAGAATCATCATCATTAGTCCTAAAAGTATTCTTTCTTCTTCTATTTCTTCTAGTTCCATTAATTTTTCTACCTTGAACCTTCTACCAAAAAATGACGGTTCTTTTTTGAGTTTGGCTACAATTTCGCCATTAGGACGAGAAACATTATATGTAGGGTTGAAGAAATAACCTGTTAGCATACTCAAAACGGGAACTTCTCCTAATAAAGAATCAGCTACTTTTACCCACGCATTCGCTTCTTCAATAATTAAATCTTGATTGTCTGCAACATCGTATATTTCATACTTTGCTTTCCAAATAGAACGCCAGCCTTTACGAGCAATACGTCCTAAATTTTTGCCATTAGCATCTTCGAACATATAAGAAGCTGAAAAGTCTAACCACTTGTTAGCCTTGATAGAATATTTGAGTTCTGATTTGGATTCGTCTGTAAAAAGATTGACTTCTTCTTTTAGCTTAAACATTTTCTGACGCACATAAGTAAGCATTTGGTCATTAGCATCTGTTGCTATAAAATCATTTGCAAAAGTGCCTATTTTGAAAGTAAGATGAAGTGGAAACTGAAAATGACTCATAAATAATTTGAGGTAAAGATGGTAAATTTGAATAAATAAAATTTATAATTTAAGAAGACAAATTTCTAAAAAAGCCACGAGAAACAAATACACAAAGCGTTGCTTGTCAGTAAGTTAGAAATAATAAAATAGTAATTCATTTAATTTCTATTTCCTAAAATATAAATCAAAAACAAGATATACATTTATATAGATAAATAAAAATTAACAGCCCGAACTATACATTACTTTTTCATTTGATTTTGGTTTTTGCTTGCCTTCATATAAAATTGGCTTCAAAAATTTTGGAAGGTTAGGTTTATTCTCTGTTTCCAAAATCTTTTGCCACTCTTCATCATTCAAACGTGTATCTATATCTTTTACAAATTCGTGATAACCAAAAGTAGCTCCACGAGTAAGATATAAATAACCTTCAATCTCTACAATTACAAAAATATCATTTACCTTTCCAACTCCTACGTGCAAAATCCCCGTTTTTTCTACATCAACATTATTAGTATAAATATCAGCCACCACAGCCACCGATTTATCTGTTCCTGTTACATTTTCCCAACTATCCATATATGACAATTTGTTATCAATGATAGAGAGTGTAAACATTTCGACAGCTCCTCCAATATATTCTAATTCTCTAAATTCTTCTTCTGTTACTTTTTGTTTTGCCAACTGTTTTTCAGATATTCTACTCAAAAATTCGATTTCTTCACGCATTTCAATGGTTTTATACTCAAAGGTTTTGAACAAATTATGTTTCTCTAAAAGCTCCTTATTCAAATCTACTAGCTCTAAAAGTCGCTTCCAAAAAACTGTATTTGGCTCTACATACCCCACTGTATAAGGGTCTGGAGGTCCATCGCCACCACATTCGGCTGCCATAGGTTGCTCTGCATAAAGAATCGCATCGTGTTTGAGTTCTGCCCAAGAAGCAAGACTGGTGTTGAGTGTTTTCAAATCCCACGCCTCACTTTTTAGATGTTCAGGGGTTCGTTTATCATACTGAAAACTCCCCAAAAGTGTATAAATCCATTTATTATAAACAGCTTCATTCCATTTATTATATTCTTTGAATTTGTCTTGTAGCTCTTCCAAACGTGGCATATACCCTTCCCAGTTGTTTTTTTCATCATATACTTCCACCAAATTTTTTTGCGCTGCTTTATTTCCAAAAGCAGCCAAAACATCTAATCCTTTTGGAAAAGGGCGTTTTGAAGGCTTTCCCTCTACCACTTCTACCAATTTTTGCAAAATTTCGTTATCAACCAAATAGCGTTGAGGCATCAAATTAATTTTGTCAGGACATGTTTTTTCTACCTCTGGTTTTATTTTATTTAATGTCTTTGCTAGATTTTCTAATTTGGTTCTGAGTGTTTGTAAAGGAGCTTTTTGAATAAGTGTTTGAGGAGATTGAATGCCTATTTCTCCCAACAAGTTTACAATATTTAGAGCAGAAAGATTATCAGGTTCGCCAATCAAAAAAGTAGTAGGTTCTAAAATTCCTTTATAAAGTTGAATCAACGATTTTCCTTGTTCTGATTTTTCGGTATTCAAAAAATGAGCATTAAGAGCCATTCTGCGCAAATGTTCATCTTTTTCCAAACATTGAGGAACAGTCTGAATCCAAATCATAGCACGAAAATAATTTTGAAGTATTTTTTTACGAGTATAATGCCCACGAGGTTTGAAAAGGCTATAAGCAAACTTTGTATCTTGATATTCCAAAAACTCTGAATTATCATCTTTTTGAGCCATTATTTTGGCGATTTCTTGTTTATAAAATTCTTCATGTTTCTTAATGACAGGTTTGTTTTTTTGATTTAATAGATGAATTGCGATAGCAAAATAAGTAGAGTTCCACTCAGCAGCTTCTTTGAGTTTTGGGTCAGTTTCATTTTGGGATAATTGATAATTTGCATTATACAACCCCTCACAAAGACTAGCCAACATAGGAGCAAAATTCTCTTCTTCTAATGTTCTCAAAACATACATAAAATACATATGAAAAAGCTGTAAATACATATCACTGGTTACAAAATTAGGAGTCTGGCGATAGTCATTTTCTTCATAAACATGAAAAAACTGAATATTATCACTAGGTACAATCGCAAAACCGTGATGTGCAATTTTTTTCAAAAATGCTTCATCTATATTTTCATATTGCCATAGATTGACTACATTATTAACATTTGGAACTGTTTTTCCATCTATTTCAATATAATTTTTTTTCTTTTTTACTGCCTCTAATTCTTTTATTTTGTTGGCAAATGCACTTTCTTCAGAATTTAATTCTATCTCCAAATTTTGCTCATAATCATAATTCATCAATGAATCATACCAATCATGTGCAGTAAAAAAAGCACGTAAATCAGCATTCATAAACAAATGTCCTTTTCGTGCCACAAGTGCATTTCGCAATAAGCGCAATTCTTCTAAAGATTTTTTACTCAAATCTTGATTTAAGTCAATAGTATAATAATCGTTTTCTAAAAGGTTTTTATTATGCGAAATAGATGCTTCCAAATTTTGGTTATTTTCTGTTTCCAAATTGTTTGCAACAGAAGTGCTATCAGAAGAATTATCTTCTTTAATGGGCTTGTTTGTATCACAAGAAAAAAAACCTAAACAAAAAAACAAGATAATAATAAAGAAGAGCTTTGTATCTTTTTTCATTTGAAAAATAATTTAGTAAAAAATGTTTCTATTTTGTTCCAACAAGTTAGTAAAATATTTTAAAAACTATTTCAATTTAAAAAGTATAAAATAATGTTTCTAATAATCTACTTTTATTCCGTGATATTCTTCTTGTGTTTTGTAATTTTTTCGAAGTGGAAAACCCTCCCAGTCAGCAGGCATTAATATTCTTCTCAAATCTGGGTGGTTTTCAAATTTTACTCCTATCATATCAAAGGCTTCTCTTTCGTGCCAGTCGGCAGCTTTCCAAAGTGAAGTAAGAGAATCAACAGACAGTTTTTTGTCTTCCTTATCTAATAGTAAAATAGCCAAAGTAATTGAATGCTCAAAAGGATAAGAATAAAATTGATAAATTATTTCAAAGCGATTTTCATTATTTATTTCATCAATTACTCCATTATCAAGGGCTGTTATACAAACCAAATTATCAAAATAAAGTCTTTTATCAGAATATAAAAAATGAGCAATTTCTAAAAGAAACTCTTTTTTTTCTATCAAAATACGAGGCTGAAGAGTTTCTGTATTCTGAATTGAAATAGAATTTTGAAATTTTTCTTGTAAAATAATTGCTAATTCTTCAAAAACCATAGTTGTATAATTTTTCTATTCTTCTTTATCTTTTTTTGGTGTTTGGTCTTCTGAACGAGGGCTTGGAGGAGGAGGCAAATCAGCTAATTCTTCTCTCTCTTTTTCCTTATCTTCTTCATTCATTTCCGAACCAATATTTCTATTTGGGTTTCTTCTATTTTTAGTTTCTTGAGTTGGTTGTCTTTCAGAAGAAATTCTTCCTGTTGGTTCTTGTTTTAGTGGTTCTGTTTCGGGAGTATTTTGATAAACTTCTTGTAATTCTCCTTCCATGACAAGTTTTTTGAGTTGATTATATTTCCAACCAATACGCAACAAAATTGCACCAACAATAACAAACGTAATAATTCCTTCCACTCTTCCCATGTGCCAGAAATCCCAAAAAGCAAACTTAATAAGCAAGACAACAAATAAAATAAGAGCAAACAAACGCACCTCTTTTATTTTGTATTTCATACCTAAAGAAATTGCTGTCACTGACAACAATGCCCACAAAATAGGATAACCAAACTGGCTATTTGTTTGCAAAATTGCATCTTTTCCTTCTATTCCATCAGCAATATCATAGAAAAGCCAAATCACTGTATTTCTTAATTCTAAGGACAAATAAGCAACCACAGCAAAACACAAAATATAAATTGTTGTAGCATAAACAACCGATTTTTCTCCATCTTCATAATATACATCACGAGTGAGCAAAAGTAACCCAAAGAGCGTAATAAATAAGTTGAGATAATGCCCCAAGTATTGAGAAAGTGCATTGCTATTAGTAAGCCAATGAGATTCGGCTGATTTGGTACGAATGTGTTCTAAAAGCAAATCCATAGCTTGAGGCTGCACCAACCCCAAATAAACAAAGGTCATCAGAAACACCATTCCTCCCATAATTTGCATAATGCCATTCCATTTTACTGTTTTGGCAAACTGCCATACTCCGACAGCATAAATCACATTGAAAAGCCCTATAAGAATAAGTCTAAAATCATTACTGCCAAAGTTGTTTGATTTATGAATAATGAGTTCCAAATTTCCTATCAAAAACAAAACAAGTAGCATAAAACCACCTAAAAAATTGGTGTACATGCCTACATTTATAAACCCAATATCTTCTTCTTCGTCTTCATCTTTCAATAAATAGATAGAAAATGCAAGCCCAACCATTGTAAGAAGGCTACTCAAAACTGCTCCATTCAACAAAAACCGTCTTGTCAAGTCATTTTCATACGACCAATACAAATCCAAAAACCAAACAAGAATAGAAGCACCAATCAAGAACATAGAGGCTGTTTTGAAAACACTCATCTGCGAACGAACACCCACCCAAATCAAAATTACACCTTCAAAAACAAAGCAAATATTAATATATTCTTTATCAACAATAAGTGGAACAGCAATCGTAAAGAATAAAATTGTATAGCCAATAACAGTATAAAAAAGTTTTACATCGGCACTATCAGACTTGTAAAGAAGATAAGAATAAACAGAATTGAAGACTGCCAGCCCAAAAATAAACGCTCCCAAATAACCAAAACTATCAATTTGATACAAAACATAGGAAATAATGATGACATAAGAAATCACATTTGCCAAAAGCATTGTATAATTAAACCCTTTCAAACGCTGTTTTGTACCCATACTATAAACTACATTCATTAAGAAAAATGTAACATAATAAAGTGTAGAAAAAACAAGCGCAGTAATGGCATTATTTCCTACCCCAAAATCTGCATATAAAAATATCCAACCATCAAAAAGAAGTAAAGAAGCTATAAAAGTAAAAATATTAATATTGTCCCACTCTTTTCGGTGTGCAATCGCTAAAGCGATGATATTGAGCAATAAAAGATAAGCAAAAAGAGCAAAATAATTTGTAGTTTCGAAGCCTACAACAATAAAAGAAGTTACATAACCACCCAAAATAGACATTAAGGCTAGTGTTTTTCTATCATGAGCTATCGCCAACATGACAGCTATCGAAGTAATAATCAAATTTATTGCATACGCCCAAATCTGACTTCCCACCGAATAATATTCAAAGAGCAAATTGGCAGAGTAATATAAAATCACCATTCCTCCCACTAGATAAGTAGCACTCAAACTCTTACTACTATTTCTCTGATGATGCGAAAGCCCTAATAAAATTCCACCCACCGTAAAACCAATAAATAATTGTCCAATATTTCCTATAAAATCAGCATCAATACCAAAATTGATGAGCATAATAACTCCCAAAATAAGCATAATAATACCTACTTTGTTGAGCAAATTTTCTCCCAAATATTCTTCTAAACCTTTTTTACTCTGACTATAAATATTCTCTAAAGCACGAGTTTGATTTTGTAATGTAATTGGTTTGGGCTGATAACGAGCGTCTGGTTGGCTTCTTCGTTGTTGAGGCTCTCCTTCTTCATCTTCTCCAAAAACTTTCAAATATACTTTTCTACCTCTGCCCACCATATCACCAGTTTGGCGTGAACCTTCTCGTGTTCCTTTATATTCTTTTATTTTATTTTTATAAATTCGCTGTGCAAGTTCATCATCTTCAATGGTAAGGTCGCTCATCTGACTAAGATGATGATAAATAGGGTCTTTTTTTACATTCTCCTCATAATTTTTATCAAAACGGCGCAAATACGAACGAGTTTCTTGTATTTCTTCTCTAAACCCTTCAGCAACTTTCAATAAATCACTAGCCTCACTATCTATATTTTTGGTAGAAGATTGTGAAGTATATTTTTTAGGCACAAGATTTTGAGGAAGTTTATTCAACTTCTCATCAAAATTTTGATTAGGAAATTTTTGATGCTCTTCATCTATATTATCTTGCTCCAAATTGTCTTGTTCCAAATTGTCTTGTTCTTCTTTGGATTCGTTTCTAGTATTTTTTGGATTTTCAGGATTATTTTTTTCGTCCATTTTTTTTAATTAATTACCAAATGCAGTTCAATTAGAAATTATGATTCATTTGACTATAACTTTTATTACTCATCAAAAATAACATATTACAATAAGTATCTTTGAAAACACTTAAATATAAAGTGGTGTTGTAAAAAGTATGATAAGTTATTTGGTTGTTGGTCTCGCTTCGCTAAAACACCAACAAGGGCATTGTGGGTAGTTTTTAGTTGTATAATTTTGCTATTCTAAAACGCTTTAA
>CAKZOK010000117.1 GCA_937136415.1 uncultured Cytophagales bacterium | reverse complement strand
TATAAATTCTATCAAATCTGTATCGCTATTATTTTTCGTACTTTTGTACACTAAATCTATTTTAGACTAATACAATTCTGATAACTACGGAAAAGTATTTACCTTGTAGGTCAAAGGCAAGCCTTTGACCTACAAATACACCTATTTTCAAGTTTTCTGTAGTTGTCAGAATTTTTAATTTTATCATAAAAATAAAAAACGGTTCGCTTGAAGCGAACCGTTCGTTTAGATTTAAAATTAGGAGTTTTTCTTTCTGCTAGTACTAATCAAATATATAGCAGGAATACCAAATACAGCAGTCATAACAAGGAAACCTCCAGCAAGAGATGGTTTAGTAAGAATTGACCACGCCATAACTCCTGCCATTACAGCAAGAACATATCCTAATACTTTTTTAAATGACCTCATAGTTGTTGTGATAAAAGTGAATGATTGATTTTTATTTTACAGTCTTTAATTTTTTTAAATATAATTTTTTCTATATCCTTCATTCATCATTGAAATGGCTTCTTGTTCATTCCAAGTTTTAATTTGAAGTAAATTAAGTTGAGTTAAATGAGATTGAATAAAATTTGTATCAATAGTTTCTAAATTATTATGTGCATTAATTATTTGTTGTATAAATTGACAACAATTATCAGCTTGTTTAATTACCTGTTCTTCTGAAAACCTAATGACAATCCAACCAGAAGAAGTAAAGCTATTATTTCTTTTTGTATCAGAACCCCTGTAATGAATAGGTTTGTGTTCTAATAAAGAATAAGGCTCGTCTATTTCAATATCTATAAAAAGAGAATTGTCAGAATAAACAAAGTCTGGGTAGTAATAATCTACTTTCTGATTTATTTCTATTTTTCCTCCAAAATGATACTTTAAAGTATTGTAAAATCTTTCCTCTGATACTCCTTTTTGTGCATTATGTTCAGAAGAAAAACTATGTTTACTTATTCTGCCACTATATTTTCTATCATTTAATTCACTTAATCGCCAATTTCTCAAATTATTAGATTCTCTTAATTCTTTTTGTTTTCTATATTGAGCAATATCATTTTCATAGATTTTTGCCAACTCTTCATATTCTTCTCTTGACTCATATATCCCTGCTTTTATTCTTTCGTTTACAGTCATTTTCGAATTTGAACTAAAAAGATTGCTCAATAAAACTATAATAGTGACTCCTACAGTAACAAAAGCAATTTGAATATTTACAAAAGCAGTTATCACAACTATTATACTCCAAGTAATAGCCTTTGAAGTAAAATTTTTAGGCTTTTTTATCTCCTTAATTGCAGTTGGCTTTGTAGGAAGAGAAGATAAAGGAGGATAAGCACCAATTAAATTAATATAATTTTGAGGTAATAATACAATAGGATAAGTTTCAGCCATTCTATATAATTAGTAAAATAATTGTAGTTTGTTGTTTTTAAAATTTGATATTCCAAAAATATACTTTACATTTAAAATATAAAAACCAAAAAGTAACAGTTTATACCACAAAAAAACAATAGACATGAAATTACGTATCGGAAACAAACTTTCTACTATTCGTGAGGATAGAAAAATGACACAAATAGAAATGGCAGAATTATTACAAATTCCTGAATCTACGTATGCTCGTTACGAAAGAAACGAAAGTCAAGTAGCCTATAATAAACTTGTGAGTTTTGCTGAATTACTGAATGTTCCTGTACAAGAACTTTTACCAGAAACTTTTTCAATTACAAATAATAACCATAATGCAGGACAAGGAGGAGGAGTAATTTTTGGAAATCAATATTTTTATTTAGGAGATAATGTATCTAATCAAGCATTAGCAAACGAAAATCAAGAACTAAAAGAAAAACTAGCTTTATTAGAGCAAAAGATAGATGAATTAGTGAATAAAAAATAATTGAAATGATGCAGTTAGAAAAATACAATCTAGAAATAGATGACTCTTTAATTAGTTTTACTTTTATAAGTGAAGGACATTTAGGTAAAATTGAAAAAGCCATACAATATGATGAAATGCAAGAAGGAATTTATAATTTAGGTTTTGGAGATAAACATCCACTAACAGGACAAATAGATGATACAATAGTTACTAATAATGGAGATATGCCAAAAATACTTGCAACAGTAGTACTAAGTATGTATATTTTTACAGAGAATAATCCAAATGTTTGGATTTATGTAACAGGAAGTTCTGCTTCTCGTATAAGATTATATAGAATGGCAATAAATAAATACTATAAAGAAATTAATAAGGATTTTTTTATTTATATTTCATTAGAAAATGAACAATGGTATCCTTTTGAACCAAACACAAAGACTAAAAAATTTTTAATCCAAAGAAAAACATGAAAGCAAAAGAAAGTAAATTAATTGATAAACTTTTAAAAACTGGAGAAATTACTATTAATCCAAAATTAAATAAGTATGCTAAAAAAGTAATGTTTCCAAAAAAAGTAAAAGAAGGAAGAGAAACTATTGTGAAAATAGGTATGCCTAAAGCGTATTACGAACAAATAGCAAAGCAAAATGAAGAGAAAAAATAATTTTTTATTAAGGATTAGGGTTGGACAAAAGCACAATTCCTATTATTTATGAAGAGTTAGAAAATGAAACATTACCTTCTCCTTATCTTCCAAACTTAGAAAAAGCAATTCCATTTTTTGGTTTGTTAGAAGATGACAAAAGCGAAACTCTTGAAGAACTTTTAAATATGCTTGATTAATGAATTATATCATAGATACAAACATTTTGATTTTGCTTTTTAAAAGTAGAATGTTTAGCTCTTATTTTAGAGAAACTTATTTACAAGACACTACTAATCATATCTCTTATACACATATAAGTTTGGGAGAATTATCTTTTTTTACTCGTCGTAACAAATGGGGAAAATCAAAACTCTCTTCCAATTATAGATAGTTATGGAATTATTGATGCTTATAGTCAAGGGAAATTATCAGAAAAACCTTTACCAAATGGAATGAGTGCAAGGAATATGAGCAAAAATGATTTATGGATAGCTGCTGCTGCATTAGATTCTAAAGCAATTTTACTTACTACAGACAACGACTTCGAACATTTACACAATCAATTTATAACTGTTGAAATTATTGATATAGCAAAATATTACTAATTAATTGCCCTAACGAACGGTTTGCTAAAAGCAAACTGTTCGTTTTTTTGTATAAAAAACAGCAAAAAAAGCTATCTTAATGTAATTAGGTTAGGATTTTTAGTAAAAAAAACGCATTTTTAAAATCAACTTCATTCTACTTAATTTTATATTAATTTATTTGACAAATTGGCTACAAACTCTACTGCAAAAAGAAACAATAATAAAAAAGCAAAATCATTAGACCCTTATAAAATGTCTGAAATACTCAAAAAAGGAGTTTTGGAAGGGCTTATTCGTTTTGATGGAACAGGAAAAAATCGTTATGTATTTTACCCTTTTCAAGCAATGCGTCTTCGGTGGGAACCCGAAGAAGAAGTAAGAGCTTGGGCATACATCAAACTTGTAATTGAAAAAAAATATGACCCAAATAAAATTGTTTTTGAGAGAAAAGTAAAGATGGGGTCATCTTATCGATATGTAGATATTGTGATTTTTTCGGACAATCAACACACAAATGATGAAATAATTATTGAGTGTAAACGTGCCGACGTAGGGCAAAAAGCCTTCTTAGAAGCTGTCAGACAAGGAAAATCGTATGATAATCAGCTTTATGGAAAGTACGTTTGGGTTACTTCGCAAAAACGAAATGTATATTATAAAACCAAACCCGAAAAAAATGGACGAAAATATACAGAAATTGATGATTTGCCTTCTTTTTCTACATCATCTAAGTTTGCAGGAGCTTTTAATGAAACATTTTGGACAATAAAACACTCATTAAAAGCATTCTATAAAAATTATATTGTTCCTCAAACCAAAAAACCATGGCTTTCTGATTTTTTACTCTTTACATTCATTTTTGTATTTGTAGGATTTTTATTGAGTTGGTTTAATGCAAAAGTTTTGACAGCCCAAATTGATAATCATACTCAATGGTTGGTAAAAGAGAGGATTCATTATGGGCATTTGTATTGGATTGTTCCCATTCTGACTACGCTAGTCATTATGTGGGGCTTCAAACGAAAACTTTTTCCAAAACTTGCCGAAAAAAGAACAGCACGAAACCGTAAGAAAAAAGGAAAAAATCTACCTTTTGTTTTTAATAATAAAGTCATTTTTGCGAGCCTAATTGTCGTTATTCCTTCTCTTGTTTTGAGCGAGCTTTTGTTCGGAACAGATGAGTTGTGCCGTACATGTTGCTCCGAATATTGGTATTGTTGGTGGAGTAGAAATCATTATTACAAAGTAGATGAATCGTGGAGAATGATGAATTATTTCGTTCCTTTTGTGATTGGTGTGCCTCTTCAAGCAATTATGATGGTAATGCTAAACTGGGTTTTTGAGGCTTTTTCTAGAGTAAGATAAATTAAAAAAGTAGCATACACTTTAGCGTGTGAATAGATGTACCGAATGCTTTAGCCTTACAAATGACTGTTTATACATTTTTGCAGGTTAAAGCATACGCTACGAAGACAATAAGAAATAGTATCAAAATTTATTTTGTGAAAGCCATAAATCAATGAAAAAAATATTATTTGTAGAAGATGACCCTACTTTGGGGTTTGTTGTAAAAGACCACTTGGCTTTGGAGGGATATGAAATTGAGTGGATAAAAGATGGGCAAACTGCCTTTGAGGTATTTGAAAAAAAAGGTTTTGACTTGTGTATTTTTGATGTAATGTTGCCCAAATTAGATGGATTTGAGTTAGCTAAAAAAGTGCGAAATCAAGATAAGCAAATCCCAATTATTTTTCTGACAGCCAAATCATTGCAAGAAGACCGTCTGCATGCACTCCGAATTGGTGCAGATGATTACCTTACAAAACCATTTAGTATAGAAGAATTAGTTTTGAAAATAGAAGTTTTTTTACGGCGTTCGTCGGTTACTCAAATGGAATCTTCTCAAAAAAATACTTTGAAAGATAGCACTACAAACATAGGAAGTTATATCTTTGATGCCCATAATTTATCTTTATTTTCTCCTTCTCAAAAAAAACATTCTCTTACTTCAAGAGAAGCCGAATTGTTAGAGTTGTTTTGTAAAAACAAAGAACAGGTTTTGAGAAGAGAGTTTATCTTAACAGAACTTTGGGGAGATGATGACTATTTTTCTTCAAAAAGCATGGATGTTTACATATCGCGCTTACGTAAATTGTTAAAGTCAGAGCCCGATGTACAAATAATCAATATTCATGGAATTATGATGATAGCACTGCAATAGACACAACTTATCAAACACGGCAACTTAATTTTAATTTTGCATCTGAAAGCACTTACGCTTTTTATAGCCACGATCACGAACTTGATAATGATTACCACTCGTTAGTTAGCGATATACGCTATCAATTGTGGCCTAACGGCATTACATTAATTGGCAGTGTAAATGTTAATAATCAAGCCAGAAATGGTAGTAGAAATGCTTTAGCAGATATTGTGTCTGCAGATACTGTGCGTGTTGAAACTTATAATAGCGGTATTGAATATACATTAAATAACAGTGATTTTACTATCAATGCCTTAGCGACATACCAAGAAACCAGCGCGGAAGATAATGTTGGCAATCGTAATGGTATAAATAGTGTATTAAGCAGTCGGAACGGTCGAGCGGCACGTCATGTTTTCTGGGATATTCAGCATAGCTATCGTGAGCTAAAAAATAACGGTAATGAAGGTGAGTTTTTATTGAAACAATACTATCGATTATTCCTTACTCGATGTCAAATATTTATGGATGTCCCAGTCTGTTCTCTTCACTACACACTATTTATCAGTTATCCGTACATTCGCCATGAGTATCACGGAAGGCCGACGCTCGTTGTTCAGCCTAAAGCTAAACCTAGGGTTTGTAAGTCACAGGAAGCA
>CAKZOK010000116.1 GCA_937136415.1 uncultured Cytophagales bacterium | reverse complement strand
TGTAAAATAAAAAATAGTAGGTAGGAAAATATCCTTTTAAAGATTATGTAGAAAGTATTTTTTGATTTTTTCTATTAATTTTTCTAAAGATTCTGTCTGCTGGACACCAAATCTCTGACAAATAATATCTACATTTCCCTTTCTCCAATATCCTGTCGGACAACAAACAATCACATTTTTATTCCTTGCAAAAAGCCCTAATTCCAACAAACTAATAGGAGCTTTTGAAGTAGGTGCAAAATAAAAAACAATCAAATCAGCCATTTCTAAAGCATCTAATTCCCACATGACTTGCTCATTAAAATTTGAGTTTTCGATGGTTTGTTCCCAAGAGCTATCCCAATCTTTTCTGCGTGGATTGAGAAAACAATATGTTTCATTTTTTTCAAAATGAGTAATAATTTCTTGCTGCCAATCAATAGCATTTCCCATGTCTATACTTCCTGCTAAGAAAATACTTTTTTGATTTTTGGAAAGTTGAATTTTTGAAGGTGGATAAATTGTAGGCATATGATTTTATGGTTTATTTGTTGAAAGTTCTTTGTCTATAATTTTATCATACCATTCTTCACGAATTTCTTTGCCTCTTATATCATTATTAATACGCTTCAAAAATTCTTTAAAATCCTTATTCATTCTTGTTAATTTGTTCATCATTTCCCAATCCAAATTTTCTCTAATTTGAGCAGGAAATATAATTTCACTACTATCTGGGTTTTTAATATTCAACTTTATTACTCCCACTCCAAAAGAATTCGAAAGACGTTTGAGTTCATTATTAAACTCTTCATCTGAGTCTATTTCTGCTGCCACTAAATAACTCTCATTTGCCCAAGAAGAATTTGAAACTGTTTGAAAAAATACTTCTCTAAGATTAGTAAATGTTATTTTTCGCTTTAACTCAAAAGAATATAATTTAAAGGCTGGATTACCCGTAGTATTACTAAACTCTGTAAGTTCACTTTGCCAATCTTTTATAGAAAAATGACAACCGACTATATCTGGATGTATCCACTCTCCATATTCTTTTTTTGTAGAAGTAGAATGATTAATAGTTTTGGTATAAGTATGTAGATACATGTAAGCATAATAAGTCAAAACAGCATGTAATTCTTTTTCCAAATACTCTGTTTTTTCCAATTTTTTAGAGTTTTGTTTTTCTTTGGCTTCCTGTTTTTGTATTTGTTTACTGCTTTCTGATGTTTTTAAGAAAAATTTTTTGGGGCGAGTTCCCACAGAACTCAAAGAACTATTTGGGTTATTCTTTACATGTTTATACATTCTTGCCCCAAGTGTTGCCATTGGTGTTTTACCCAAGCTACCTAATATTTTATCATACCCTTTTTCCATTCCTTTTTCCCATATTTCATTTACAGTCATAGGAATTTTGGTTTCTTGCAATACTTTTTTCCCAAGTTCTAAAAAAGTCATTTTAATATTTTTTAATAAAAAATTTATTATAGGTTAATAATCAAAGAGGATTTATACCATTTTTTGTTTTGCTTAAGTTTGCATCAAAAGTCAGACTTAGACAAAATAAATCTTTTTAGGACTTTAAATACTAATTTTAAAGTGGTCAGGTTTCAACACTAGATAAAAACCCTCGTTGAGATACTATTTTGAACGAGAGTTTTTACTTTAATTCCTCAATGACAAAAATTTCTAGTAGCATCAATAAAATACAATCATTTTAATTTCTACAATCTAAATTTCGTTAGCCATCAAATCAGCCACCAAACGCCCAGAACGCATGGCAGCATTCAAAGAACCATTCAAAAGATAATCGCCACAACGATACAAACCCTCATGTATTTTCAAATCTTCGATAGAAGGAGTATTTTTAACAGATTTTTGATTTGGTAAAGCATCAGAAATTGAATATGACTTTAGAAAATCCCACTCGTAGGCGTGCGTTCCATACCAAAAACTCAACTCCCTTCTTGCTTTTTCTACTAATTCTTCTTCTGTAAAATTCTTATTTTCATTGTCTGTAACAATCGAAACAGAAAGCAAAGATTTGTCAATCGGTGCGTAATCTGAAGAAATATCACTCATTATTACAAAATTATTTACCAATCGATTTTGTAAAGAATTTAGGCACAAAACAGGGCGTTTTACGATTGATTTATCCATCGAAAAATACAAACAAGTTGTTCCTTTTGTATTTTCAGTTTTGTTTTGGGTACTTCTATAAGACTCCGAAAATTCATTATTATCTGTTGCAATTAGAATTTTTTTTGCTTCAAACTCATTTCCATTTTCTGTTGTAGCAATATTTTTATTAATCGAAACGACTCTTTCATTTGTAATAATGGCATCTTTTGGCAAACTACTGGCAAGCTGAAGAGGTATTTGTTCCATTCCCAAGGCTGGCACTGCTCCATTTCCATTGGCAAACATTTGAAAAATAAAATCAAACATTCTATTTGAAGTATTCAATTCTTTTTCTAAAAATATTCCAGCCAAAAATGGATTCAAAAACTGCTCTATCAACGAACTTTTGAAGTTATAGTTTTCTCTTAGAGCTTGATAAGTTGTGGTTTCAGGCTGAGTAAAAATTTCGTGTAAATCTTTTCCATTTATTTCTGTTTTTACCAAAAGCATACGGAGTTTGTCTGCCCAAGTGCCTATCGGATTGGCAAGGGTAGAAAGGGTTTTTGAAGGATTTCGAAAAGGGTCTGCAAACTCAAAGATACCTTTATCAGTATGCAAAATTGCTCCTGCATCTATATTTCGAAGCTGAAGTTTTGAGTAGTTTAAGGCTCTTTTTGCTTCTGGATAAGCTGTCAAAAGCACTTGAAACCCTCTATCCAAACGAAAACCATTTATAATATCTGTTTTTAGTTTGCCTCCAATTCTATTGCTTGCTTCAATTATTTTGACAGAAAGCCCTTTTTCGTATAAATTTTTGGCAGCCGTAAGTCCTGCAATTCCTCCTCCAATAATAAGTACGTCGGTCATAATTTTGTGATGATAAAACAGACAAAACATCTGTTTAAAGTCTTCTAATGATTTATTTTTTACAAACTATAAAGTCTGTATTATTTTAATTCTAATCAAAAATACGCTTTCTTGTTTAGAATTACATAATAAAATTTGGATTGTTTTTGATTTATTATTTTTTTATCGAAAATATTAAAATAAAATCTAATTTGATTTTGAACTAAAAAAATGAAGTTGTAAATTAAGTTTTCAAACTTTATAAAAAGTATGAATAGAAAAAAAATAGAATCAATAAAAGTAGAATGAAACAATATATTAGTGTCGAAAATTTTAACCCAGATAAGGCTCTTTTGAAAGCCTATAAAGAAAAAACATTCGTTTATATCGATAAAATAATGGAGCGTTTTTTATCATTTTATATGGGTTTTAGCTGTATTTTGGCAATTTTTTATCAAGAATTTATAGAAGTATATTGGGTTTTGCCCAGTATAGGAGCTTTTCTAATTTATCATTTGGTAAAGCGTTTTGTGATGCCTCAAGATTCTCGTTATATTCTAACTGCTATTTTGGCTTTTATGGGAGTTTTGTATTTGATACAATTACAGGGTGCATTTTATATCCATTTTGTATTTTTCATAACACTGACTGTTTTGGTTTTTTATCAAAACTGGCGCATTCTTGTTTTTTATTCTTCTATTATTGGTTTATATAATATTATTTGTTTTTTACTTTATACTATTTTTGGTGAAGAAGGTATTAAGAATTATTTTTTAAATATAGAAAATTTAGATTATCAAGTAGCTTTTTTTAGTTCTCTTTTAGGAGGTGGCGAGCTTTTTATTGCTATATTTTTTGCAATTTATCTCAAAAAACAAACCAACCAAGATGCCAAAAACAAGATATACCTCAATGAACAACTCAATTTTTCGGGCAATTTGAAGTTTGCCAATCAGATTGCAGAAGGAGAACTCAACTCCGAATTTAAGCCTGCTGAAAATGATGTAATGGGCGAAGCTCTTCTAAATATGAGAAATAGTTTGAAATCATTTGTAAAAAATGAAAGGCTTAATAAATGGCAAAGTGATGGAGTAGCTCAAATTAGTGACATTTTGGTTTCTAGTGAATCAATAAATACACTTTCACAGCAAATTCTAAACAAGGTAGTTTCGTATTTGGGAGCGCATCAAGGTATTTTTTATTCATTACATAAAGATTCTTACAAACATGAGCCTTATCTAAAAGCTACGGCAGCATATGCTTATGATGATATTGAAAAATTAGAGCAAAAAATTATGATGGGTGATGGATTAGTTGGGCAAGTAGCCGAATCTCAAAGCCCAATTTACCTTAAAAACCCTCCTCCTCATTTCTTCAAAATAAAATCTGCTATTGGTCAAGCATCTCCTCAAGGGCTTATGATTTTGCCTTTACAGTTGCGTGAAGATTTGGTTGGTGTATTAGAAATTGCTCTTTTACGTCCTTTATCACAACATGAACGTAGTTTTTTGGAAGAAATATCTAGCCGTATTGCTGCTACAATGATTGCGCTTCGTTCTCAAGAGGAAAATAAAAAACTATTAGAAGACTCTCAAGAACATGCCGAACAGATTGCTTCTCAAGAAGAAGAAATGCGACAAAATGTAGAAGAACTAACCAGTACACAAGAAGAACTTGCCAAACAAATGCGTGAAACTGAATACATCAAAAATGAAGTTACGGCACAATTAGAGGCTCTAAATTTATCGGCTTTGCTTATTCAGCTTAATGAAAGTGGGCGTATTATTTCAGTAAACGAACGTGTATCTGATACAATTGGAAGAAACGAAGAGGATTTAGATGGATTGAAATTATCAAAAATTATTGATGATAAAGAGCATTTGCAATCGTGGGAGCAAACTTGGAAACAGGTTCAGCTTGGTGAAATAGGGCATTTGGTCTTCAAAAGCAAACGATTGGATAGAAGCCACTCTTGGATTGACCTCACGATTGCGCCTGTGCGAAATAAAAACAAAAAAATATACAAATATATTGCCATTGGGCATAATATTACTCGCCAGATGAAGCAAGATGCTAGGCTCAAACGATTATTAAAAGAAACAGAAAAATCCAGAGAAAAAGCGACAATTATGAGTCGTCAGAATGAAGAACAGTTGAGAGCCATCGATAATTCGGTAGCGATGTTAGAAATGGATAACGAAAGAAAAATACTGCAAGTAAATCAGAATTTCCTAAAGGTTATGGGCTATAAAAATGAAGCTGATTTGATAGGAAAAAAGCATTCTGATTTGGTAGAAAAAGAAATCAGTATAGGGTAGGTTGATTTTAGTCCAGGGTAGGCGGGCTGGACTGTGAAAAAGAATTCTGGTATAGGGTAGGTGAAATTTGGTCTAGGGTAGGTTGATTTTGGTGCTGGGTGGACGGGTTGGACTTTGTGAAAAAGAATCCAGCATAGGGTAGGTCGGTTTT
>CAKZOK010000115.1 GCA_937136415.1 uncultured Cytophagales bacterium | reverse complement strand
AACTGCCATTTTGGCAAAATTCAATAAAAATGAATTAAAAAAGCCCTAAAAACTTCTTAAAGACACTTTTTTATTTTTTATCTATCACAAATATACATTCTAAAACTCAATTTTCAAAATTTTAGAGGCATTTTTTTTTGCTCAAAATTTCTAAAAACGGGTTTTTAGCTTTTTTTCTGCCATTTTTAGAAAATAAGCACTTTTTTATCGTCCACCGAATCCAAAAAAGCAGTGTTATTTCCTATCATATAAGCCTCTTGTAAGCCTTTTTTGGAAATGGGAATAAACAAAATAGTATCCTGATTATCGTACTCTTCTTGAATCTGTTCTAAATAATTTTTTATTTCATGATATTTTTCAATGCTAGTTTTTGCAATAAAAACAGACTTTTGAACACGCCGACAGCCTCGCTGTTCCAAATGTTTGGAAATATGCGTTCTGATTCTATCTTCCGAAATATCATATAAAATTAAATAAGTCATAAGAAATAATTATGAAGTAGCTGAATTAAAAATACATTACAAAACTTTTTTAATTACCATCACAATCAATAAAAAAAGTAAAATCACCACCAAAACCATTACAAAAGGAATAAAAAAATCCAATACTTGAAATCTATCATTCGACAAACTATTTCTTTTTTCTGAATGTTGATTTTCTTCTTTTCTTCTCTCCAATTCTCTTCTTTCTTTCTCTATCAACGATTTTTCGTTTTGTCCTTTTTTATTTCCATCATACAAAATTGGTAGCGTTTCGGTTACTTCTTCTGCAATATTTTTGGCTATTCTTCTTGCCTCTTCAGGAGTAAGCTGAATCAAATCAGCATCTGGAATGGCAGGCAAATTACTTGCATATTGCTGACAAATCCCTACTTCGGCATACAACCAATATTTTACGCCCTTATGCCCAGAACACGCCCCAGCACCAGTAGTATTTTGCCGAACCCCATCTCTACAAAGACACCCCACTCGCTGCATTTGCCCTCCATCTTGTGCCAAAACAGTAGGAGAAATAAATAAAATTAGAAAAAATAAAACCGAACAAAGACCAAGTAAATTATAAATTTTCATTTGTTTTTTTTGAATTAATAAAAGTAGGTAATCAAAATAATTTCATTTTTCATTTCACTCACTTAATCCCAAAAAAAGCTGCGCCAAACTTTGAGCATCTAATTGAATATGATGCAGACGAGTTCGTTTTACATTCTTTTGAGGAATTATTTCGTGCAAATATTTATGCAATGCTTTTACAAATTTTCGCTTGCCATTTCCGTGCAACCAAACTCCTTCTTCTCCCTTAGGAATAAAATCCTTCTCCTCAAAAGAATAACTCTGACACAAACGAAAAGCTACCGTATCTACCCAAATTCTATATTTTTCGATTAAATCAAAAGCCAAAGTAGGCGCACTGTTGTATTGGTCGGCGTGCAAAATCCCTAGCGAGGGGTCTAGCCCAGCACGTATGAGCGCACCCTGTACATAGCCATACATCATTCCATATCCATAATTGAGAAGGCAATTAAATTTGTCTTTTGCAGGTCGCATACTCCGATTTTCAAAGTGATAATTGTGAGGTAAGGAATATGCCAAAGCTTTGAAATAAATGCGTGAAATACTGCCTTCGTGTCCACGAAAAGAATCCTTCCAATCGTTTTCCTTTTTTTTGATGCGTTTTATAGAAATGGCTTGTAGATTTGTCTGAATTATTTTCATTCTTTCGATGGCATCAGTAAGCCGATGTTGAGTAGTTTCTCCATTGGGCAAAACGCCATAACTGATTTGATGTAAGAAAGCAATTTGATTACTAATTTTTTCTATCAAAATTGTTTTGACCCATTGAATAGATTTTGAATGGGTAGAATAAATAGCTTGATTGCGACGAATAAGAGGCGTAGAACCAAATTTATTATTCCAAATTCGTCCTTTTGCTGTTCCGTGATAATCTGTAAAAATAATTTCAATATTATTCGAAAGAGCAAACAAAATGACATCGGTAGTTAGTAGTGTTCCTTTTGCTAAAAATATTGTATCAATATCTTCTGCCGAAATGCGTTGAATATCATTTTCTGTTCTGATTTCAAACATATTTTGGCTTTTCTTCAAATATGTTCCCTTGGTATGAATGACTATTTGCATTGTGTTATTGTGGCTTATTATTTTATAACTTATACTTTTGTAGCTTATGTTTTAGCATGAGGATATTGTATTATAACTTTAAACATTATCACCATACTACTAGACATTTTTATTTTGTAACCGTCAACGAGCTTCTCAGCGTCGTTGAGGAAGTTCAAATACTAAATCCTCGTTGACGGCAACGCCTCAACGACGGTTTTGTCAGTAGTATGCCTCATCATAAAACTATATACATAAGAACTTTTTGATGATTGTTCAAATCCCTTGAAAAGAGATATTACAAGCAAAAACCCTAAGAAACTATGCACCTTCTTAGGGTTTGAAACAAATTATTTAAACATTCCGAAAATAAAAGTAAGCACAGCTCCTATGACAATATCTATCACATAGCCAAAAAACGCCCACGCAAAAAGAAACAAAAATGCTCCTACAAAATTATCGGGTTCTACCCAGTTCCAAGCCAAATACCCCGAAGCCAACCAAGACCCAATAGTTGCTAACATTAATAAAAAACCAACACCTGCATCGCCTGATGAATTGCTCATAATAGTAAAATTAAAGTAAATGTATAACAGAGTTTTTAATATCTGTAAAAAAATAAATTACATTACAATTTACTTATAAAAGCCTCAAAAAGATGCGTTTTATTTTGTTTCAAGAAATAGAATGAAATAGTTTGAAATATAATTTTTTTATAAAAAATAAAATGTAATTTTGAATATAAACTACTCACTTCTAATTCTATTCTTTATGTCAGCTTATAATATTCGATTCAAACAAGCCATTGAATTTTTACAAACAGAAAAAAATTATAATTATACAATTATTGTAAATGGTCTGAAAGAGTGTAAAGAAAAATATTACAAAAACAAGCGAAATATTGCCACTTCGTCTTCATCAATAACCAGAATGTGTGATGGAACAAAAGAGGTTACCAAACCAATATTAGTTTTTGTAGAAAAATATTTATCTACCTTAGGAATTTTCTGGAATGAAGAACAAAAAAAGTATGAAATTATAGAAGATGAAACTATTTTTGAGCAAAAATATGAACGCAAAAATCCTCTACAAAATGCCAAAGGTGTGTATAAAATGTATCATTTATCCAACTGTTCGAACTCTATACTCAAAAATATTATTCGTATAAGTGAAAACGGAAATGTTTCGATTGATGGTTATGAAAACTGCACACATAAAGGAAAAGCACAGGTTTTTAAGGGTAGTTTTTTATCTATACAAATGGATACTTTGGTTCATCAAAATGGCGAAAAAGAACCTTTTTATTATCAAATTTTTGCTAATCTAAATGGAAATATTCAATATGGAAAAATTTATCATTTCTTCGGAATTTCGACAACGGTTTCGCTTGGTGATGAAGCAATGGCAAACAAAAGAGTATTTGTAAAATTATCAAATAATGAAAATGAACAAAATCAAGATTGGTTTCACGAGTTAATCAAAACAAAAGACAAAACAGCCATCGAAAAGCTAAATCAATCTGAAACAGGAAAAATAGCAGACTATTTATTAGAAAACTCAAATTTAATTGTTAAAGAAAAAGCAAATCAAAAGCTGCATTAAATCATTTTTGAAATGGATTGAAACGAAATGAAATAGATATAAACTACTGATTTTTAGTTGTTTATATTTCAATAAAAGACTATTACTAAAAAGTGATAGTCTTTTTTGTTTCATTTTGTTTCAAAATATTTGTTTTTGTTTCTTGAAATAATAAAAAGAACGAACTTTGTTTTATTTTAAATCGTAATAAATGTAACTTTGCGATATAAAACTAATCATAAATCAATTATGAAAAATCACATAAAAATCATTCTTACTTCTTGTTTTCTCCTTCTTATTTATTTTCCTACAAAATCAAATCAAATTTGTATAGAAAATTCTAAAGATATAGTAGAAGAAAGCACTATCGAATTTGAGATTACAAAATTTATAATAGAAGTAGATAAAGAAGACCCTACTTTTATAAACTACGATATGGAATTTAAGGCAAAGCGAAATAAAGTTTGGTTGCCTTGTGAGTACAATCTAGATTTTTGGACATACAAAGAAAATAAATGGGGTTTAATTTCTCCTATGAATTGTTCGTGGTCTAGTGAAAGTGGATTACCTCCTTTAGAAGAAATAGAAACCAAACTAAGACCAGAAGAAAACAGAAAAGTAGGAAGAATTTTAGCAAAAAAAATCAAAGAAAAAGGATATTCTAAAGCAGCCGAAAAACTACTTTCTATGGTCAATAATCCCAAGACAAGTGGTTGTGGTGTAGATATTTTCCATTAAAACTGTGTATAAGGAACGATTACAAATACAACATACTAATTATGAGTTGTTTGTGTAAATGCTTGTTCTGTTTCAAAAAAAAGTCAAATATCAATTTTTTATATAAACCAATTTTATAAATGAAAAAAATCAATTTATTTATTCTCGTTTTTTTAGTTCTATCTTTTACGAGTTGCTCAAAAGCGATTACTAATTTTACTTCTTTACAGGTTTCGCCCATTACGCCGACACTTGTTATTTCTTCCGAGCAATACGACATTATTGGAGAAGTTTCGGGAACTGGAACAGGAGGGACGTATGATTTGGCAAAAGATGCAGCTTTGGGAGCAGCCATCAATGCAGCACCAAGCGCAGACGCACTTATTTTGCCCAAATTTGAAACCGAGCTAACAACAGAATATCGTCTTTTCAGTGTTTTGAAAAGCTATAAAGTTACTTGTAAGGCAAAAGCTGTAAAATTGAAATAACTTTTGCTGCTCACTTGTGGCTTACTCTTCAGAGTGAGTAAAATGTACCATAAACTTTAGTTTTCGGCTAAAAAAGAGCCTTTATTTTGGGTAAAAAACCTTACCAATTCTAGTTGAAGGATTATTTTTGGTAAGTGTTTTTTTCTAAAAGTATTTATTTGAAATTCCGTAATCCGTAATCTTTAATCATTTCTTTTTATGAAAAATATACTTTTAATACTTCTTTTCTCACTTCCTTTTTTTGGTTTTGTTTCAGATAGTTCTGTTCCTAAAGACGAGCAATTTAGAATGGATTATCGATATGTTTCTATCTATACTGAAAAAACAGGAAAATGGAGTAAATGGAAAGAAGGCAGCAATACATTTGTTTTTAATTGTAATGACCGTAATGATATTATGCACTTAAAAGCAGGAGGGCAAAATGTAATTTATAAAAAAATATCTGCTATTAAAGAAGGCAAAACCGATTCGGGAGAAACCTATCAAACACTTGATGCAATAGATGAAGATGGGATTCGGTTTAGTTTATATTTATATGGAGATGACGAAATAGGATTAAAAATATCTTATTCTAATTTGAGTATTCAATTTGCAAATTAAACGTATCTAAAGTTATTTTTTTTGCAAAAAAAATAACTTTAAAAAATAAATCTTACTTAAAAATAAGAATATTTTTATTTTACTTGCAAAAACCAAATAAAGTTCTTTTCTTTGGGAGAATTATAACACAAAAATTGCTTTTGTATCTATTTTTTTTAAGTTTTATTATTATTTTTTACTTATTCCTTCTATTACATTGCAAACTCAATCATCATACAAATACAACGAAGAGTGCATCTTAAAACTACTTAGAGTACATTTTGATGTAGAAATTGCTCCTTACGAAGTACCTGCTTTTCGTGGTGCTATTGTAGATAAGGTAGGAATTGAAAATGATTTGTTTCATAATCATATAAATAAGAGCCAAAAAATAAACGAAGATGAAGCACAGAAATTTGCTTATCGCTATCCACGCATACAATACAAACGCATAGGCAAACAGCCTGTTATTTTGTGTGTAGGCGAAGGAGTAGAAGAAATACATAAGTTTTTTGAAAAGCAAGATTGGGATATTCGTATTGGAAATGATATATTAAAAATGCGAATTGCAAAACTAGATTTGAATGAGTTTGAGATGAGAGTTTCTGAAAATCTGCATTCTTATTCTATTCGTAATTGGGTTGCTCTCAATCAACAGGCGTACAATCAATACCAAAATCTGGAAGGTATGATAGAAAAAGTTGCTTTTTTAGAAAAGAAATTAATAGGCAATATTTTATCATTTGCAAAAGGAATTGGTTGGTATATTGAAGAGGATATAGAACTCAAAATAACTGATTTGCCTCAATTACAAGTGATTTCGTATAAAAAACAAAAGCTACAAACCTTTCATGTAGATTTCAAAACAAATGTTTTTATTCCTAAATACATCGGTTTGGGTGCAAAAACGAGTGTAGGAATGGGTACAGTATTTTTGAAGAAATGAATTTAATGATTAGCTTTTAGTGATTAACAATTAGTTAGTCAGTAACTCTCACATGTATTTGCATTCAACTGGTTACTGGTTACTACTTACTTATAACTGTAAAAAAATGGATTCTCTTATTTCACTTCTCAAACATCGTTATATAGTTGTTTCGCATCTTGCTGAGTTGCTTTACGACAAAAAGTCGAATGCTACTTATGAGCGTTTGCGTAGTCGTATGACCGAAAGACATCGTTTTAAGGAGGAGGAATACAAAAAACTACATATTATTTTTACAGAAATGCAGTTGGATTTGGAGACACAGGCAAAAATGCTCGAACGGCTCATTAAGTTTCCCAACACCAAAAATTCAAAAGCATTTTTAGAGGAGTTTCCTAAAAACATTGGTCATCAAGCCTTACAACTTAAAGCTATTTTGCAAGATATAGGAGGACAAACTCAAAAAGATTATTATCGAATGTACGACCACCTAAGAGAACGCCGAGAACTCAAAGACGAACATTTAATTTCCTTAGCTCAAAAAATAAATGAGTTTGCCAGTACCATAAAAAAGCAACTAAAAATAGCCCAAAGAGAAGCCAAACAATATCAGTTTTCGGCAGGACGGGGACAGCATTCGCATATTTTGGATAACTAATATTTGATTACGAATTACGAATTAAAAATTACAACTTAACTCTATTCATTTTATTTGCTCTTTTCACTAAAAATTAATCACTAAATATATGGCAATGAAAACAATTACTTTTAGCTGCGAAACGATTACCCCCATGTTTTTGAGTGGCGCAGACGGCTCAACTCCTGAATTACGTCCACCGAGTATAAAAGGAGCGTTGAGGTTTTGGTGGAGAGCTATGAATGGGGATAAGTCTAATATGAGAGAAGAGGAAGCAAAAATATTTGGTGGAACAGATCCTGCACAAAGGAGTAAAGTTATGATAAGAGTTCTTTCAAACCAGCCTAGAAAAGAGGATATGGAAGAATTTGCACCTTTAGAACATAAAAAGGGAGAAAGAGGATATTTTACTAAAAAAGGAATTAAACCTAGTTTCAAATTTAAAATAAAGCTATCAGCTCCCAACATTATTGAATTGGATAAAATGAAAGCATTATTTATATTGGTATCTGTATTAGGTGGGTTAGGAAATAGAAGTAGAAGAGGGTTTGGAGCTTTTATGATTATTAAAATAGACGAAGAACCTTTCCAAAACCCTAACACTAATACTTCAATACTGAAGTATATAAAAGTGATAAATTCAGAATTTGACTTTGATTCAGATCATGAAGCAAAAGATTACCCATATATTAAAAATGTGTCTATTGGCAAAACACCAAAATTAAATGCTACTAAAAGTATTGGACAGGCAAGCCATGATATTATGTATAAGGGTAACCAAAAAAGAGATTATCAAAACTTTGTAGGTAATCCTAATCGTTTTGCATCACCTGTATTTGTATCAGTTATGCAATTAGAAAAGAACATATACCCAATAGTTACAATTTTGAATACTGCTAATTCGAAAGCTGATAATAGATTTTTAATTAATGGAATTAAACTGCAAAACAAACTTAAAAACTCAATATTATGAGCCAAGAATATTTATTTTTATTTACTATATCTCCAGTAAAATCTTTTATAGCACAATCAAGAAAAACACAAGATTTGTATGCAGGTAGTAGGCTGTTATCAGATTTATGTAGAGAAGGAGCTAAACACATAAAAGACTATTACAACGCAGATATTATTTTTCCTTACATTGATTTTACTAAAGTAAATCAATCTCTACCTAATCGCTTTGTTATTAAAGTAAATGAACAAGAAAAAAAATTAGAAGATATTGGTTTTGAAACAGAAACCATTGTTAGAACATTTTTTATTAATGAAGCTAATAAATTACTAACAGAAAAAAGTTTAAAAAAACCTACTGGTTTTGATGAACAAATAGAAAAACATTTAGAAATTAACTGGGCTTTCTTACCATTAGACAGAGATTATGAAGTAGTCTATCAAGAGTTAGAAAGTTTGATAGGTTCAATTAAAAATACTCGCCTGTTTAGTCAGTTTGATAATGGTAATGGAGAACAAGGTAGAAAATGTAGTTTAGACGGAGAAAGAAATGCTCTTTTTTTTGGAAGAAAAAAAACTGCTTATTCTCAATCAGATGCTGAAATATTAAATGATTTCATGTTAGAAGAGAGGGAAGGACTTAGCGCAGTTAGTTTTCTAAAAAGATACTATGAAAAAACAACTTTTGATTCTATTGCTCATATTGCTTTATATGACACTTTAGATGAGTTATTACCTAATGAGAAAAAAATAGTAGCCGAATATGAAAATATTTTTAAAGACGTTAATAGTTTTTCGAAAGTATGTTTGAAAAATAGTTCAGAAATTAAATTCGACAGTAAAGACTTTAATTATCAGTTTGATGAGCAATTTTTATTTTCTGAAAATCTTACAGAAAAATATATTCCAAACCCTCAACAACTTGATTGTGCAAAAACTTTTTTTTTGCAACAAATTCCAAAATCTCTAAAGTCTGAAAGAAATAAATATTATGCAATTCTTACTTTCGATGGAGATAATATGGGCAAATGGCTTTCAGGAGCGAAAACACCTACATTAAAAGGAGCAACATTTGAAAAATTTCACAAAGAACTCTCTAAACTTTTAGGAAAGTTTGCTCAAGATGCTGAAGACAATGTTAAAGCACCTGAAGGTAAAACTGTTTATGCTGGTGGAGATGATTATCTAGGTTTTATTAATTTGAATTATTTATTTCCAGTAATGCAAAAACTTAGAAAAGATTTTGATGATAAAGTTAATCAACCTCTAAAAATAGAATTTGGACATACTGAAGATTTTACATTTTCTGCTGGTGTTGCTATTGCTCATTATAAAACACCAATGAGTATTGTACTTAAAAAAGCTGAAATTATGCAAAGTGTAGCTAAAGAAAAAGGTTATCGTAATGCTTTTGCTATTTCCGTTTTGAAAAAGTCTGGAGAGAGTAATGAAACCTATTTTAAGTGGAATGAATTAGAAAAAGTCAAACTAATTATTGAAGAATTAAAAGATAATTTTTCTACTAAATTTTTGAGAAGTTTAGCAAAAGAGTTTTATCTTTTAATGAATGATAAAGGTGTCGTAGAAGAGGATTTAGTGGCTTCAGAAACTGAGCGTTTGCTAAAAAGAGCATGTTTAATAGAAGATAAAATATTGAAAACTCAAAAAACTACATTAATTACCAATACTATTGTAGCTATGCAAGATAAAGCTAGTACTGCAAGAGTGCTAGAAACTTTATATATCTGTGATTTTATTGAACGAAATTTAAACAGTAACTAAAATGATAATAAAAATAAATCCACTAGATACATTTTTTTTCCGTGACGGAAAACCATTTTCAGCAGGGCAGGATAATTGGGCTGATTTTGTATTCCCTCCTTCTCCAAGCGTGTTTTATGGAGCATTGAGAACATTATATTTAGCAAATACTATAGGTTTTGATGATGTTCAACAAATGATAAAAAATACTAGCACATTAGTTATAAAAGGCATTTATCTTGAAAAAGGAAACGAGTTATATTTCCCAATTCCTAATGATTTAGTTCAAGATAAAAACACTAATGATATTCTATTATTAAAATCACAGACTAATTCAGAAGCTAGTAGTTTAAAGAAAAACACAACAATCCTTAATAGATTGACCACAAGTAGTGGTGTTATCGCAGAAAATGTTGAAAGTAGCAAATTAATAAGTAACGAATATTTAGTTGATTTTTATCTTCAAAATATAGATATAGATAAAATCAAGTTTTCACAAAATAGTCTTGTACAAGAAGCTAAAATTGGAATAGGTAGAAATAATGAATCATTAACTACTGATAATCAAGATGGATTATTATATAGAGTGGAAATGTTGAGGTTTGAAAATAATGATATAAAATTTGTCATTGAATATGAGGGGTTAGAATTAGCTAAAAATCAGTTCATTAAAGTTGGTGGAGAAGGCAAATTATCTTCATACGAAATTGAAAATAAGTCTATAAACATTCAAACTGTTAGTGAATTTATAGATAATAAATTTAAGTTAGTTTTTATATCTCCTGCAATCTTTAAAAATGGTTGGCTTCCTAACTGGATAGATGAAGATACTTTAGAAAGTAATGAACATCTAAAAAATATAAAAAAGAAGTACCGGGTTCAGATGCTGACTTAAATGCATACGA
>CAKZOK010000114.1 GCA_937136415.1 uncultured Cytophagales bacterium | reverse complement strand
AACGTACAGGATATTACTCAAGCTCCATTCCTGAAGCATAAAATAAAATAAGTGATGAATAAAAATACTTACGCCTATATAAAAAAAAAGAGGGGGTGTTTTATTAATTATTTTTTGTCAATTAATTACCAAGCTCTTACTCTTTTCAGACGCTGTTCGTATTTTGGTGAGCGAGGTTTTTTGTCTTTCATATTCTTACGTTTTGTTGGTGTCCAAGCCTGTTGAGGAGAGTGCAAACAACTTTGTAAGGTAAAAGAAAGTGCAAAAACAACAACTAAAAACAATGCTTTAAAAGTAAACTTTGAGAAAAAATTTTTCATTTGAATTTTATATTTATACTATTTTGAACAACTTTATTTTTGAAAAACAGATATTTTTGAATGGAATAAAAAAAGAAAATTTAATATATCAAACTTTTGAAAAGCAAAAAATAATTTTGATAGAATAAACTATCTTTGAATTTATTAGATGTAAAATTACATAAAATTTATAAAAAACCATTTTAACACCCATTTCACCAAATACGTTTATGATAATACGTACAAATCTCGTAAATATTGCAGAAAAAAATATTTTCCCTGCACAAATCACAATCAAAAATGGCAAAATTCATTCCATAGAAAAGCTAGAAAACAATAATGATTCGATAAAAAAAATAGAAAATTATGCCCTTTGTGGTTTTGTTGATTCTCATATTCATATCGAAAGTTCGATGCTCGTTCCTTCCAAATTTGCCCAAAAAGCAGTTGTTCATGGAACAGTAGCTACTGTTTCAGACCCTCACGAAATAGCCAATGTAATGGGAATGAAAGGTGTAGAATTTATGGTAAATGATGGTAATAAAGTTCCTTTTAATTTCTTCTTTGGTGCGCCTTCCTGTGTTCCTGCGACCAGTTTCGAAACGGCAGGAGCAACTATTTCGGTAGAAGATATTGAAAAATTAATGAGCCAACCTCATATCAAATATTTGTCAGAAATGATGAATTACCCAGCCGTTTTGGCAAGAGATAACGAAGTGATGGCAAAAATTGCAGCAGCACAAAAATACGGAAAACCAACTGACGGACACGCACCAGCACTGCGAGGAGAAGACGCAAAAAAATACATAGAAGCAGGAATCAGTACCGACCACGAGTGCTTTACAAAAGAAGAAGCCTTAGACAAATTAAAATATGGAATGAAAATCATTATTAGAGAAGGCAGCGCAGCCAAAAATTTTGATGCTTTGATTAATTTATTACCAGAATATTACGAAAAAATGATGTTTTGCTCGGACGACAAACACCCAGACGACCTTATCGAAGGGCATATAAACCTTTTGGTAAAACGTGCTATCAAGTTAGGAATCGATAAATTTAAAGTTCTTCAAGCAGCTTGTATTAATCCCATTGAACATTATAATTTGGAAGTAGGGCAATTAAGAGAAGGCGATAAAGCTGATTTTATTATTGTAAAAGATTTAGAAAATTTTGAGGTTTTACAGACTTATATTAATGGCGAAAAAGTAGCAGAAAATGGAAAATCATTTATCAAAGATGTCGAAACAAAGGCTATCAATAATTTTGATGTCCAACCCAAAAAAGCATCTGATTTTGAAATAAAGAAAAGTAAAGTAGTCGGAAATGATAAAAAAACTACCAAAATTCCTGTTATTGAAGCCTTAGACGGGCAATTAATTACAAATCCTATTTTTGTAGAAATCAATGATTTGACAGACAAAGAAGGATATTTGGTTTCTAATCTTGAGAAGGATATTTTGAAAATGGCTGTCGTAAATCGCTATACTTCTGATGCTCCGATTGCAATTTCTTTTATCAAAAACTTTGGTTTGGAGGCTGGTGCGCTTGCTTCTTGTGTCGCTCACGATTCGCACAATATTGTAGTCGTAGGTGTTACAGACGAAGATTTGATGAAAGCTGTAAATTTGGTAATTAGAGAAAAAGGAGGCGTTTCGGCTACAAGTGGAAAAGAAGAAGAACAACAAAATCACGTTTTGCCTCTGCCTGTGGCAGGAATTATGTCTTTAGAAAGTGGCGAAATAGTAGGAAAAAAGTATGCCCAAATTGATACCTTTGCAAAAAAATTAATGACCAATCCAAAGACTACCAAAAAACTTCATGCGCCTTTCATGACACTTTCATTTATGGCTCTTTTAGTTATTCCATCTCTAAAACTAAGTGATAAAGGTCTTTTTGATGGAAATAAATTTGAGTTTGTGAAAGGCTGGCAGGTTTAGGAATAAACTAAAAACACAGAGAAAGAAAATATCTATTTTATATAAAGGATTAAAAATGAAATATGGGTTTCGTGCTAATTTAATTATAGAAAATAAAGTAATTTTAGAGCTTAAAGCAATACAAGAAATCCATCATATTCATAAGGCACAAATAAATACATATACAAAATTGACAAATTGTAAAGTTGGATTAATTATAAATTTTAATTCCATTTTACTAACAAAAGGAATTTATAGATGGATTATTTAAAAGTCGTTTAAAAAGAAATTTGTATTCTCTGTGTTCCTCTGTGAACTCCGTATTAAAAAAAGTAATTTGTATCTAAAATAAAAATATATGCAAGACCCAAATACACACCTAATTATTATGGCAGGTGGAATTGGAAGCCGTTTTTGGCCTTTCAGTCGCCGTAATTATCCAAAGCAGTTTCAAGATATTCTCGGAACTGGGCAATCTCTTTTGCAACAAACGGTCAAGCGTTTTGAGCCTGTTTGTAAGCCTGAAAATATGTACATTGTTACTAATCAAGACTATAAAGACTTGGTAAAAGAACAATTACCTAACTTTTTAGAAGACCAAATTTTATTAGAACCATTTTTGCGAAATACTGCGCCTTGTATTGCATACGCTTCTTATAAAATAAAATCCAAAAATCCAAAGGCAAATATTATTGTTACGCCTTCTGACCACGTAATTTTGGATACATATAGTTTCATAAAAAAACTTACTGTTGCGATTGATGCAGCAAAAGAAAGCGACAAAATTGTTACTTTAGGAATCAAACCAACTCGCCCAGATACAGGTTATGGTTATATTCAAAGCGAAGAAAAGCACAAAGGAAATGTCAAGAAAGTGCGTTTGTTTACAGAAAAACCAAATTTAGAAATGGCAAAATCATTTTTAGAAAGTGGTGATTTTGTATGGAATGCAGGTATTTTTATTTGGAATGTACAAACTATTGCTGATGCTTTTGATAAACATTTGAGCGATATTTCGGAAGCCTTTGAAGAGATGAAAACTGATTTTTATACAAAAAATGAAGCCAAATCATTAGAAAAAGCCTATTCACAATTTCACGGAATTTCGATTGATTATGGCATTATGGAAAAGGCTGATAATGTTTTTGTAGTTCAATGCGATTGTGGTTGGTCGGATTTGGGAACGTGGAAATCATTGCACGAACAAGCCCAAAAAGATGAAAATAAAAATGTAATTACAGGAGATGTAATGGCTTATGACACCAAAAATTCGATTGTCAAAATTACAGAAAATCGTTTGGCTGTGGTGCAAGGACTAAATAATTTTATTGTTGCAGACTATGATGGTGTTCTTTTGGTTTGCCACAAAGACCAAGAACAACGAATAAAAGAATTTTTGGCAACCGTAAAGAAAACAAAGGATAAAAAATATACCTAATTAGGACTTTAGTGGTGTTGTAAAAAGTATGATAAGTTATTTGGTTGTTGGTGTCGCTTCGCTAAAACACCAACAACGGCATTGGAATTTGAAAAATTCTTTCCAAAAAAAATGATTATTTCAAATCATTTTTTTTTCTTGAAAATTTAGCTGTGTAGCTGTTTAATATTATTGTTTGATAACAATTTCAATATTTCGCAGCTACACACTTAAAATACACTATATTTTTGAAAATCATAATTACAAAACTGAACGAAAAAATAATCAAATTCTGAACAGCCTAACTTAAAAGTTTAGATATATTTTCGCACATTAAGGCATGCACTACATATAAAAACAATCGTAATAAGGTCTATTATCATACTACTAGACAAAACCTTCGTTGAGGTGTTGTTGGGGTCAATGAGGGTTTAATATTTTAGTTCCTCAACGACGCTGAAAAGCTCGTTGAAAGTTGCAACAACGCCTTTATTAAAATAAAAAATCCCAAATTTGAATAAAATCAAATTTGGGATTTTTTATTTTAATATGTTTCGCTTTTTTATGAATGACTTAAAAGAATTAATTCCCCATGTCGAGTCCACAAACTAAAGTAAATTAGAGCGAAAGACGAGGCTCGAACTCGCGACCTCAACCTTGGCAAGGTTGCGCTCTACCAACTGAGCTACTTTCGCATTTTTGTTTCTATATGAAACAAAAAATGATATTTTAATCATCAAACAACTAGGTCGTTTTCTGATTGCGTTAGCAAAGGTACTACTTTTTTTTAAACTACCAAAATTTATTTTACTTTTTTGAAATAAAATATCTCAAGTATTATCACACTTGTCTTTACAAGAAGTATTTTATGTAAAGTTGTGAATTGGTTTTGTGTGTGTATTTATTGGTATTATTACGCTAAAACATCAAAAAAAAACTAGATTATTTTCCTTAGAGTTGGATTTACAAATCCTAATGCTAAGGAACTGTACACATGGAAAATTACTATAATTATCTATATTATTGTAAAATAAAGCTGATAAAATTTTGTTCTATAAAAATATAGATAGAAGTTGTTTAAGAATGGCTATTTTTCTGTGTTCTGTAACATACAAATACGTTGCGTTCTATGTACCACAGAACACGGCTTAGAGAATTTTTAATCAAAAAAATTCCTTATTCGAAAATGAATCGAATAAGGAATTTCTAATTCTAAAAATAAGGTAGTTTAATAAATAATTGTAACTGTTCCTGTCTGTTTGATAGTTTTGCCTTTATCTGTTGGGCTAGTATAAGTGATTTGATAATAATATGTACCAGCAGGCACTTTTTTTCCTTTGTATGTTCCGTCCCAAAATGTAATTTCATCATCACTTCGTTTTTGAAATGCTGAATATACTTCCATTCCCCAACGGTCAAGAACTTTGATGCGAAGATTAGAGTAAAAGCGTCCGAATATTTCCCATTCTTCATTTAATCTATCTTGATTTGGTGTAAAAGCACTCGGAATAAATACTTGAGGTTCGCAACTAGCTTCTACTTCTAGGCTCGTAATTGCAGAACAAGAATTTGCGTATTCTACTGTTACTCGTGCTAAATAAACTCCTCCAAATTCAATATTAAGTAATGAATCTTGTCCTACCAAATTTTGATTTTCATCAAACCATTGATAACGATAACGAGCTGTAGAATCATAATTTTCTATTTCTACTCCAATTTGATGCAAAATAAGGTCTTGATTTTCATCTTCAAAACACAAAATTGTATCCTTTGCTGACAAAATTGGTGGTTCAATAAAATTAATTTGGACACTATCTGTATAACTACATTCATTAATACTTACTTCTACGTAGTACAAACCAGTTCTACGGACACGAATAGTATCAGAAGTTTGTCCTGTATTCCATAGATAAGTTGCACCATACGGGCGAGGCGCACCAATAATGGCTGTATCGCCTTGACAAAGCTGCTGTTGAGTTCCCAAATCTATTTGAGGTTGAACCAAAACAACTGTTGTATCTTTAGATGAACAACCTAGCGTATCAAATCCTGTAACAATGTAGGCTGTAGTATCAGTTGGAAAGACAACCACAGTATCGCTATTTTCAGCAGGAGAATGTGACCAAGAATAAGTAAAACCACCTTGCGCAATAAATTGAACTGAATCCCCTGTACAAATACTAATTGTATCTGTTTTGTTAAGAGTAATTTGTGGAATATCCTTAAATTGAATTAAAATATCTGTTGCTGAACTATCGCATATATTTTGATTTGTATCATCTCCATATGTTCCCAAAACAGTATATCTAAAGACACCTGCCGAATCTGAAGAAATGGTTATTTCTTGTGTTGTTTCGCCTGTATTCCAAGTAAAATTAGTTGCTCCAGTTGCACGAAGCGTAATTTGTTCGCCTACACAAACAAGCGTGTCAGAAGCTGTAATTTCTGTAATTGAAGTTCTATTAAATGTAACAGTAATCAAACTTTCTGCGCCACAACGCCCACCTCCAAGCGTATCATAAACACCCACTCTGTACGTTTGAGGTTCATAATTAATGTTAGTAGAATCTTGTTTGAAAATATGATTTGCTAAAGTATCAATTATTTCTCCTGTATTTTCATTTACCCATTCATAAATATAACGAGGCTCATGAGAAGGCAAGAAAGCATTTATTTCAACTGAATCATTCTCACAAATAATTATATTTTCTGGAATATTAATTTCTGGAACTGGCACAACTCTAAATTTAATTGTGTCAGCACTTGCTCCACAAAGATTCGGAGTAGCAAAAATTCCATTTACAATAAAAGTATAAAATCCTGCTTCATTTGGTGTAATTTCAATGGTTTGGGTTGTTTGCCCATTACTCCATTGATATGAATCTGCCCCAATGGCTGAGAGGGTTTGAGTTTGTCCTAAGCATAAAGTTTTGATAAAATCTTCATCAATTTGGACTCCTGTTTTTCTATCAAAACGGACATTAATTGTATCCAAAATAGAGCAATTTCCTCCTCCTGCACGATTAGGGTCTGTTACTTTTATCTCAAAACGATTTGAAATATAATTACCAACCATTGATTGTTTGATAGCAATTTTTGAATTTGTAGAAACAATTTGATTGTTTTCAATTACTCGCCATTGATACGTAAAGTTGTTATTGTGTTCTGGACGGAAAGCATCTAAAACTAAAGAATCTCCTTCACAAAGACGTAAAGTGTCATTTGCTGTTGTAGAGGTAATTCCCAAATCAATATTTGGACGAACAAATACCTCAACAGATTGCGTATAAGAACAACCTGCAGGAGTATTATTATCTGTTACTGTTGCTGTATAAATTCCACTTACATTCACAATAGCCACTTTATTAGAATCAGAAAGAGATACAATTCCATTTCCAAACCAATTGATTGTCATATTTCTAACATTTGTTCTTTCAATTTTTAGTGTATCAAAAGTAGAACAATTTGGATTTTGATGCCCTGTGATTACAAAATCAGGAGTAGGAGTAAAATCAATACGAACAGTATCACTAATTTGGCAGCCTCGTGGGTCTTCAACAACTACACTATATGTATTTTCTGCTGTTATATCCAATACCGAATCTGTTCCAATAATTGTATTATCTCCTGCAATATACCATTTATACGTTGTTCCGTTTAGGTGTGACAAATCACTTCCTGTAAGTCTATATGGTAAATCAGATGGGTCACAAACTGTTTTGTCTTCTCCCAAATCTACTATAATTTCATCATCAAAATTAAATACTTTTACTCGGTTACTTGTTGTAGAACAACCTGTAATAGCATCTTCCAAACGAATAAGATATGTTCCTGTATCTAATACAAAAAGTGTGTCATTTCCATTTCCGACTGAAATTATAGAACCATCAACATCTATTTTTTTCCAATCATAAATAAAATCTCCCTCTGGGGCGAGAAGCAAAGCCGTATCATTTTTACATTTATACTTATCTACTCCCAAATCAACAACAGGCAAAGGATACACAATCATTGTCATGACACGGCTTGTATCTGGACAGCCATTTGTTTCTCCAATTACCCAAATTTGGTCACCTGTTTGGAAAGTACCCACTGCAGGCTCGTATTCATTTGGTGTTGCTCCTGCTGGCATAGGCAATCCATTTTTATAAAAGACATAATTAGTTGCTCCATCAGCTACAAACTTAGTAGTTTGATTTATACAAATAGATGTATCTGGAGAAGAAATCAAAACTTCTGGCTTTGGTGTAACTGTAACTTCTACAATAGTTGATGGAATTGGCGTGAGGTTACAAAGAGTGTTTTCTAGGCTCAAGACTTCATAAGTTCCTCCCATTGATTGTACTACATAATTAAATGGACTTGTAGTAGCTGGTGTTCCTATTATTTCTTGTACGACAGAAGGATTTCCTGTTGTTGGGATTTCACGATAAGTAAGTGTCATTGGAAAAGAGCCACTAAGTTGAAAAGTAATTGGCGTTTGATTTCCATCACAAATATCTGTACTTCCTATTAAATTTACTCCTAAAGGAGGCAAAAACTGAATGATAACCTCATCTTCTGAAACACAACCTGATAAAATATTTGTAACTTGTACAACATAAGTTTTTGTAATAATAAGATTTGATTGAAAGTCATTTACTGATAATGTTTGCCCTGTTGCTATTTCTGAAAGAGTAGAGCCATTTTTTTCAAACCATTTTACGGTAGAAATAGCTACTAAATTAGATTGTATTATAACTTCTAAATCTCTTTCTCCATCTGCTGCACAAAAAATAAGCTCAGTAGGTTCATCTATTTCTCCTACTTCACGTATTTGAGTAGATGTTTGTCCAAAGAAAGTAACTGTTACTTGGTCTGTTAGGGTACAATTATTACCACTTCCACCACCTAAATCTACAATAGTAACTTCATAAATAGTTGTAGCTGAAAAATTATCTATTATTAAATCAACTCCTGTTGGTAAGGCTATTGGATTTAAAGGGTCTGTAATATCCCTCCATTGATATTCTAATTGAGGGTTAGTATTTGGCAACCCACCACTAATAGTTTGCGCTCCTTGTATATCACAGAAAAATAGCTCATCACCACTATCGGCTTCATTGTACTGAATGAGTGCTGTTGGATAGAATTTTACTTCTATAATGTCTGTATCTGAGCAGGTTTCTTGTACAGTTTCTACTCGGTAGGTAGTTGTAGCTGAAAAATTTTGAATCAATAATGAATTTACTCCTGTGGCTAATAATTCATTAGTTGCATCATCATACCATTCAACAACTACTCTATCAGGGTTGTTTAGGCTATCAAGTCTTAAAAACTGCGCTCCCTCATCATCACAAAAATTAAGAGTTGTAGGTGCAACTATATCATTGTGATAAATATCTGCAATAGGTTGAGGTCTAAAAAATACACTGACATGAGCTGTATCACTACATTGAGCTGCTGTGTTAATATCTGTAACCACAACTGTATAGTAGGTAGAATCTGAAAAATTATCAGCTATGATTGAAGAAGTTATATCAAAAGGAGTAACAGGAAGGGTTTGCAATGAGTCATCTCTCTGAAACCATTGATACGTTACATTTGCAGGATTTGCAGGATTAAAAGCTGACAAAGTTTGCGCTCCCTCTGGATTACAAAGAATCAATGTATCAGCCGAAACTATACTTCCATTATTTGATATATCTACAATTACACCAGCTCCAAAAGTAACAATAATTTCATCAGTTTGAGGGCAAGAAAGTGTTTGGTCTGGACGCAATGCCTCTACTTTGTATGTTGTAGTTGCTGAAAATTCATTTACAATTAATTCATTATTTATTTCTGTTGGCATCAAAACCCCATCTTTAAACCATTTGTACTCTACATCGGCAGGTAAAGGGTTTAAAGATGCTGTTATGGTTTGTTCTCCTTCACTATTACAAAAGTTCAAGACATTTGGATTTGCACCATCAAAAGCAATATCTACATCGTGAGTAGGGTCAAAAATAACAGTAATAATATCAAAAGCACTTCCTCTATCTGTTGAGCTACATTGGTCGGCTGAATTAGTAACTTCAAGCTCATAAACTGTAGTAGCAGAAAAATTATTTACAATTAAAGTTGAGTTTGTACCAATTACTGTTGGATTTCCTACTATTCTCCATTTGTATGTATTTAATGCTGTATTGGCAGCACTAAAACCACTAATTGTTTGTTGCCCTAAACTATCACAAAAACGTATTTCGTCTGTCGATACACCATTATATGTAATATCAGCAACAGCAGGAGGGCTAAAGACAACTTCTGTTGTATCTATTTTTATACAACCATCTGCATTTTCGACGGTAAGCTCATAACTTCCAGAAGCAGAAACAGTAAAATTTTGGTCAATACTAAGTATAGATGGATTTGGAATAAGTCGCCATTCATAACGAATAAATCCATCAGGAGCTATAAGTGTTCGGTCGGATGTTGTTCCATCACAATAAGCTATATCATCAGCCACATCAACAACTGTTTCTAGACTACTTCCTGCTAAATAACCATAGGATTCATAATTTCCATATCCATAAACATAAGCGATAAAACCTTCATTGGCTGGGTCTGAATTGGTAAGTGTGTAAGTTCCAGGAGTTACATTTCTACGAGCATACGACATATCCGAACCTGCAACAGCCGTAAAACTCATAGGCGTTCCTGCCAAACGGATATTTGCTATATTAGTCGTTTTTGTTACTACATCAACATGGTATGTATTTATATTTCCTGTTTCAAGTGCTTCTAAGTTTATATTTTTTAATGTCTGTTGATTTGGTGACAAAACAACAAAGTAAGGGTCAGCATCTTCGCCCCCTCCATTTTGGTCAGAAATGGTAAACTGCCCTACCATAACAGGTTCGGTAGAGTTAATAGAACGAGGAGTGTTATTTCCTTGTGTTGAAAGTGTATAAAATTCTCCTGCATTTAGTGTAATAGGTGCAGGCTCTCCACTAATAGTAACTACTGTACCATCATTTTGAGCTATAATTCTGAAATAATCATAATTACGAAGTACAGCAGGTTCATTTCTTACAGAAGGAATAGTAACAAAATCTCTACCCCATGTATTTGTAGAAGGAAGTTGTTCATAGGCATGGTCTGAAGAACTCCCATTTATATTTAGGCGTACATTACCAGAAAAAACTGCTATTGGTTTATCAGAATTGATATAACTTCCTGTAAGGTCATTGCCTGCACCATTACTACCTGGAGAACGTACTAAATAAGTTTGTCCTTTTTGAAGCGTAACATTAATAGGTATTCCTGCTGGGCTTCCTGCTGATGTATTTTTAGAAGGAACAACAGTAACTATTGTATTATCTTCTGTTGCAACAACCAAAAACACAGACTCTCTAAAATTAGGAGTAAAAGACATTGTATAATATTCTGTTCCTAAAGCTGTCAGAGGAAAAATTAGTGTTGCATCAGCAGAATTTGCTTTTCTATTGAGAGCATATAAACTAACGTCTTCAGTAGTAGTAACAAAAACACCTCTAGCTTGAGGCGTTTGAGGGCTACTTACAATAACATCATTGGGTGTCAATTCTATAAGCTGTGAGCCATTTGCTGCAACATTGATATTAGCAACAAAATTAGTCCCTCCTCCAGAGTTTACAGTACCAGTAGCAGCAATACGAGAGGTAACATAAAGACGTGTATTAACGTTTGCAGTACCATCATGGTCCATAAAACCTACCCAAAACTCTTGCCCCTCTGAAGTGCGAACACAGGGGTCAGATTGAGCAAATAAAGAAAATGAATATATAAAAAATAATGTGAATAGTAAAAGTATTTTTTTCATTTGATTGGTCGAAAATTAAAACAAAGGGTTTCTAAAAAACAGCAACTACCATTCTATGTTTGGATAAAAAGGGAATAAAAAGTAGTTGATAAAACTAATTAAGAATATTGGTCGCTTCCTATTATAACGAAAAAAAACACACAAAATTTTCTATTATTAAACTTTGCCTAAACCAATATTTATTTTGTTAATACTTAATGAGTAATTGCAAATATACTTAATATCTTATTAATTCTAAGACATCAACATTTTTTTAATTCTGCAAATAAATTACTATTATTTTTGTTACTGAGTATTATTATCTTAAAATATTAATAAAAACTCTGTCATTTATTCTATAAATTTGGGTCATAAATTCAAATTTATCAAAAAGAAACTTTCTTAGGAAGAATAATATATTCTAACCCTTTTTTATTATGATACAAGAAATTGTTGCACACGAAATATTACAGCTCATTATTCAAAAAAAGCCTCTTTGGAAATGGAAAAAAGAATGTGTCTATACTGATGGAATAGACAAAACATTTCTCAAAATCACTTTCTTTGATGAAGATAAAATACAAATCGGAACAACCTGTTTTCAACAAGAAACAGGAATTGTACAACTAAACGCCATTACAAATGAATGCTCACCCACTACATTAGTAGATTTTTTGTTGGAAATATTGAATAAAACGAATAAATAATGAATTAAATTATTTATTACAAAACTTTCAATCAAAATTGAACGTATTGAAAATAATTATATTTATACCCAATATTATGATTATGTTTTCTACAAAACCAAATAAAACTTCATTTCTTACCTTTGATTTTTATGCACAAGTATTTTTTTCTGCAATAGCTCTCTTGTTAGCATTTTTATCTATTTTTGATGCCTTATTTGCTGCTATTGGTTTATGGTTTATTGTTCCTGTTGCGCTTTATAATTCTGTAGGGCTTTTAATTCATATTTTTGAAGGAAGTTATTCCAAAAATATTATCGTTTTTAGAATTATTCACGCCATTTTAGGATTTACTTCTATTATTGGAATACTATTTTATCTTAAAGATAATTTGATAAATGAAGGAATGGTATTTTATCTCATTTGTGGTATTCCTTTTATTTTTTTAATTACTTATTTTCTTATTACATGGCAAGATTTTAAGACAATGAAAGAAACTCAAAACCGTACAAAAGTTTAATTTTACCTTACTTATTTTATGAAAGACCTAAGCCAAACTCTAAACAAACATTTATTTCTAACTATTGATTTTTATCTACAATGCCTTTTCTCTGGACTAATTTTATTTTTTACCATTTCCTCTTATTTTAGTGGTTATTTTATGATGTTAGGTGGTTTTTTTCTTGCTTTTATTGCCATAATCAATTCCATTGGACTTAGCTACCATATTTTTAAAGGTAGTTATTCCAAAAAAATTGAATCATTTAGAAAAATACATGCTATTAGTGCAATTATTTATCTTATCATTTTTGTTCTCATTTTCTTTGCATTTGATAATCCTGCAAATACAAACATAATAACATTTATTATATTTTGGATAATTCCTCCTTTCTTCTTGATTACTTATTTTTTTATTACTTTGAAAGATTGGAAGGAAATGAAAAAACGAAAATAATGGTGGTCTTCGACAAAGTAGGATAGGTTGTTTAGTTGTTGGTATCGCTGCGCTAAAACATCAACAATGGCATTGTGGGCAAGTTTTTAATTGAGTAATTTGCTACTCTGAAATGCTTTAATAAAAATCATACTTTGTGCAACACCATCAAAATAATTACTTGCTCAAAACCGAAAATCAATTATGGAATCTAAAAAAACGAACTCTCAAGAAAAAACAGTACAAATTGATGTAGAAACGCTAGAAAGAGCTGCTTTTATCTTAAAAACGGTAGCTCACCCTGTTCGTCTGGGGATTCTAAAGTTATTAGAAAAGAAAGAAAGACTTTCGGTAAACCAAATTTGTGAAGGATTAAAAGTAGAGCAGTCACTCATTTCTCATCACCTTTCGAATATGAAATTAAAAGGAATTTTGTCTTCAAAAAGAGAAGGAAAAAATGTTTTTTATTCCCTTCGTGAGAAAAATATCCTTAATCTTTTTAAGTGTTTGGAGGGGTGTAAGTGTGTGATGTTTTAAATTTTATACAATGCTATAAACATACAAATCCTCTGGGATTTGAAAATAAAATAATAAATTTGTATTGCTATAAACATACAAATCCTCTGGGATTTGAAAACAAAATAATAAATTTGTATTGCTATAAACATACAAATCCTCTGGCATTTGAAAACAAAATAAAAATATATGAAAAAATTTTCTTTGTTAATAATATTACTCTGTGTTTGTACTTCTTCAAAAAGTCAAGTGTTTTGTTTGAAGAGTTCGACTACAGGAAGTAGCATTGATTATGCACATATCTCATTTTTAGATTCTAATAAAGGGACTTATAGCGATGAAAATGGCTGTTTTAATGTAAAAGAAGAAATAGATTCTGTACTTATTTCCCATATCAGTTTTGAAGATACTATTTTAGTTATGAGGGAATTACCTAGTATAATATATTTAAACACAAAGGAAAATCAGCTAACAAATATTGTAATTTCTGCTAAAAGAAAAGGGTATTCTAAAAAAAAGAAACTTCTTTTACCAAAAAATAAAGAAAATAATTATCTAAATATCCCATCTTTTGAGATAGGCAGAGCATTGAAAAAAACTGGTAACGATAAATGGATTTTTATTAACAAAATCTACTTTCCCTTAAAAATTGGAAAAGATATTCCTCTTCTTAAAGTAAACTTATATACTTTCAATACTGATACAAATAGACCCGACTCTCTAATTTGGTCAGACGTTATGAAAGATAAAAACTATAAAAAAAATATAGCTATACTAGACGATTTATCTATTGATATAAGCAATTATAATGATTTATTTGTTAGCATAGAGCTTATTGGCTATATTCAAAATGATAAAAATATCTTTACCCCATATTCAAATTCTAAAAATGCTCTAAGAATTTACATGATTAAAGGTAATAAGAACAAAACCTATATAAGAAACAAAAATATTGAAAGAAAATGGTTTCCAATGTCTGAATCGAGTATACATCTTCTAAATAAAGAACCTATTATTCAAGTAGAAATTGAATAGAAAAAAATAGTTTCAAGCAAAAAAGCTAGTCCAAAACAATAATTTTGAACTAGCTTTTTTTAATCTTTCAAAAAAATAATTTTACTTCCCTTCCAACATCTTCTCAATGCTAGACGAAGAAACAAAATGATAATTTGGTTTTGCTTCCTCATAAATTTCTTTAGCTAAAGGAATTGTTTTTTCATTTGCGATAAGCTCTCCATAAATTGGGCTTAAAAATTTACGTCTTCCTACATTTACCAAGAATTTACGCAGTTGTGGATATGATTTTTCATATTGATTATGGGCTACTTTTACAAGCCATTTTCCCAAAATTTCATTATTTCCAGTTTCTGAAAACTCAAATTGTTTGTCTAGCTCTTCCATCTGCTGCGAAGTCAAATCTTCTGGCAAAGCACTAAGAAAAAACAACCATTGTTGATATGCCCAATCTTTTGTTTCAAGTTGTGCTGCTGGTGTTCCCTCTTTCCAAGAAGTAGCTGCTGCGATTGCTTTATCGTAACGTTCTGATTCAATTTTTGGGATATTTGAAGGGATTCCTGTTTCATAAATCCACTCTTTAGGATTAATTTTTTGCATAGAACCCTCCACTTTTGAAAGAAGATTTTTATCCAAATAAGTTAGAAAATCTTCTGTATTTGTAGTTTTGAAGGCAAATTCGGTAAAATATTGATTCAAGAAAATATCAAATTTTTCTCTTCCTACTGTATTTTCAATCAATTTTAAAAGATAAAAACCTTTGTCATAAGCGATTGAAGTAACTCCATCATCTGGGTTACGGTCTGTAAGGTCTAATTTAAGCCTTGTATCTTCACCACTGCCTGCTTTTTTCATTGCCTCCACTTCATTTTTCAAATCTTGATATGAAATAAGAGCCAACATCTCAGCATAATCTTTTCCATAAACTTCTTCCATAATTCTGTTTTCGAAATAAACAGTAAAGCCTTCATTTAGCCAAAAGTCGTTCCATGTAGCATTTGTAACCAAATTTCCAGACCACGAGTGAGCAAGCTCATGCGCCACCAAAGAAGTAAGCGAACGGTCGCCAGCCAAAATAGTAGGCGTTGCAAAAGTAAGACGGGGATTTTCCATTCCACCAAAAGGAAAACTAGGAGGCAAAACAATCAAATCATAACGTCCCCATGCATACTCTCCATACAATTTTTCGGCAGCATCTAGCATTTTGTCCATTTCTTCAAACTCATAAGCTGATTTGCTAATCATAGATGGTTCGGCATAAACACCAGTGCGCTCGCCAATCGGCTGAAAACGCAAATCCCCAACAGAAAGAGCCAACAAATAAGCTGGAATAGGCTGTTCCATTTTGAAAGTATAAACTCCCGAATCATTTTTTTGCTGTGGATTTTCTGCGCTCATTACTGCCATAAGCTCCTTAGGAACAGTAACCTCTGCCGTATAAGTAAAGCGAATACCGGGGCTATCTTGTGTCGGCACCCAAGTACGAGCCAAAATTGCCTGTGATTGAGTAAACAAAAACGGACTTTTCTTTCCTGCTGTTTGCGAGGGAGAAAGCCATTGCAAAGCCTCTGCTTCTGAAGAAGTCTGATAAGTAATTGTTACTTTTTGAGATTGAGAAGTAACAGGAATAGCTAATTTCTGCCCCAAATTTTGGTCTTCGTTTGCTAGTTCGAACTCTGCTTTTTGTCCATCTACTTCTACTTTTTCGATGGTTAGGCTGCGTGTGTCCAAATAAATTTTGTCTATATTATTTTGAACCTCAATGTCATAAGTGGCTACGCCTGAAAGCATTTTGTTTTCAAAATCTACATTTAATTTTAAATCTAAATGTGTAATTTTTGCTTCTTCTGGAATTGCAAAAGTATGAATATCAACAGGTTTTTTTGTATTCATTTGAGCTGTAGAATCTGTTTCTGTAATAACATCTGTGTTTGTTTCTGTTGTTTTTTTCTCTGGATTACACGCCGTAAAAAGAGAAAACAAAACCAAACTAGAAAGTATTGTTTTTAATTGTAATGAAAAATGTTGCATAGAATAGTTTTTAGGGATTAATGTTTAGTGATTGATTCGGTTTTACATTTATTTTTTTGTAAAAAATGATTCGTTCTAATCATAATAAAAAACGAAATTACAAAAAAAAGAATCTTAATCTAAAAAATGAATAGATTAAGATTCTTTAAAAAAGTAATTTAGCTTATAGCAAAACTAAAGATTATGCTTCTGCAGAATCTCCACCTTTTGCGCTTTCAATTTGATTTTTTGCTTGTTCTGCTAGTTCATTAGCTTTTGCTTTTGCGTCGGCTGCAAGTGTGTTGGCACGCTCTTTCATAGATTCGTTGAACTGATTTACTTTGTGTTTTGTAATTTCTACCTGCCCTTCCAAATCTTCTAAAAGGTCATTTGATTTGCGAGCAATACGACCACGAGTTTTGTCGCCTGCTTCTGGTGCTATCAAAACGCCTACTAATGCGCCTACTGCTAGTCCTGCAATGAATGTTACTACGCCTAAACCACCGTTATCTGAATTTGCCATAAAAATAATATAGATTAAAAATGATGAATAAGAAATAAGGAATAATTACGAATTACGAATGTAACACACTAATTATGAATGATTTATATCAAAAATTATTCACATTAATTATTTTCTATCCCTATATAAAACAAAAATAGTAAATTACAAACTAACTTAACAATGTTTTGTTTTTAAAAAAATAATTTTCGTTTTCTTGATTTTAATTAAAACCATTCTCTTAACGTTCTATAAAAAAAAAGGTTTTTTTTAATTTAGATTTTAGTTTCTTCATGTTTACGTTCATCTATAATTTTATTTGTTATCTCTAATTTAGTTTTTATGTTTTTTATGCGATTTGAATAATTTATCTTAGATAATTCTAAATTAATTAGTTGTTGTGAATAACTTTCTTTATTTTTCTCTAATTCTGCCAAAGAGAGTTTATTAAGTTCGTTATAAGTATCTTGATAACCTTCATGTAAATTACCTGATGTATATACTTTTCTTTGAAATGACATATTATTTAATTTTAAGATTGATAAAAAATATGTTTTATTAGAAATCAATGTAATTAAATTATCACAATTATTTTTCTATTTTTGGATAGAATAAAAATACAAAATTACTCAAAATAATGGACGATAAACTAAATGAACCAATTCCAAACAACACACCTCCCAATACATCAAATGACCCTTTGCATGGAATAAAATTAGCTGATATATTGGAAACCTTAGTAGAAAAAGAAGGCTGGAAAAAAATGGCAAAACAAGTAAATATCAACTGTTTTAAGAATGACCCTTCCATAAAATCTAGCTTAAAATTTTTGCGTCGAACACCATGGGCTAGAGAACAAGTGGAAAAATTTTATTTGAAAGTGATTAAGAAGTAGCTTCATTTTATATAAATGTTATCATGGTTTGTTGAGTGCTTTGCGCAAATCCTAATTATATTAAATAAAAACTATTCATAAGAAATATTTTACCTTTTATGCAATAAAATATACTGTCTGTGAATACTTTCATGGTTTATAGAATAATTAGTAATACATTTATGATACGTTTAATTCATAATTAATCTTTAATTATGATTTAGATATTTACTTTATTATTATTTCATTCAAAACATAAAATCAATTATGACACACGCAGAACAGTATCAACTACAAACTCAACGCATTACAAAAGTAATAACAGCATGTACTTTTTTGGTGCTTACTTTAGCTATCTTTTTCTTTGCCATTCGCAGCTCAATGGCAAACCCAGACCCAGAACCCAAATTTGATATTTCTTCATTAAATTCTACAAAAACACAAGGAAAATATGCAGTAGCTATGAGTTCTACAACAATAAATGGGAAGATACAAACTCATATCACAATCCTTAATACAGAAACAGGAAAATCCAAATTTCATCAATTATTCTTTGACTATGGCAAATGGAAAGTAGTGGAGCTTTCTTCTCCTAGCATAGGTTTAGACATACCTCAAGCTAATTTTTAATTCCTGTTTTTAATCCATAGTTTCTATTTAAACTTTCGAATAAAGCCTATTCGAAAGTTTTTTTTGTGTTCGATGGTTTATTGAAATTGTTTAAGAATGGCTATTTTTCCGTGTTCTGTGTGTCATAGAGTACGGTTTGTCTATTCTTAAACAACTTGATTTACATAAACAGTTCTTCAATCATTTCTGTATCCAAAAGCATAAATATTTTTCTTCCATCAGGTGTATAATTTGGCTGCTGACATGCAAAAAGTTGGTCAATTAGACGTTGCATTTCTTCGGTAGAAAAATAATTTTTGGCTTGCATAGAAGCTCTTTTGGCAAAGGCTCTCAAAATATTTTCTCGTTTTGGAATCTTAATGGTTGTTTGGTTGTATTTAAACTGCTCTAAGAGTGCTTCCAAAATAGATTCTCCTTTTTCTTTCAACAAATCAGCAGGAAGCCCAATTAATTTAACTTGTTGTTTTTCTTCTAACTTCTTATCTATTTCTATGGAAAATCCTATATTTTTGAGTTCGGGCAAAACTTCTTTCAAAAGCTCATAATCTACCACCGAAAAAGTAAGAGTAGGAGGAAACAGAATCTGTTGAGAAGTAATATTATTTGAGTTATTTTTAGACACTTTTTGGGCATAACGCTCGTATAAAATACGTTCATGAGCAGCCGAAGCATCAATCAAAATCATTCCAGATTTGGTCGGACTAGCCACAAAACGACCTGCCACCCAAAAAACATAACGCTTATCACTATTTTCTATTTTTGATTTAGAAGATTTTATTTCAGCTTCTAATTCTGATTTGGAAAGATTATTTGCCGAACTTCGAAACGTTTGGGGGCGTGGGTTGTGAGATGAAGAATGTGGAGTGTTGTAATTTGTATTTACTTGCCCCTTATCCCTATTCACTCGCTCACCACTCGCCTCCATGTCCTCATCATTTAGATAAATTCGCTCCCAATTTTTTTGATTATTTTTTTCTCTGTCTGTTGGTTCTGGTCGTTCATTTGATTTTAATTCTTTTTTTCGATTAAATGGCTCACTAATATAACTTCCATATTTTCCTTTATTTTCATCTTTATCGTATCTACCAATAAAATCTTTGCTTTCCTCGTTTTTATTTTCATACTTCGAAAAATCTGAAAGGAAAGTCTGTGGTTGCTCTTCATTTTGAATATTCTGGTCGCTTTGTTTTTTAGAGTAGTTTGCAGGGTTTAGAAAGTTTGCATCTGTATCAAAATCTAATGGGGACACCACCTGATGGACTCCTAAAGCCTGTTTTACTGCTGATTGTACTACGACATAAACTGTTTTTTCGTCATCAAATTTTATTTCTGTTTTGGTTGGGTGTACATTTATATCAATTTTTTTGGGGTCAATTTCGATAAATAAAACATAAAAAGGGTGTGCATCTTTTGGCAAAAGCCCTTCATAAGCTCTCATAATTGCATGGTGTAAATAACCACTTTTTATAAATCGATTATTCACAAAGAAATATTGATTTCCTTTTGTTTTTTTGGCTGCTTGTGGTTTTCCGACATACCCCAAAAGTTTGATTGTTTCGACATCTTCTTGGCAAGTCAAAAGATTTGATTGATAATTTTTTCCAAACATTGCCACTATTCTTCTTGCTAATTTTCCTTCTTTTAGATTATATATTTCTTGCCCATTGTGGTGCATAGAAAAATTTAGGTGAGGGTTTGCCAGAGCAACACGCTCAAATTCTTGCGTAATATGACGAAGTTCTACTGAATTAGATTTAAGAAATTTTCGGCGTGCTGGTGTATTAAAGAATAGATTTTTGACAGCCAAAGACGTTCCTTTTTGTGTTGCTATGGGTTCGTGTTTTTTGACTTCCGAACCTTCAATATAAATGAGAGTTCCTGTTTCTTGGTCATCTTGTTTTGTACGAAGTTCAACTTGTGCAACGGCTGCAATAGAAGCCATTGCCTCACCTCTAAAACCAAATGTTTGGATATTATACAAATCATCAGGAATAACAATTTTAGATGTAGCATGTCTTTCAAAGCACATTCTAGCATCTGTTTCAGACATTCCTTTTCCATTATCGACAACTTGAATCAATATTTTTCCTGCATCTTGCAAAACAAGTTTGATAGTTGTAGATTCTGCATCAACAGAATTTTCTAACATTTCTTTTACTACAGAAGCAGGGCGTTGAACCACCTCCCCAGCAGCAATTTGATTGGCAAGTGATTCGGGCAATAAACGAATAATATCTAACATAAAAGAAGTGTTATAAATCAGAAATTACAAAACACAAGTATAATCAACCCACAAACTAAGTAATTTTTAATATTAATCCTAAAAATATTTCTTAAAAATATTTTATTTTTATTTTAATCAAAGTTCGATAAATTTAATTAAGCAAACAAGTATCAAAATAATTATTGGGTTATTTATATAAAAATTAAGAAGTTTTTCCTTTTTATTAAAAAGTTTCCCTAAAAACACTTTTTTTTATTAAAAAAAGCTGTTTTTTGAAAAAAAATTAGCATTTTGCAAAAATATTAACGATTTTTAATGGACGTTCTTTATCTTTTAGATTCTTATCCAGCTATTTTAAAAACTACTTTAATCAATGCATTTATTTACTCGCTTCTTATTTTGTTTTTCTCTTACCTTACTCCTTGGTTGGCAATCTAGCCATGCACAAGTCAATATGAGTAATGGCAGTTCTACTACTTGTTCCACAGATTTTTTTGACGATGGTGGTAGTGGTGGAGATTACACCTCCAACCAAACCTTAGTTTATACATTTTATCCTGCTATAGTAGGAAATAAAATCCAAATTGACTTTACTCAATTTAGAAGTAGAGTTAATGCCAGTTTGGAAATATTTGATGGAAATAATGTTGGAGCTCCTTCATTAGATGTAATTTCTGGTAATACAGGAGCTTTTACAAATACCTACACCTCTACTGCTGTCGATGGCTCACTTACTTTTCGCTTTATTGCTGGGAATAATGACCGTTCAGGTTGGGAATCTGTTATTTCTTGTGTTCCTCCTCCTTCTGTAAATATGTCTGATGGAAATACTACTGCCTGTGGTTTTGACTTTTTTGATTCTGGTGGAAGTGGTGGAAATTATACTAGTGGTCAAAACTTTACTCATACATTCAACCCCATTACAGCAGGAGATAAAGTTCAAGTAACTTTTAATAGTTTTGATATAGAAAATCAAGCAACTTGTGATTATGACAGATTAATAATTTATGATGGTCCTGATACTGGTTCGCCTGTGCTAGGAACTTTTTGTGGCAATGGAAATCCTCCTAGCTTTACTTCTACCCATCCAAGTGGTAGCCTTACCTTTCAATTTATTTCAGATGGAAGTGTAACAGCAGCAGGCTGGGATGCTGATATTTCTTGTGTTATTTCTTGTCCTGTTGATGGAGGAACTGCAACTAGCTCACTTGCTACTGTTTGTAGTGGAGAAGACATTACATTAAGTCTGACAGGACAAAGTAGTACATCTATACAATGGCAGGCATCTACTGATGGAGGAACTGTATTTAATGATATTGTAGGAGCTACAACAGATACAGAAGTTGTCAATCCTACTGTAAATACAATATATCGTGCTGTTGTGAGTCAAGCTACCTGTATTCCTTCTAGTGCAAACTCTAATGAAGTGTCAGTCACAACACGTGATTGTGTAGATATGTCTGATGGTACTACAATTACTTGTGATGCAAGTTTCTTTGATTCTGGTGGAGATGGTGGAAACTATAATAATAATGAAAACTTTGTTCATACATTTACTCCTGCATCAGCTGGTGATAAAATTAGAGTTACTTTTACAAGCTTTAATTTAGAGTTTCATTTAACCTGTGCTTTTGACAGATTAATAATTTATGATGGCCCTGACACTGGCTCACCTGTATTAGGAACTTTTTGTGGTGTAGTCCCTCCTCTTTTGCCTTTAACTTCTAGTCATCCAAGTGGTAGCCTTACTTTTGAGTTTATTGCTGATGGAGGTGTAGTAAGCTCTGGTTGGGAAGCTAATATTTCTTGTGTTAGTCCTTGTCCTGTTGATGGAGGAACTGCTACTAGCTCACTTGCTACTATTTGTAGTGGAGAAGATATTACATTGAGTCTTGGTGGACTAGTTGGCACATCTATCCAATGGCAAGCATCTACTGATGGAGGAACTGTATTTAATGATATTGTAGGAGCTACAACGAATACTGAAGTTCTCAGTCCTACTGTAAATACAATATATCGTGCTGTTGTGAGCAACCCACTTTGTATTCCAAATAGTGCAAACTCTAATGAAGTATCAGTAACAGTAGAAAACTGTATTATCATGCCAGGAGGTACTTCTTCTGTTACTACTTGTAGTGCTACACTGTTTGATACAGGTGGAGATACAGGAAATTATTCTAATAATGAAGATGGAACACTTACTATTTTCCCAGCTACATTAGGCGCAAAAGTAACACTTACTTTTACAGAGTTTGACACTGAAAATGGTGATGATATATTGCAAGTATTTAATGGTCCTGACACTAGCACACCTCTTATAGGTAGCTTTTCAGGAGCTGGTCTTCCTCCAACAATTACTTCTACTGCTGTTGATGGCTCACTTACCTTAAACTTTAACTCTGATGGTGGGACAACAGAGTTAGGTTGGAGAGCTCAAGTTACTTGTGCTTGTGGTTGGGCATTTAACAACTTTTCAGTTAATAACTGTGTAGGAAGTAATCCAACAGTTTATGATTTAAGTATTGGATTCAATGCTGGTGGTTCTACCTCTCCTATTTTTGATGTATATATAAATGGTGTTTTGCAAACTACACAAGTATATGCGCCAAATCCTCAAAATGTAACTCTAACTGGTTTAGTAAACATTAATTCTCCTTTAGAAATAGAGCTTAGAGATAGACTTGACCCTACTTGTAATTTAGTTCGTACTTTATTCTCGGCTGGTTCTGATAGAAATATTTGTGGTACAGAAGCTACTCTACAAGCACAAACCTCAACAGGAGGGCAATGGACAGTGATTTCAGGGCCTAACGCACCTACTTTTTCTAATGACTTAAATCCAAATGCTGTTGTAAGTGGAATGATTACAGGAACTTATGTTTTCCGTTGGACATCAACAGTAAGTGGTGGTTGTAGTTTTACAGATGAAGTAACACTAACGATAGATGATAATTGTGTATTTGATACTTCAGATCCAAATGTAGATAATAATTGTGGTGGAACACTTACAAGCCATGATTTATACCCTGCCAATTACTCTAATAACTATGATGAAGTAATTACTCTTTGTCCTGAACCAGGTCAAGCTCTTCAACTTACTTTTACTGATATAGATTTGAGAGCAGGTGATGATATAGAGGTGTGGCTATCAGATACTCAAGCAGGTATGCCAGACCTTACATTTAATAATGGAGACAATGGTCGTTCTTTTACAATCAAATCTCAAGACCCTTCTGGTTGTATTACAGTACGATTTGTAACTAATGGTAACAATACAAGAGATGGATTTAGTGCTGACATTTCTTGTGCAGACCCTGATGATCCAGAGTCTGTTGATTGTATTGGTGCTGTTCCACTTTGTACTGACTTAACCTATGCTTTTCCAACAGGTTCAGGGTCAGGAGGAACTAAAAATGATGGTATAGATGATGGCTGTGCTGATTTTAGTAACGTAAAATGGTTCTACCTAGAAATTGCAGAAACAGGAGATTTTGTTTTTGATATTAATCCTATCGATCCTGTAGATGATTATGATTTTGCTATTTGGGGTCCATTTAACAGCTATGGAGAGATACCTTGTTTAGCAGGAGATAATGCTGGTATGGGTTCACCAGTACGATGTAATTATTCAGCAATAACAGGAGTTACAGGATTAAGTACATTTGGTGTGAACCCATCAGAAGGTGCTGGAGGCCCTGTCTATTCTACTGAGCTTCCAGTTGTCCAAGGACAATTCTATGTAATGATGGTAGATGATTATAGCCAAACTGAAAATGGATTTAATATTACAGCAGGTACAATCAATGGAAATAACCCAACCAACTGTGATATTGTAAATTGTGATGCTTTCTTCGGAAATCAAGTATTCTCAAGTACTGGAAATACCAATTTTGGAAGTAATTATATTTGTTATAACGATGCTCTTACTTTTGGTGCAGTAGATAACTCATATACTTTTGGTGGAGAAACTGATGAAGGATTTTATTTTGTCCATTCTGACAATCCTAATACACCTTTTACTGATCGTAATGATTTTATTACAGACAATCTTACAACAAGTGATTATGTAACAAGTAACTTGAGTGGAGTAGATAATAATCAACTTACCTTTACTAATGATGGAAGTTTCTTTGCAGAAAATCAGATTTGGAATGTCTATGCTACAACAGGAATTGCAGGTGCGCCAGTATCTTTTGCAAATAGTTGTTCATTTTGGTTTCCTTTTGAATTAAAATTACTACCAGAAATTACAGCTACTATACCAGTGAGTTGTGAAGGTGATTTTAGTGTCACAGATATTGATGGTGGTCTGCCTAGATTCCAACAAGACAGAGAAGGAGGCGCAAATACAAGTTATACAGTAGATTTATTAGATGCTGGAAATGCTGTAGCTTATACGCAAAGTGTTACACTAGGAAATGACGCTGACTTTGTTGGTGTAGCAACAGGAAATTATACAGTGCGTATTACTGACCAAAATGGCTGCCCAGTTTCTTTAGGAACTATTTCTATCAGTAACCCAACTTATGATGATTTCTGTAATGCACAACCTGTTTTCTTAGGAAATAATGGTCCGTTTACAAACGAATGTGCTACAATAGAAGTAGGCGAAACAGGTGGTTCTTGTTATACAGGAGCTACTAACCAAGTAGCACAATCTATTTGGACAGCATTTACCCCTCCTGCAACAGCCGATTATTTAGTAAGAATTGCTCAAGGAACAGATGACACCTACCCTGTAACAGGAGGATTATTTGATTCTGAAATTGCCATTTATACTAACTCAGCAACTTGCCCTGCATTACCTATACTTAATCAAATTGCTTGTAGTGATGATAATGCTAATCCTGCCATTCCTAATGTATATTCTGAAGTTCCGACAATCGCCATGACTGCTGGAATTACTTATTATATTCAAATTGATGGAAAAGCAATGTTTGATGGTCCAAATTATGATGGAAGTTCCGATGCTGATGATATTATTCTTTATATTGAAGAATTTGACCCACTGCCTATCGAACTCAAATTATTTGATGGAGTTGTAGAAAATGAAGGAAATAGAATTTTCTGGGAAACTGCAATGGAAAAAGATGTAGAATATTTCTCTTTAGAAGCATCAGTAGATGGAATCACATTCTTTGAAATCAATAGACAAGAACCAAATCAAGCTCCTTCAAATTATGAGTTTTTACATACAGAACCTCAACAAAAAATGTATTATCGCTTGAAAGATGTATCTCAAAATGGAGATGAAAGCTATTCAAACGTAATTTATTTAGTTAGAGAAAATGTAACTTCTACTGAAAAAGGATTATTAGGAATCTATCCAAACCCTACTTTAGACAATGTTACGGTTCGTATGTTTTATCCAAACTCAAAAGAAATCACACTTCAACTCTATGATACAAAAGGAGTAGAATTGATGAACAAAATGATTGAAATCCCAAGCTCACAAGTTATTGAAAAAACACTTTCACTAACACACTTGCCTGCTGGAGTTTATATATTGAGTCTGACAACCAAAACAGGAAAAGAAGTTGTCAAGATTGTCAAACAATAATATTAATAAAATAATCTAAAAATAAAAGACCTTTTACTTTTCTAAGTAAAAGGTCTTTTTTGTTGCCTTCAAATTACAAAAACAACTTAAAAAATATTATTTCCTTCAACCCTACTCATTTGTTTCTTATATAAATTGCATCTTTTTTATAAAAGAATAGGTAAGTTTGAAAAAGTAGAGTACTGGACACTTGATGTATTTGCTGTTCTGTGAGTCACAGAACAGGGAAAAACACCGTTCGTTGGTGTTTTAGCGTAGCAACACCAACAACTTTTTAACTCATGTCCAGTACTCTATTGAAAAAGTGCATAGTTTGAAAAACTAGAGGTACTATTCTTTATCATCTAAAATTTCTTTGTTAGATTTTCTACTACTTCTCTAATTTTAGATTTGCCTGAAGTAAGGTCGCTTTGAATATCCATAATTGTTTTATCACCAGCCAAAACAAAAGTATTTCTCTTTGGAATAGCTACAATAGGCAACAAAGAATCATAAAGTTTGGCGACTTTTCCTTGTGTATCTGCCAAAAGCTCAAAAGGTAAATTATATTCTTTTTTAAAACGGTGGTGCGTTTCGATGTCGTCTTTACTGATTCCAATAACAGTAACCCCCAAATCTCTAAATGCACCAAACTCATCTCTAAACGAACAGGCTTGCTCAGTGCAAACACTTGTAAAATCTTTAGGATAAAAATAAATAATACACGGCTCGTCGCCCAAATCATAGAGTGTAAATTCTTTACCCGAAGTAGAATCTAAAGTAAAATTTGGTGCTTTTTCTCCAACTTTTAGTCCCATAAATACGTTTTCTTAATTGTTAAATTATAAATTAATTATTTTCAATTATCAAAACTGGTTTGTTAGTAATTAGTTTAAAAACAAATACTTTTTACATTTATCTAAAAAATCAAAACTTTTTTGGATAGAATAACTTTATGTAAATGAGTTATTTTCCAAATTATTTTTTTTCTTAACTCAAAGTCATTAATTTTACATTTTAGTTTTAGAAAAACTAATTTTTACCATTTAAAAAAAGAAACTATATACTATGAATTTAGTGAATAAACCTGCGCCTCGTTTTTCTGCTCCTGCTGTAATTGAAGGCGAAGAAATCATTAACGACTTTTCATTAGACCAATATATTGGCAAAAAAAATGTAATTCTTTTCTTTTATCCTAAAGATTTTACATTTGTTTGTCCAACAGAAATTTTAGCTTTTCAAGAAAAATTATCTGTTTTCGAATCTAAAGATACGGCTGTTGTAGGTTGTTCGACAGATACAGAAGAAACGCACCTTGCTTGGCTTATGACTCCTAAAAACAAAGGTGGAATTGAAGGGGTTACTTTTCCAATGGTAGCTGACACTGCCAAAACAATCGCTACAAATTATGGCGTTTTGGGTGGAGATTATACATACGACGATAGAAATAACCTTATTTTTGAAGGCGCACCTATTTGTCTTCGTGGAACATATCTAATTGACAAAGAAGGAATTGTTAAGCATATTTCTATTAATGATTTTCCTTTGGGGCGTAATATTGACGAGTATGTTCGTTTGGTAGATGCACTTCGTTATGTTGAGAAACATGGTGAGGTTTGTCCTGCAAACTGGGAAGAAGGAAAAGAAGCAATGCAAGCAACTAGAGAAGGTGTTTCAAATTATTTAGGCAAAAAATAATTAGTATTTATTCAAATACATTAAAAATCCTAACTTTACCTTTCGGACAAGTTAGGATTTTTTTATTTTACAAATTCTTTTATTAATCTAGCAACCTTTGAAAACTGACCAGTTTCATATTTTATTGATTTTACTCTCTTGCATAGCTGCATTTTTGATTCCCTTCGAACTTTTCTTGTTTAGCTACACTATTTTAGGTCCACTTCATTATTTAACCGAACTTGCTTGGTTGCATGAAAAAAAATATTTTACTTCTTCTGCAAGCTCCGAATTAGTCATTATTTTTCTGTGTGCTATCATCATCTCAACAAATTATATTTTGTATCGTTTAGGTGTTGATATAAATTTATGGATTTCATTTTTTGAGCCAAAATATGCTATTCATTTTATTTTTTTAGCGTTTGTAGCTGCTTTTTCGGCTATCTTTCTCAACGATTGGAGAGCAAAAATATTCCTTTTTATGTTGTCTTTCTTAGGAATTTATTTATTTAGAAACCAATTTTATTATTTATTTTTTGTTGGTCTTCTGCTTCCCTCTCTTATTCATGTTTTTGCTTTTACAGGATTTTTTATGCTGGTAGGAATCAAAAAAAAACCGACTCTTTGGTCAAAAATCTGCTTTACTACTTTTATTATTTGTGCAATAAGTTTTTTTATTCTGCCTATTTCTTCATTTCCTTTGTCTGAAAATATCAAATACAATTATATTCTAAGTGGTTTTGATACACTTAATAAAACATTAATTACAATTTTTGATGGCACATTATTCAATAAAACAAACCATCAAATTATTTTTGAATCTCCTTTTGCTATTCAGATTCAGCGTTTTGTTGCCTTTGCCTACACTTATCATTATCTAAATTGGTTTTCGAAAGTACATATTATTGCTTGGCATAAAATAAATAAATTACGATTTGGTTTAGCTATTTTGCTTTGGTTGATTGCCTTGGGTATTTATTTTTATGATTTTGAGATAGGTATTCTGACACTTTATTTTTTGAGTATGCTGCATGTTTTGATGGAGTTTCCATTAAATATTCAGTCTATACAAATTTTGATTCAAAAATAAAATTACTTATCTTTTATTAATCTTTTCATTAAATTATCCATTCATTTATTTTTGTTTATATCTTTGTGTTTCAATGATTTAAAATTAATTTAATCAATTTCTATGAAAATCAATTTATCAAAAAAATATTCTCTATTTTCATTTATATTTGTTGCTTTGTTCGTCTTGTCATCTATTTTGTCAGGTTGTGCAGGTTCAAAACGCTCTGACTGCCCTACATATAGAGATTCTGACCCAAAAATTATTTTTGGAGAAATGACTTTAAAAGAAAGAATGGAACAACAAGAAAAAGACCTTCAAGTAAAATCGGACAGACAGAGAAGAAAAGAAGCTCAAAAACACATAAAACGCTCAAAAAAAACAAGAAAAAAACGTAAAAAATAAATAGATAATAATTTTCAATGAACGAATTAGACAACCAACTCGACTTATTACACAAAGGCTATAAAGCCCTATCCACAAAATTACTAGGCTGGTTTGAAATACTGGTTTCGATGCTTCCCAATTTTTTATTAGCAATCATTGTATTGATTGTATTTTATTTTTTGGCAAAGACCATAAAAATAGGCATTAATCGTGCGCTTTCTCGTTGGGTGGATAACAAAAATGTATTAGAATTAGCCACTCAAATTATATTTTATAGTATTATGTTGGTGGGTACTTTTGTTGCATTGGGAGTTCTTAACCTAGACAAAACAGTTACTTCTTTGCTTGCTGGTGCTGGTGTGATTGGTCTTGCCCTTAGTTTTGCCTTTCAAGATTTGGCTACTAATTTTATTTCAGGAATTTTTATTGCTGTCCAAAAACCTCTACAAATCAATGACCTCATTCAGACAAATGATTATATTGGTTATGTCAAAAAAATAGGGCTGCGAGCCATTGATATCGAAAGTTTTGATGGACAATATGTTATTATTCCTTCAAAAGAAGTATTTCAGAATCCATTATTGAATTATAACCGTCTGAATCATCGTAGGGTAAATGTGCCTGTCGGAATTTCTTATGGAGATGATATAGAAAAAGTAGAAAAATTATTATATGAAACAATTCGTGCTTTGGAAATAACACGAAATGATTTTACTGATGTGCGTATAGATTTTGATGGTTTTGGGGATAGCTCTGTTAATTTTATAGTGCGTTTTTGGATTGATAAATGCCATCAGCCTGCTTATCATAGAGCTTATACTAGAGCTGGTATTGCAATAAAAAAAGCATTTGATGCCCACGATATTACCATTCCATTTCCTATTCGTACTTTAGATTTTGGAATAAAAGGAGGCGAAAATCTTACCCAACAAATTGCCATTTTGGACAAATTAGATAAAATGGACAACAACAAAAACTAAATATAAATGACTTAGATTCATAATTACTTCTTAGCAATCAAAGGCTAAAAATATGTCTGTACTACATACTCTTTCTATAATAATCCCTACCTACAACGAAGAAAAAACAATTTGTTTGTTACTCAATAAGTTAAAAAATGTTGTTTTAACAAACAATATAAAAAAAGAAATAATTATAGTAAATGATTGCTCTACTGACAAAACAGAACTTGTCATCAAAAAATATATTTCTGAAAACACTGATTTGCCTATTTCTTATTTTTATCATCAAACAAACAAAGGAAAAGGAGCAGCTTTACAGACAGGAATAAAAAATGCTTTGGGAGAATTTCTCATTATTCAAGATGCTGATTTGGAATACAACCCCAATGAATATAATATTTTATTACAACCTATTATTGATAATTTGACTGACGTAGTTTATGGCTCTAGGTTTATAAAAAATAATGATACTATTTTTTTTTGTTGGCACACAATGGGAAATAAATTTTTAACTTTTTTATCAAATCTATTTACTTCTTTTGACGTAACAGATATGGAAACTTGCTATAAAGTTTTTAATACCAAAATGATTCAGTCTATAGATTTAAAAGAAAAAGGGTTTGGTTTTGAGCCAGAAATAACAGCCAAAATTTCTAAAATCCCTCAAATAAGAATTACCGAAATTCCGATTTCTTACACAAGAAGAACCTATAAAGAAGGAAAAAAAATAACTTGGAAAGATGGATTTAGAGCCATTTATTGTATCCTAAAATATAATCTATTCAAATAAAATTGAATCAATTTCTTTTACAAATCACCAAAAATTATGATTAATTGTAATAAATCAACTTTATTCAAACTAATAGAATACTATCTTAGTAATAGCATTATTAATCTACAAAACTGTTTTGAATAATTTATGAATCTTGCCCAAAATACTGCCGAAGCCTTGCGTGCTACTCGTGATAATTGGTTGCGTTCTCTTCTTACTATTTCTCTGATTGCTATCGGAATTACTGCTTTGGTGGGAATTTTGACTGCCATTGATGGTATCGAACAAAATATTGCTTCTGGTCTTTCCGACTTGGGTGCCAACTCTTTTGATGTCAAAAATAAAGATAATAATATGCGTTCTCGTAGGCGTGGTATCGTAGAAAAAATAGAAAGCCCATTGAAATATAACGAAGTTATGGAGTTTGAAAAGCGTTTTAGTCAAAATGTAAGTCCACAAGATGCTGTTACTATTTATACCAATGTTGGGTTTGGTACAGAAGTAAAATATCAATCAGAAAAAACAAATCCAAACTCTGCTGTAATCGGAATTGACGAAAATTATAATCTAGTAAAGGGATTAAATATTCAAGAAGGTAGAGGCTTTACAACTTTAGATATTCAGAGAGGAAGCCAATTTGCTCTTATTGGAAAAGAACTCAAAGAAACTCTCTTTAAAGAAAATTCGCCTATCGGAAAACGAATTGTAGTAAAAGGATATGGCTTTACAGTTATTGGACTTTTAGAGGGAAAAGGGGGAGTAGGTAGCGCATCAAGTACCGACAGAAGTGTTTTGATTCCTCTACCAATGGCAAATATTTTAGGAAATGATAGACAACTGACTTATACAATCACAGTGGGTGTCCAAAACTCAATGCAAATAGAGGCTTTAATGGGAGAAGCAACAGGGCTTATGCGAATAATTAGGGGAGATAAACTTACACAAAAGGCATCTTTTGAAGTTTCTAATAGTGATGCTTTGTCTTCTTCTTTAGGAGAAACAACAGGAATATTGCGTTTAGGAGGTGCTGGGATAGGTTTCCTAACATTATTGGGAGCGTCTATCGGATTAATGAATATTATGCTTGTTTCGGTAACCGAACGAACAAGAGAAATAGGAATCAGAAAAGCAATCGGAGCATCTGCCAAACAAATTAGAGGACAATTTTTGATTGAAGCAATCGTTATTTGTTTGTTAGGTGGTTTATTTGGCATTTTTTTAGGTATTTCATTAGGAAATATTGTAGCCAAATTTATAGGAAGTGCAGATGCCAAATTTATTATTCCTTGGCTCTGGATGTTTATAGGAATCATAATTTGTATTTTTGTTGGGCTGGCTGCTGGTGTTTATCCTGCTTACAAAGCTTCTAATTTAGACCCTATTGAATCTTTACGCTACGAATAAATTATTTATCTTTCTATAAAAATTGAAACTTTTTTTTGTTTTTTTTAACAAAAAACCACATATTACGTTGAAATATTAATTCAAGCAATTCTTATTTCAAAAATTATCTTACATAAAAAAATAGTATATTTGTAGGAACTTTTGAGTTTGATTAGTTTGTTTGATATGCTCTAAAAATAATTATATCTTTTTAGTGAGCAAATATATTACTACCATTTTACCCTTATTTTTTATTAGATGAAAACTACAAAATATTTATTTTTTTTATCCTTAATTGGTCTTCTATTTTTTTGTAATGGATACCTTTGGGCTACTTCGCTAAAAGGCACACAATGGTACTTGGAAAGAATGACAGAGCAAGACACAAGTATCTCTTCCAAAATTACCTCCAAATTATTCAAACAAGGAGCGCAACAAATTTCATTTGAAAATGATGGGACATATAAAGCTAAAAATCTACTAGGCTTGGACAGCTTAAAAGGTTTTTTTAGTGAAACAAATCATACCTTGGTTTTGAGCAACGAAGCTGGTGATGCTTATTACTGGGTCTTTGAGTTCCAAAACAAAACTTCTGATTCGCTGACAGTCCAATTTATCAATTATTCGGCAAAACCATCTATCATTCATCTGACTTTCAAACCCATAACAAAACAGATTGAAGAGATGGTATTATCTCAAAATAACCAACCTAAATATGCTGACTTTAAAGGAGATTGGGAATGGGATTTTGATGGAAAAAAAGTATTGATACAACTCAATCAAGTAGGGAAAGAAGTACTAGGAACGCATTGTTATGGTGCAGATTGCCAGCATAATTATTCACTTTCTGGAACAGTAGAAGCTGACACAGCAACTCTACAAGTAAAAGACCGTAATACTTTAGAAATTTTGGGTGTTGCAAAACTAATTCGTTTGTCTGACGGAACTCTTAGTTGGAGGTTATCCAAAAATGAAAAAGGAAAAATTGTAACTGTTGAGAAAATACAACTCAATAGTACAGCTTCTAAAGAAGAAAAACGTTAAGAATAGCTATCTATAATTACTCATAGGGCATGTTCATAAAATTGTGTATTCAGTTACTCACATACTGAATAAAATACTTCTTCAGAGGTGTGATATTTGTATAAATTACGCTTCTAAGGAGGCCTAAAATTTTGCTTTTGAACGAACAAATACGCAAAGACAAATGCACATTTTTTCTATGGACACACCTTGTAATTACTCAAAATACCCCATAAATTACATCAATTATTAGTATATTTGTAATTATAAAGAAACAGAAATCCAAAAAACACGTACACTCATAAAAGATTCACGCCAAACTTCTCATAGATTTGGTGTGTTCTTTTTTTTGGTGAAAAATTTCTTATTAAAATTTAATAAAAAAATTTATCACACAATTTGACAAACAAATCATAAACTTTCAGAATTATGGCAAACATATCATATTTTACAAAAGAAAAATACGACGAATTACAACAAGAACTTTTACACCTCAAAACTAAAGGAAGGGCAAATATTGCAGAAGAAATTTCAGAAGCTAGAGATAAAGGCGATTTGAGAGAAAATGCAGAATACGATGCTGCAAAAGACGCACAAGGAATGCTCGAAATGAAAATATCAAAGCTAGAAACAACCATCAGTAATGCTCGTATTCTTGATGAATCTCAAATTGACATCTCAAAAGTATCTATCCTTTCAAAGGTAAAAATTAGGAATGCAGCAAATAAAAAATTGGTTTTGCAATATACCATTGTGGCTGAAGAAGAATCAAATTTAAAGCAAAACAAAATTTCGGTTCTTTCTCCTATCGGAAAAGGTCTTTTAGGAAAAAAAGTAGGTGAAATGGCAGAAATAGAAGCTCCAAGAGGAAAAATGAAATTTGAAATTTTGGAAATCACTAGATAAATAGTGGCAAGTGGTAAGTTATTAGTGAATAATACATATCCTTAAATAATTTATCCAGCCTATGTTTCTAAATCGTAATTTTTAATTCGTAATCCATAATTAAATATGTCTATTTTCACAAAAATCATAAACGGAGAAATTCCTTCGTATAAAATATTAGAAGACGAAAAACATCTTGCTTTTTTAGATGTTCGTCCATTGAAAGAGGGGCATGTTTTGTGTATTCCCAAAAAAGAAAATGACTATATTTTTGATTTGACTGATTCAGAGCTTTCTGAATTGATACTTTTTTCAAAAAAAGTGGCTCTAGCTCTCAAAAAATCTATTTCTTGTAATCGAATCGGAATGGCTGTTGTTGGTTTGGAAGTGCCACATACACATATTCATTTAGTTCCGATTGATGAAATTGCAGATTTAGACTTTTCAAAAAAACGTCCTGAATTTAGTCAAGAAGATTTTAAAAATATAGCTAAAAAAATTCGTCAAAATTTTGACAAAAAATAAATTTATTTCTGGTTCAAACATTAATGCTTGAACCAGAAAATAACCTGCAACTTATGCTTTCTTATTCAGATTTCGAAAAAGTAGAAATGCGTGTTGGAACAATTTTAGAAGCTAAAGTTTTTGAAAAAGCACGCAAACCAGCCTATCAATTACACATTGATTTTGGTGATTTTGGAATCAAAAAATCTAGCGCACAAATAACCGAAAAATACCCTAATCCAGAGATTTTAGTTGGAAAACAAATCGTTGCAGTTACTAATTTTCCACCCAAACAGATTGCAAATTTTATGTCTGAATGTTTGGTTTTGGGAGTAATTGGAGATGAAAGTGGTGTAACTCTTCTGACAACTGACAAGCCTGTTAAGAATGGTCTTTTGATTAGTTAATAAAATAATGATATGAAATTATTTGGAGTTCTTTCTGCTATATTTTATTGATATTTATTATTTGACGTAAACTCGGCATTTAACTTTTTGATTATCAACACTTTAAAGATGCTTATTATTTCTATATAATAGGGTAGCATGCGCTTTAGCATGTGAATAAACATACCAAATCCTTTAGCTTTCGGAAAATAACTACCTCACAACTCCTAACCTAAAGGTTAGGCTACATTTTCGCACGCTAAAGCATACGCTACAAAGAAAAACACTACCGAGTTCACATTATTTGAGGAATAAAGAACACGAAAATGAAAGAATTTCAGAATAATAAAAAAGAAAGGGTAGTTATTCTTTCGGTTTTGAAACCTGTTGATGATGTTCGTGCCTATCAAAAAATAGCAAAATCAATTTCATCAGATGATAAAAAAATAACTTTAATTGGTTTTGAAGCAAGTAGTAGTTTTGATAAAAAAAACACAAATCCAACTATTAATTTTATAGAATTATTTACATTCAAAAAAAATGCAAATCGTTTAGGTTTTTGGCGTTTTTTTGCTGGATTTAAGATTTTCAAACAACTTCTAAAACTCAAACCGAATAAAATAATTGTTTGTGCCGTAGAACTTTTACCCTTTACTTTGCTTTTCAAACTTTTATTTAGTTTAAAATCAGAGTCAAAATCAAATTCTATAAAATTGATTTATGATTTACAAGAGAATTATGCTTTTAATATTTTGTATCAAAATAATTATCCAAAATTTTTAAAGAAAAGGTTAGCTTTTTTGACTCAAAGTTTTGAGAAATTTTCTACCTCCTTTATTGATTTACATCTTTTGGCAGAACAATGTTATTTGGAGGAAATGTCTTATTTAAAAAAGACAAATTACATTTTTTTAGAGAATAAATTTTTGACAGAAAATTCATTTAATTCTAATTTTAATAATTATAATTATTTAGAAAAAAAAGAAATTAAGTTTTTACTTTATGGTTCATTTTCGAAAACTTATGGAACTTTAGACGGAATTTTATTATTCAAAAAATTGGAAAAAGAATTATATAAAAATGGCTTTTCTGTCACTTTAGTTTTGGCAGGTTATTGTTTGGATAAAGAGTATTCTAAAAAAATTATAGAGATTACAGAAAATGCAAATTCTATTTATTTGCTAAATAAAAATCTTGATAAATCAATTTCTCATCAAGTTTTATTACAAGAACTTCAAAAAACTGATTTTGTAATTTTGCCTTATTTATTCAATAAAAGTACCCAAAACTGTATTCCTACTAAGTTTTATGAGTGTTTGGCGTATCAAAAACCTATGCTTATTTCTAAAAACCCAAAATGGGAGGGTTTTATAAATCCTTTAAACGCTGGAATTTTCATTGATTTTGAAGAACTAGAAAATAAAATATCAATTATTGTAAAAAAAATTATTTCTCAAAAATTTTATACAAAAACTATTGATGAAAAAATATGGAAATTTGATAGAAAGATTTTAAGAAAAGCGATAGCTAAAATAAATACTTCCTCTAAAGAGTAAACTACAAAAAAAAGCAACCCTATTTCTAAGGTTGCTTTTTTTAATATATCACATTCTAAAGAATATGTTACAGTTATTTTTCAATAACAATTTTACGAGTAACGATTCCTTTTTCAGATTTGAATTGAAGAGTGTAAAGTGCCGAAGCATATTTACTCAAGTCTAACTGATATGAATTTGTATTCAAAGGTAAAGCTATCGTTTCAAGTGTTCTTCCTAATTGGTCAGTCAAAGTAAGTGTTATCGGTTCAGTACTTTGTCCTAAGTCAATTTGGAATATTCCGTTTGCACTAGGATTTGGATAAATACGTAACGATTTTATTACTTCTTCCTCTTCTCCAACAACAACTATTGGAACATTAAAATATACTGTACGAGTTCGGATTGAACAACCATTTTCGTAGGTTACAAGTGCAGAATAATAATTACTCTCTGTTGGTGTAACAGTTGTTTGCCCTTCCAGAGAAGCATTATCTACGTTATCTATTGTCCAAACGATATTAGAAATAGCTGTTTCAGATTCTACAAAGAGAGTAGTTTCTGTTGTACGAAGATATGCAGGAAGTAACCTCAAACGCTCTACATTTACAGTAGCAGAAGTTACACTACAACCATTTTGAGAGATAGTAACACTATAATCTCCACCTGTTGAAACAGTAATTATATTTGAAGCATTTCTACGAATTATTCTTCCATTTCTGTTCCAACTATATGTTACTCCACTAATTTGTTCTGCTGTAAGAGTTACCTCTTCATTCGGACAAATTGTAGCATTAGATGTAGTCATAGACACAGATGGTAGAGAAGTAACAGTAACTTCAATCATATCAGTAGCCGAACATCCACTTTCTGTAACTGTCAGTGTATATTCTCCAGATTGAGAAACAGATAGCTCTCTTTCTGTACCTACTACTGTATTTCCAAGTGTCCAAGAATAAGTAGCATTTGCAACTTCTCTAGCTCTAATGATTCCATTTTCACAGAAACGAGCCACTGCTCCACTTGTGATTTGCGCCAAAGGAGCATAATTAAGAGTAACATTACTAAATGCCGATGTAGCTACACAACTTCCTTTTATGATACGTACTTGATAATTACCAGTATGAGCAACAGAGAAAGTATTTTCAGTTGTTTCATGTATTACTACACCATTTACAAGCCATTGATACGTTGCATTATCAATTTGATTTGCTGTAAGTGTTATAGATGCATCACAACTGCGAATAGTTGTTCCTTCTGTAATTGTAGCTTCAATAGTAGGGTTTACTACTGCTTCTACTCTTGTACGTGCGCTTTCTTTTCCATAGATTCCAATTACACTAACATAATAAACAGTTGTTTGGCTAATTATAGGCGTTGTATAATTTGCATTATCTGTTCGATCCACTAGGTTTCCAGCCGTTTCTACTACATAAACTTTGAATATAGAACCACTTCCATTAAATACCATTCTTGCCGAACCAGTTCCACAACTTGCAATATTAGAAACAATCGTTGGAGCGAATGGGAATGTAGAATCATTTGCTTGAGCAGCTTGTGAACGACGACCACCATTTATAGCTACCAATCTATACGAATAGAATGTATCTGCATCTAAGCCTGTATGTTCGTAAGTAGTTGTGGCACTTGAAGAGATATTTGCTATTACTCTATTACCTATGTAAAGAATATAACCAGTTGCTCCATTTACAGGACTCCAAGAAAGATTAATTTGTGAAGTAGAAATTCCTGTTGCAGTGAACATTGTAGGTCTTCCAAGTGCTGTTACAGTACCACCACCACCAGTAGGACAATCTATAACTGTAATAGTAGCAGTTGTAGAGTTTGTACAACTACCAACAGTTGCTGTATAAGTAATAGTATGTGTTCCGATACCTGCTGTTGCTGCATCAAAAACTCCAGTTGCTGAGTTTACATTTGCACCAGAATAAGTACCTCCTGCTGGTGAACCACCACTAAGTACATAATTTGATGATGTAGAACAAGCATCTGTAGGGTTTGGAAATACTGCTACTGGTTGGTTAGCCACTGTAATATTTTGAGTAGCTGAATTTGTACAAGCTCCATTAACAACTGTATAAGTAATTGAATGCGTTCCGACTCCTGCTGTTGCTGGATTAAAATTACCTCCACTTACACCTGCTCCTGAATATGTTCCTCCTGCTGGTAAACCTCCACTAAGTGCGAAAGTTGCATCACTTGAACAAACATCTGAAAAAGCTGATAAAGTTACAGTTGGGTTTACATTAATCGTAATGGTAGCCTCTGCACTTGTACTACTTGGTGATGTTGAGATTACTCGTACTTTATAAGTTGCACTTGCAGTTGCACCTGCAGGAATAGCCAAAGAAATTGGACTTGTTCCAGATGCTGTTGCACTAGGTGTAACAAATAAACCTGCAGCATCAGATAATTGAGCAGTAAAAACATTTCCAGCTCCAAATGTACCTGAAGTAGTGTAAGGAACTAAAATATTTGTTCCTGCACAATAAGTACTTGGAGTAACTGTACCTAAAGTAACAGTTCCTGTAAGTGCATTACAAGCTACTGGCGCAGTAAACAAACTATTAGATGTAAATGTACAAGCTGCATTTCCAGAGAAAACAGCTGTTACATCTACTGCATTTCCATCAGCAGTCAAGTTAGTAAGTGTTACAGTTTGTGGGCTTGTAGTAGTTACAAATGTTTGTCCATTTACTACTAAATTTCCTACTGGGTTAGTATAGGTAACTGTTACAGTTGCAGTATAATCATTAGTTGCAGGTACACATGCTGTAGTACTTACTAAAGCTATTGCAGTAACTGAACATTCAACAGGGTTTCCAATAGCAAAACCACCAGAAGCATTACCATTTCCAAAACCATTATCTATAGTTGCTTGTAGAGCATGTTCTGTTGTTAGATAAGAAGAATTGGTAATTACATGGTTTGAATTAGTAGCTCCATTTGCAGCTTGTGTAGCTGGAGTGATTGCACTAATTGCTCCACCTGTACGGTGCATTTTGGCAGTAGTCCAAGCTAAACCTGTTGCAGCTTCCCAACCTGTTTTTTCAGCATTGGTATAATACAAGGTAACTCCCATATTTTCAGTAGAAGTATTTGTAGGAGTAATACGGAAAGACTTTTGAGTAAGTCCATTTGCTGCCCCTAATGTTGTGTAAGCAGCTTGTCCTGTTCCTACTCTATCAATAGCTACCGTAGTACATCCATAATCATGAGCTGTATTATTTTCCAGTTTAGCCATTACTTTATTGTTAGAACTAACCACATAAACTGTGCTATTAGCTCCTAAATAAACTTCTTTAGAAGTAAGTGTATTTTCTACTGGATACTCTTGCAACACACTTCCTGTCAAAACAATATCATCTATTGTAAAAGGAGGGTCATTATCTATTGAACCATCATTATCCCATCTCCATACTAAATACAGAGTAGCTTGATTCTGGCAAGCCACAGGAAGTGTAACAGAATAAGCTGTAAGGTTAGGTTGTTGCAAAAATGGAGCTGCATTAGCATTAGTACCATTATTTGTACCATCTGCTGGTCCTGTAATTGCTATAAATGCAGTTCCATTAGTAGAGTACATCAAACGCCCATAATCCCATACTGTTCCTGTAGTTTCTCCTTCTATTCTGTAGTTAAAAGCAAGTTGAAGGTCAGTAGCACCAACTGTATTGATAGAAGGAGATAGTAATCGTTTTCTAGAAGTGCTACCTCCATCATAAGTTAGAGGGCGAGTACCTATATTTTCAGAGATATAAGCACTACGAGTACCAGTCATTCCACCGTTTTCTCCAAATACCCAGTTATTATTTCCATTGTTACCTCCAACAGCAACTTGCGTCCAACCATTGGAAACAGTACCAGCAGGATAAGACTCAAAGTCTTCAGAAAATAAAGTTTGAGTAACAGTTGCAGTAATGTCATCATTATCATTTACAGTAAGTGTATGTACTGTATTTGTTCCTAAAATAGCATCTGTTCCTACAATAGCCAATGTAAGCTCTAAATTTTCAACTAGCTCTAAAGCATTCTCATTAAATACTCTTACTACTACATTTTGATTTGCTGTACTTCCTATTGGAAAAGTAATTGTAGGAGTTTGTATTGCATAATCTTGAGCATTCATTGTTCCACCTGTTGCAGTTACATTTACAGTAACAGCAGCAGAAGGTGCAAGAGTAATAGAAACAGGAATTGTCAAATCTTGATATCCTCTACAATCTACTGTTCCAGAAGATGAATTTTCTGTAATTGTATTTGTTGTCGTTACAAATTCAATTTCAGGACGAGCATCATAAATTCTTACATTATCAATATATAAATTATTTCCATTTGTATTGGTTGTGACAAATCGAATTTTTACACTTTGTCCTAAATACGCATTTAATGATGCTGTTTCTCTTCTCCACTGATTAGCTGCTGTTGGAATAAACGCTACCGTTGAATTTCCAACAGTTGCAAGAGTTCCACCTGATTTATCATAAACAGGTGTAGCATTCCAAGTAAGTCCACAATCAGTAGAAACTTCAATGCGAAGCCTTTCATTTGAAGTATTATTTCTTCGACGATAAGCTACATCAAATTCAATTCCTGCACTTGCAAGACCTGCAGTTGTAAGATTAATAGATGGAGAAATCATAATATCCTCTTGCCCAGAGCCTGTATAATTACGGTGTCTTAATAAAGCAGCTTTTGTGCGAAGCCCATCAGAGCCTACTAAAGAAGGAGAAGCATCTGCTACCCACAAATCACAATCATTTCCTGGATTTTGACGCTCCCAAGAAGCAGGAGGAAAATCAGCACTTTCAAAATTAGCTATGATTGGCAAAGCTCCATTACCAAATGTAAAGGTAGAATTTGATAAATCAGAAGCTGTAAAAGGGTCTGGTCCACCATTTGGCAAAATTGTTCTTGCCTCAAAAGTATGATTTCCTACAGTTACCCCTCCAATGGCATTAAGAGTAAGGTCAGTAGTAGCACTAGGAGCTACATTTAATCCTGAAAAAGCCTGTGAAGTATAAGCACCTCCATCAATACGGTACTCAACTGTTACACTTGTAAGAGGATTAGAACCATAATTTTTGACACGAACTGAAGAAGTAACCGTAGAGCTACAAACATCAGAAATAGGAGATAAAATAGCTAATACACCTGCATCACTAGGATTTGGTGGAATAGCTGCTATTGAATTAATAAGAGAAAAACGAGATGTTTCTAGGATAGTACGCATACGAATTTTTTGGTCATTCGTAAAAATATTCATACATGCATCTGTTGTATAATCCATGTAATTTTCTATCATATCAGGCGCATCTCCAGGAGTATCTATACACGAGTTTACTCCTGTTGGACACCCTCCATTTGAAGCAGCAGCAGTAGGAGTGTCTGCACAAAAATCATCTACTCCACAACCTCCATCGCCCCAAATGTGACGAAGACCTAACCAGTGTCCAATTTCATGTGTTGCTGTTCTACCTAAGTTGTAAGGTGCGCCAGAACTTGGAACCGTTTCTCCTCCAACAGTATTAGTAGCCATTACGACACCATCTGTAACTGTACTTTGAGGATTACAATCCATTCCACTCAAAGTTGTTTGAGGAAATTGAGCATATCCTAAAATTCCTCCACTTAATGGAACACTCCAGTAACTCATATAAACACTGCCATCATAGCCTTGTGTTGTTGTTGTATAAGGTTTAATATTAGCATCTACATAATTTGTAGTATAGGGAGGCGCTGTAAAACCTGCAGTATTTCTATTGATACGGTTTACACCTGGTTCGGGAAAAGCCGTTCCATTTGGTCGACGTTGAGCCAAACGAAATTCAATTTTTGTATCAGCCCCAGCAGGGTGTGTATTGAACCCATTTGTACCTGCACGCTTACGAAAATCATCATTAAGTGTTTCAAGTTGAGATTGAATAAGAGCATTAGAGATATTATCTCCTGTTCCAAGTGCATCTCCATCATGAACAATATGAAAAACAACAGGAATAATATAAACTCCATCTACAATATGTAGATTTGAGCCTCCTTGTTTTTTTTGTTCAATAATAGGAGCTAAGAATTGCTCCATATCTTCTAGTGTTCCTAGATTGGGGTTATTGGCTCTTAGTGCTGCATCATTTTCCATTGTTGCACAACGAACGACTCCATTTTGTTGGGCAAAAGCTGTGTTTGTTGTGAAAAAGGTAGAAAAAGCAAACCAAATTACTCCCAATAGAGGTAGTAATATTCTCTTCATAGTTTAGATATTAAAAAGGTGTATAGTTTATTTTTAGGAATAAAATGTCTAGTAAATTTATTTTTTAATATAATTTCACTAATTGGTAACAAATTTATGATAATTTTTGGTTTTTTCATATAATTACCTTCATAAAATTAGTTTTTTTTAGAAAAAACAAAATATCTTTTAAAAAATAAAAGTGTAACTTCCTTTTGGAAATTACACTTTTCTATAAAAAAAATAATTAAAATTAATCTTCAAAAATCTCTATAATTGGATTTCCAACACACCCACTAGGTTGCTGGAGGTAGAGTAAAGAAGCCAAAGTAGCTGCAATATCTGTAATTTCTACTCTACGATGTGTTTTACCCCTTTTAATATTCTTGCCAAAAAATATAAGAGGAACTTGCGTATCATACGTATAAGGCATTCCGTGTGTAGTACCTCCTTTTTTATAATATGAATCCATATAACCCGACTGATGCAAAAAGGATACGTCAGGAGAAAGCCTTGCATTAAATCCATTTTGAACAAGTTGTAGAAAACCTGTTCTTTGAATTTGCTTGCTGAGTTCTGTTGCTGTAATAGTTTGTGTAATTCCTTTTTGAGCAAGTAAAAATTCACTCGTTTTTTGTTGAGCTTCTTCTAAAGAAATATTTCGTTGAGACAATAATTCTCTATTCAAAAATACATCTTGGTCCATAAGATAACTTATAAAATCTCCCTTTCCATACTGCTCTTCTAAAAAATCATTTAACTCTACTTTCATAGAATCCCATTTCAAATAACCTGCATCAAATTGTAAATCTTGCAAATGATAAGAGGAAGCTGCTGCTGCATGGTCGGCTGTCAAAAAGAGTGTATATTCTCCTTTTCCTATATTTTTATCCAAAAATTCAAAGAAAATAGCAAGTTCTCTATCCAATCTCAAATATGTATCTTGTACTTCTACTGAATAAATACCATAGCGATGCCCTATATAATCGGTCGGTGAAAAACTAAGTGTCAAGAAATCTGTAACCTCATTTTTTCCTAGTTTTTCTTTCAAAATTGCCTCTTGAGCAAAATCTCTCAAAAAAGTATTGGCTGGTGCAGTATAAATAAACTCCTTATGACGCTTTTTTTTATTATACTTATCTATAAAATAAGGAAATGTTGCTTTTTTATTTTTTATTGGAGGTTTTTCATAATGATTTTCATCAGCCAAACTCTGATAATATTCTGTCAGAGGCAAAAGTAACTCCCAGCCTTGTTTGATATATTTACCAACCACTTTTTTATTATTAAAATCTTTTACCCATTTAGGCAATTCTTCAAAATAATAAGTACTACTAATCATCTTACCAGAGCTTGTATCATACCAATATGCACCATTGGCAATATGTCCTGCTGGCAAAATAGCTCCTCTATCTTTTATCGAAATGCCAACTACTTTTGCTCTCTGATTGGTTGCTAATTTAATTTCATCAGTAATAGTAGTTGTTTTGAGATTATAAGGGGACATTTTTCCTTTTTTGCCTTCCGAAGTTTTTGTACCCAAACTCTTTACCGTTTTATCTTCTGTACAATAAAAAATTCGTTTTTCAGCTCTGCTATACCATTGATTATTAATTATTTCATGGTTGGTTGGTGTTGCTCCCGTAAAAATAGAAGCATGACCAGGAGCAGTATTGGTTGGCGTATAATTATAATGAGTGTTTTCACATGAAAAGCCATCATTCAATAAACGTTTAAAACCATTATCAGAATATTGATTATAAAAACGATATAAATAATCATAACGCATTTGGTCAATCACAATTCCAATGACTAATTTTGGGCGTGTTTCTATTGGATTTGTTGAAATTTTAGTTTTTGGTTCTTTTTTATTTACTATTTTGCCAAATACAAAGTGTGTACTCAACAAACAAGCAAATAAACAAAGAGATACTATTTTTTTTATAGAAAAATTCATGTGTTTTAGAATGAAATTGTAGAAATTATTTGAAAGCAGTAAAGATAGTTATTTAGTGGTGCTGTAAAAAGTAGGATAGAGTCTTTAGTTGTTGATATTGCTACTCTAAAACACCAACAAGGGTATTTTGAGAGGTTTTTAATTGATTAATTTTGTAACTCTTAAATAGTTTGACAAAAATCATACTTTGTCGAACGCCACCCAATTTAGCAAACTATTCATTTGAAAGAAGCAAAAGAAAAATTTATTTAGTCTATCACTTCCAAAACAGCATCGATATATTCTCTATCATTCGAAAGACGTGGAACTTTATGTTGCCCTCCTAGCTTTCCTTTGGATTGTAGCCATTTATAAAAAGTATTGGGTTCTACAAAATGAACCTTTGGCATTATTAAAGCAATATTTCCTGCACGTTTGGCATCATAATCCGAGTTTATTTCTCGCAACTTTGCATCTAAAGATTCTATAAATAGAGTTTTATTTTCTGGTTTTGTATCAAATTCAATTATCCATTCGTGTCCTCCTTGTTTATGATTTTTTTCCTCTTCTTTTATATAAATGGGAGCTGCTGTATAATCTTTTAGTTTTGCACCTGTTTTTTGGCAGGCATGGGCTAAAGCAACATCAGCATTTTCGACGACAAGCTCTTCTCCAAAAGCATTTATAAAATGTTTGGTTCGTCCTGCAATTCGGATTCTGAATGGACTAAGTGATGTAAACTTAATCACATCTCCAATATTATATCGCCAAAGCCCCGAATTAGTAGAAATAATCATTGCATATTTCTCATTCAATTTTACATCTTGCAGCGTTATCGTCTTTGGATTTTCTTTATCCCATTCATTCATCGGAACAAATTCATAATAAATCCCATAGTCTAAAAGGAGTAATAAATCTTCGCTATTTTTTTGGTCTTGTAATGCAAAAAATCCTTCTGAAGCATTATAAACCTCCATATAATTCATTTTTTCGGAAGGAATTAGTTCCTTAAAAAGTTGGCGATATGGTGTAAAAGAAACAGCTCCATGAAAAAAACATTCTAAGTTGGGCCACACTTCTAAGATTGATTTTTTGCCTGTTACCTCAAGTATTTTTTTGATTAAAAATAATGTCCACGTCGGCACTCCTTGAATGCTTGTTACATTATCTTTCGAACTAGCTATTGCCATTGCCTCCATTTTTTCCTCCCAATTATCCATCAAAGCAATTTCTAAACTCGGAGTTCGGAGATATTCTGCCCAAGATGGCAAATGATTCATAATTAGAGCCGACACATCGCCACAATTTTTGATTCCTGTAATAGGATTAGGCTGCATGCTCCCTCCTACTCCAAGCCCTTTTCCAGAAAAAAACCCTGTTTCTGAATTATTTTGAGCATAAATAGCAATTAAATCTTTTCCTGCTGCATAATGATTTTTGTCCAGACTTTCTTCCGAAACAGGGATATATTTGCTTCGTGCATTAGTTGTTCCAGAAGATTTGGAAAAACCTATAATGGGCTTATTCCAAAGCAAATTTTGTTCGCCTTTTAAGCTACGTTCTATATAAGGATAAAATTTTTCATAACTAGAAATAGGAACATTTTGAGCAAATAGCTCTTGATTTTTGATAGAAAAATAATTGTGTTCTTTCCCCCATTGAGTTTCTTTTCCAGAGGCAATTAGATATTTAAAAACCTGTTCTTGTACCTGAAAAGGATTTTTTTTAAAATTTTCTATACTCTCCAAGCGAGTAGAAAATATTTTTGTACCAATCCAATTAACAATCGATTTCATAAATTATAATTTAGAAAGTTGTTCAACGAAAATATAAACAACAATAAGTTTAAAAAATGAGTATTTGTTTTTTTACGCCCTAAAAATAAGAATCATTTTTTCTTTATTTAAAAAGGTAAATTGATAGGAATATATTTTCTTTTGTTATAATAGCTTAAATATTCTGTGCTGCAATCCACGCTGTCGTCCAAGCTGCCTGAAAATTAAACCCTCCTGTAATGGCATCAATATCCAATACCTCGCCAGTAAAATACAAATTAGGCAGAATCTTGCTTTTCATTGTTTTGAAATCAACTTCTGATAAATCAATTCCACCACAAGTTACAAATTCATCTTTATAAGTGCTTTTTCCTGTTACTTTAAAAACTCCTTGAGTAAGTTCTGTTGCAAGAGTATCTAATTGTTTGTTGGAAAGAGAAGCCCAATGCGTGGTGAGGTCTATCTGTGCTGCTTCCACCAATTTTTTCCAAAGACGATTTGGAATATCAAAAGGCGAAATAGTTCCAATTTGTTTTTTACGCCATTCTTCTCGGTGTGCTTTCAAAACCTTTAATGTACTTTTTGGTGTATCTTCTATCCAATTTACTCCCATTTGAAAAGTATAATTTTTGTCAGCCAATTCTCTTGCTCCCCACGCAGAAAGTCGCAGAACAGCAGGCGCAGAAAACCCCCAGTGAGTTACCAACACTGCTCCATTTTCTTTATTTAATTTTGTGTCATTTGCCCAAACAGTTCCATTATTTACCGAAACTCCAGCCAAACCCTTCAAACGATTATCATTTTTTACGTCCATTGTAAAAAGTGAAGGAACAGGTTTGGAAATAGAATGCCCTAAATTAGTAAGCATTTTCCACGATTTGGGCTGACTTCCTGTTGCAAGGATAAGTACATTTGCTTCTAAATTTGGTTTATTTTTTATCTGAATTTGCCATTTTTGATGATTTGTGTCAGTTGGTGGAATCAATTTTTCTACTGCAAAGCCTGTTTTTATCTCAATATTTAATCTTTTGGTTTCTTTCAAAAAACAATTTATAATCGTTTGAGAATCATCTGAAACAGGAAACATACGCCCATCGGCTTCTGTTTTGGTTTTGACTCCTCGTTTTTTGAGCCATTCTATCATATCTTTTGGTTGAAATTGATAGAAAGCACTCAATAATTCCTTTTCTCCTCGTGGATAATTTTTGGTTAGTTCTTCTGGCTCAAAACAAGAGTGTGTAACATTACAACGTCCACCACCCGAAATTTTGACTTTTTTGAGTACTGTGTTTGTTTGTTCCAGAATTGAAACATTATATGTTGGATTTTTTTCTTTTAAATTAATGGCTGCAAAAAATCCACCTGCCCCACCACCAATAATTATTATCTTTTTGTTTTTCATTTCGTTTATTAGTTGAAATGCAAATTTACAAAAATTCATTTGTTATTTAACTCTCAAAATCTTGTCCATAGTGCCAAAACATAAAGATAAATTACTTCTCACTTTAACAAAAATAGTATTGGTCGAAAATTTAGTCTGTTAGTAAAAAAAACACATTAAACAATGTAAATCCTTTTTGATATTATTCTTTTTTTTTATTTCTTTGGAAGGTTGATTTATACCCATCTACTTTGTAATATAATTATTTTTATGTTCAAAAAAATAGCACTTCTTTTTTTTCTTTTTTATTTGTTTTTTTATACAAACACACAATCTTTTGCACAGTCTATATTAGATGTAAGTAATAGCACTGTTTTAGATATAAAAAAAAACAGATTTTATTATGAGGATAAAACAGGAAAGCTCTCTTTTGAAGAAATACAAAATGCCAAATTTGATAAAAACTTTCAACTTTCTGATAAAGAAATACTTAATTATGGTTTTACAAATTCTGTCATTTGGCTAAAAATAAAGCTCAAAAATAGTAATTTAGAAAAGAATGACTATTTGGCTTTTATTAATTACGCCATTTTAGATGAAGTAAACTTTTATTTTAGTCAATCCAAAAATAAATACTCTGTTTATAAAAGTGGTGATATGAAGCCTTTTACAAGCCGTCTTATTGCTAATCGCAAATTTTTATATCCTCTTCATTTTTCAGATACGACTACACATACTTTGTATATAAAAGTTAGCAGCAAAACTGCTCTGCAAATTCCCTTTGAAATCATAACAGAATCTCAACATGAAATAAAATCAGCCAAAAATGAAATTGGTTTTGGAGTCTTTTATGGTATTTTATTTATCATGATTGCCTATAATTTTTTTATTTTTCTATCCTTAAAAGATTTCAATTACCTCTATTATATTGGTACTATTTTAGGTTCTTTGATTTTATTTTTCTCTTTAGCAGGTCATCAGAGTCAATATTTATTTTCTAATACTCCTTTGCTTGCCAATCAATTCGTTGCTTGTGGCTCGGCTTTGATAATAATATGTTTGCCTATATTTACCATCAACTTCAACGAAATAAAAAAACATAGTTTGATATTTTATTATATCCTTGCTAGTTTTCCTATTGCTGGTTTTGGTATTTTATTTTTGAGTTTTTTCAAGCCTTATTGGTATGGAAAAATAGGATTATTTATTAATATTATTGGTCTGATTTTAATGATATTAGTCCTTTTTTCAAGTATCTATTCTTATCTAAAAGGACAAAAATCGGCTCGTTTTTTTATTTTAGCTTTTTCTATTTATGTGTTTGGTATTATAACATTGGTTCTAAAAAATATAGGTATTATTCCTGCTAATTTTTTTACAATCAATGCTGGAGAAATTGGAGCTAGTTT
>CAKZOK010000113.1 GCA_937136415.1 uncultured Cytophagales bacterium | reverse complement strand
AATTTGGCGACCAAGCTCGTGTACTTGACCAACAAAATTATACATATATTACAAATGCACTAAATGGCGTAGGTTTTGCTCCAAAAGCATCAGGTATGGCGTTTGGAATGCAAGAAGGACAAATTTCTAAACCTATTGCAGACGAAACAGGTGTATTGATAGTAAAAGTAGAAAAACGTACAGAGGCTGGTGATGTAGCTGATTATACTAAATATAAAGCACCAGTAGAACAAGACCGTCAGCAACCTTATAACTCTGGTGGTATTCTTCGTGCCATCAAAGAACTGACTGATACAGAAGATAATATTGATAATTTCTATTAATAGATAATTAGTATTGAACAAAAAAAACCTAAGTTGAAAAACTTAGGTTTTTTTTGTTTCTTTAGAAAATTAGAATCGTTTTGACTGCTACATTATAATTACAGGGTATGTTCACAAAAACTTTGTCAATAGTTTAGCATACAAATACTTATTTTTCTAACTATTGACAGCCTTGTGAAAGGACTGTCAAAGTTTTTATGTGTAATACTACTTTTGTTGGTATTTTAGTGCTGCGATACAAACAAATACTCAAAAATCTATTCTAGTAAAGCAACTTCATCTTTTGCTCTTCATATTTTAATTTACTTTTTAGCTTATGTCATTTATTTTCAATTTTAAGAAACGATTAATTATTTCAAGTTATCTTTTTTTCTGCGCTTTCTTTTTCTCTTGTGATGTAAAAGTTTCTCATCAAGCAGGAGAAGAAACTACGACAGTTGAATATATAAAAGAAGATACAGCTACAATCACAGAAACGGAAGAAATTGCAGTCATTGAGTCAAAAAAAGATTCTTTTTTAAGCCTAGATTCATTAAAAAAAATAAAATTTATAGACCAAACCATAAAAGAAATAGATGATTTATATTTCTATCATTTTACTACTCCTATGTCTATGGGATTGCATGCTAATGAAGGTGGTTTGTATGCCCCTAGTTTTTATTACACCAAACAAAAAGTAATCAAAGTAGTAGAATATAGCTCTGACAAAGATATATGGCATTTGTATTTTCAAGATGATAATACTGTCGATTCTACTTCTTACCCTTCCAATCAAAAAAGTGTGCTGTATGCTCGTTTTTCTAAAAAAAATAAGAACCAAACACTAAGAACTGTATATGAATTTTATTTGCAAGAAATTTCTCTTGATGATTATAGAAAAAACACCTATTTAATTTTAGGTAAAAATAAAAAACACCTAAAAGAAGAAGAAAAACAAAAAGCTAAAAATATATTTTCTCAACCTTATGAAGTTACTCTAATGTTAGCTTATGAGGGACGTTTGTTAATGGAAAACTTTAATGAAATAGATTTATTTAATGAGCCTCATAAAATAGAAATTAATGGAATACTGAAAAAGAGAGATTAAAAACAATAGTGGTTCATCAAATAAAAAAAGACCTAAATTATAAGAAATTTAGGTCTTTTTTTGTATTACTTCTAACTTTATTTATTATCTATTTCTTCCGTATTGTTCATGACTAGAAACCCAATCAGAAGACGAAATAGCAGAACCAAGAGAAATCTCACCAGCAAGCACAACACCTGCAATAATCTCAGCAAGTTTGTTTACTCTATTTTTACCAAAACAATCCATCATTTCAAGACACTCTTTTTGAGTAGCCAAACCAACACCACCACCATAAGTAGCAATAATCAGAGAAGGAATCGTAATTGAAATATAAAGGTCTTTTTCAGGAGTAAGTTCTGAATAAAGAATACCAGCCGAAGATTCTGAAACATTTGCTACATCTTGACCAGTAGCAATAAACATTGCAGTAATACCATTGGCAGAGTGCGCTCCGTTATTGTTTGCACCCGAAATAAATGCACCAATAGTAGCTATTTGTCCGTGATAAGCCAATGATTCTGGCTCTACACGCATGTTTTGGATAAGCACATCTCTAGGAATCAAACATTCTGCTACTACACGCTTACCACGAGTACGCATAACATTGATTTGAGATGCTTTTTTGTCTGTTGCAAAGTTAGATTCTAAATAGAAATGCTCTACTTTGTTTTCATCATAAGCATCTAAAATCCAGCTACAAGCTGCAAAAGTAGCACGACCTACCATATTCTGACCTGCTGCATCTCCAGTTTTGTAATTGAAACGTAGGTAAGCAAATTTATTAGACAAATAACAATCAATATCATGAAGTTTGGCAACACTAGAAGTAGCCTCTGCTGTTTCTACAATTTTGTCATAATTTTCTTTTTTCTTTGTCCATTCTACAAAACCTCTAGCACCACGAGCATCTTTAAAAACAAAAACAGGCGCACGCTGCATAGCATCACCAATCACAGTACATTTTACACCACCACTAAGATTAAGTACCTTCATACCACGATTGTAAGAAGCTACCAATGTTCCTTCTGCTGTTGCCATAGGAACTAAAAAATCTCCTTTTGCGTGTTCTCCATTGACTGTCATAGGGCCTGCAATACCAATCGGAATTTGTGCTACACCAACAAAATGCTCACAGTTTCCTGCTGCAATATGTGGGTCAAAAGAATATTTGGTTACGTGGTCTAGTTTTTTTCCAGTAACTTTTTCAACAAATTCTTGTCTAGTGTTGATAGCACTCTCAGCATAATCATCATTGTTATCTCTAGGGATTTTTACTTCAGATTCTCCAAAACCAGAAATGGCATCTTGTACTTCAAATTTGAGCTTACCAAAAGGGTTGGCCACAAAAGCAATTTGTATTTCATGTTTTGCCTCTGGAAGCTGTTTGGTATTAACCAATACATTAAAACTTTTGCTAAGAGGAAAATCAACAGGGTTGTTAGAATCTATTGAAGAAGGATTAATCACATTACCATCTCCCAAATCAATCTGAATGTCATTCATCGAAACTTTTTCGCCATTTATTTCAACACTAACAAGTTCGCTAAATTTAGCATCACTTAAACGATTTTTGATAGTAAATTGTACTCCTTGGTCAGTATTTTTCAAACTTCCTCTTGAATAAAGTTGTTTGAGAATCAAGCTAGGTATTTGCATAAGATTTGCTATAAGGTTTATGTAAAAATTGATTTAATTAAAAATTAAGCTAATATTATAAAAAACCATTGATATTACAACTTATTTCTTAAAAATATTGTAAATTATTTGGTTTTTTTTAAAAAAATCAATAATTCTAGCATTTATACATTTTTTTGTATAAAAAACTATTACAAATATCCAGTATTTTATTCCAAAAAAATGTTATTTTTGAAGTTCAAAATAAAGATTTTTATACAAATAGTGTTCTAACAAACAAAAGGCATTACATTTGGTTGAATAAAGATATTTCGGCATAAAATTATAGATTACGAAAGTCAATTATGAAAAAAAGAACTCTTTTATTAGGAACTGCACTTGCAGCAGGTATTACATATTGGTGGAAAAAACCAAAAGAAGTTAGTTTTGATTATACCTTCAAAACTAATTTTTCGCCCACTGTACTTTGGACATATATAGAACAAGCGTTCCGAAACTCAAAAGAAAGTGAGCTTTGGGTACAGCATCTGGAAGAATTAGAAGCAACAGGAATAGAAGCTGGAAATAAAGTAATGGCAATTTATAAAACTCCTTTTTTTGCTAAGGCACATCAGTACTATATTACAGAGGCGAGTTATGGCAAATATTTTGTTTATGAGCCTACTGCCGAACATCCACTCAAAGGGCGTGCGATTGTCGAAATTACACCGACAGAAAGAGGGTGTAATTTGAGATGGAGAGGAAAATATTATTTTAAAGGTATGCCACTTGCAGCCATTTATTTAGTAGGTTATTTTGAAAAAGCATTCTTCGAAGGATTACAACAAAATTTGTATAAAATAGAACCCCGTATGCCCCAAAATATGCAGGTAATTGACAGAGTTTATGATTAATGACTAATTCTAGCTTAGGATAATAATTTATTGAAAACCTTTATTTGAAACAAAAATAAAGGCTTTTTGTGTGTTATCGTTCTTAACAAAAAAGTTGATGGTCTTCGGTAAAGTAGAGTAGGTTATATAATACCAAAAAATTGTTTAGTAACATGAACTCGGTATTATTTTTCTTTGTAGTGTATGCTTTAGCGTGCGAAAGCTAAAGCATTTGTTACACCTACGTCCATGTTTTAGTAGCTATTTCTTTCCATATAGGTCTGTAAAATCAAAACAGCACTTATTTTATCGACATTTGATTTGTTACGACGATTTTTCTTGCTCATTCCTCCACTAATCATAGCATCTAAGGCAAGCGAGGAGGTAAAACGCTCATCTTCCAAAGCGATTGGAATATCTGGAAAAAGAGCTTCTAATTTTTTTTGAAACTTAACGACGGCTGCTGCATTGCTAGAAGGAGAATTATCCAATTTTTTTGGCATTCCCAATACAAAAACCTCTACTGTTTCAGTTTCTATATAATTTTTGAGATACTCCAAAACTTCATTTTCTGCAACTGTTTCTAAAGCTGTCGCAATTATTTTTTCAGAATCTGTAACAGCTAACCCAACTCTTTTTTGTCCGTAATCGATGGCTAATAATCTTCCCATTTTGTTTAGTTTTTGTAGTGAAAATTTAAAATTTTTATCAAAAATACGCTAAAACAAATCTTTTTTTGATAAAAATTCTGATTTTATCCTTAAATTTCATTTTCTAAAATCTAAATTTATAATCAAAAACATCAAAAAATATGTCAAAATCATTATTCTCAAAATCGTCACAACTATTTTTTGTAGTCATTTTATTTTCATTCTATTCGTGTGGAACGCCTACAAATACAGAATCTACAACAGAAGAAAGTAAAAAAATAAATACAGAAAATCAGCAATCTGTAAATAAAGAAGCTAATACAGAACAAGAAAATTTAGATTATGCTGAAAAACAACAAGCAGCCAATCAAGCGATTGCTTTCTATGAGTTTTTAAAAAATGGTTTGCATGACCAAACATCAACTTTGGTAGATAAAGAAAGTTATGAGAATTTTGCAGAAGCAGAATGGATTGAACTTCTCAAAAAAGAAGATGCAACAAAAGGAGATGTAGAAAAATATGCCATGCAGAAGAACAAAATAGAAACTACAGAAGATGGTAGTAAAATAATAAAGATGACTTTTGAAGTAACTCGTAGTGGCAAAAAATACAAAGAAGAAATGGATTTAATCAAAATGAATGGCGCAATTTCGTATCTTATAACAAAAATTGAATTTGAAAATCAAGTTTCTAATACAGATGAAGATGATGACTAAATTACTAATTTAATAAAAAAAACACTCAAAAATGAATACTTTTTTAAAACAAAAAACGCAGAATATTAAAATCATTCTGACTGATGTAGATGGTGTCTTGACTGATAGTAAGATTATTTATGATAATAATTTTTTGGAATATAAAAATTTTAATGTCAAAGATGGTTTTATCATAAAACCTCTTCAAAAATTAGGCTTTAAGGTTGGCGTAATTACAGGAAGAGAGTCAGAGGTAGTCAAAAAACGTTGTCAAGAACTTGGTTTTGACTTTCATTATCATGGAAAAGGTGGAATAAATGCTAAGTTAGAAACCTTCCAAATTATTCTAAAAGAAAATAATATCAAGCCCGAAAACATTGCCTATATTGGTGATGATTGGATAGATTTGCCGATTTTGATGCGCTGTGGGTTAAGTGCTGCTCCAAAAGATGCAATGAAGGAAGTAACTGAAAGAGTAGATTATATCACTCAACGAAAAGGAGGAGAAGGAGCTTTGAGAGAATTTGCACAACTGATTTTGGAAGGACAAGAAAAATTAGAAGGTTTGATTAAAAATTATTTGTAATCATAATAGAAGAAGTAGGCTGTATTTTTTATTTAAAAATCCTTAAAGGATTGATGTGCTGCTTAATATAATATAATTCTGACTTTTTCTTGCAACTAAGTGAATCAATATCCTGTCTATATTACAAGAAAAGCATACAAAACTAATTTTATGATAAAATATACTTACCTACTACTTTTTATTTTACTATCTACTACATCACTTTTTGCACAAGTAGGTACGCCTCCTATCACAGGTTTTGCTCCCAACGATTATGATGGTGCGCCTGATATTCGTGCTGTTATTCAGAGTAAAAGAGGTTTTTTGTATGCTAGTTCGACAGGAGGAAATATTTTAGAATATGATGGTATTTCTTGGAAAAAAATTGCTGTGCCTTGTGGTTATGTAAATTCATTAGTTGAAGATAATAATGGAAATATATTTTTTGGAGATATGTTTTTTTCTTGTGCTGCTTATTTGCGTCCTAATCTTATTACTGGAAAATGGGAAGTTATGCCTATTGATTTTAATTTGCCAGATTCTATATCCCTAAAAAATAATTTCAGAACAAGGGTGAAAAAAGTAGATGGACAAATTTATTATATCCTAAGCAATGCAAAAGGATTGAAAAATATTCCATTGGTATATAAATTTCAGAATGGTAAATTGATGCCTCTACCAATTACGTCCTCAAACCCTAGAAATGTGAATATTTTTTTTAAAAATAAAAATATTCTGAAAATAAAAGAAAAAGGAAAAGTAGATGTTTATGATGCAAACGGAAAAGCAAAGGGTACTTTACAGATGAGCTTTGATATACCTGCTTCTGCTTTGTATCAAATTGAAAACTATACAAAAGATGAGTTTTTGTTTTTGACAGTTTCTGACAACCTTTGGAAATATAATTTGAAAACCAAAGAAACCAATTCCTTTCTTTCTCCTCAAACTAGAGAAATAATGAAATTAGCACAACCTCTTAATTTTAATATTCTTCAAAATGGAAATTTAATAATAGGAACAATAAAAAAAGGAGTATTTATAATTGATGAAAATGGAAAAATTCTTAAAAATATTTCCACAACAGAAGGCTTGAGAGATGATATTGTAATGGCAACGACGGCAGATTATCAAAACCAACTTTGGACTGCTTTGTATAATGGAATAAGTAGAATAGACATCAATGCTCCTCTTGGTATATGGACAAAGGAAAACGGTGTCGTAGGAGGAACTACACTAGGTGTAATAAAATTTCAAGGAACTTATTTTGCAGCAACCATTACTAATGTAGTTTATTTTGATACAAAACAAAATACTTGGAAGCCTGTAAAAGGAACTAATATAGAAAATTATATTGCAGGAGTAATAACCCTATCTGATAAAAAAGACCATTTATTTATAGGGCAAATTAGTGGGCTTGATGAGGTAGTTAAAGATGAAAAAGGCGTTTGGAAAATAAAAAAAGTAGTGAAAAAAAATACAACATTGCGTATCAGAAAAGTATTTAATCATTCTACTAATCCAAACAAAATGTATATTTGGGGGGCAACAGGATTGCAATATATCAATTATGATAGCCTTCAAAATGAACTCAAAACAGTGGAGTCACTCAAAGGTATTCAAATACAATCTGATGCTCCTGTACAACAAATAAATAATTCTATTTGGACAATTGAAGCAAACAAAGAACGCCCCATAAGAATAGATATTCCTAGTGAAAAAGTTACTCTTTTGCCTTATGACACAACATTTATAAGCCATCTGAACGGACAGACTATTTTATTCAAAAATAATTTGGATTCTATTTTTAGCCTAAATAATCAAAATAAAAAAGTATATAACAGAGAGCTTACAGAAGTTATGAAAGCATATAAAAATCAAACTATTAATATACAACAAGATAGTTTGGGTTCGTTATGGGTTTTCGAACTTCAAAATGCTTTTGTTCATGTATTGCGCAAAACTAAAAATGGCTATAAGAGAGATAATTTGTTGGAGCAATCATTAGGAAAGTATAGATTGAGAGAAGTTTATTCAGATGTAGATAACAAACAAATTGTATGGGTAAGTACCACTGAAGGGATTTTGAAAGTAGATATGGCAAGGTCAGAAATTGAGAAAAAAAATAACACAAATTTTTATACCTATATTCGTCAAATCAAAGTTGGTAAAGATTCTTTGGTTTTTGATGGGAATTTCTCACAAGTAAAAAAGATGGGTAATGATTCTGCTCAACATATTATTTTAGCAAATCAGCCCAAAAATCACGTTTTAGAATTAAATTATATAGACAACTCTATTATTTTTCAAGTGGCAGCTCCCTTTTTTATAGAAGAAAAACAAATTCAATTTGCTTATTTGTTAGAAGGAATGAGTAATAAATGGTCTGAATGGACAAACCTAAATATTAAAGAATACAATAATTTGAAAGAAGGAGAATACACACTTCGTGTAAAAGCAAAAAATTATTTGGGCAAAGAGAGCCTTCCAACTTCTTATCGATTCAAAATATTACCTCCTTGGCATCGTACAACAACAGCTTATATTTTGTATATTATTTTTGGAGTGGGAATTATTTTTGGTTCAAGCAGGATTTATACACATCGTTTAAGACAACAAAATGAGCAATTAGAAAGTATCGTTGCAGAACGTACAGACCAATTATCTCAAAAAAATACAGAACTTTCTACCCAAAATGAAGAAATTGTTCAGCAGAGAGACCAACTAAATATCAAAAATCAACATATTGCAGAACAAAATAAAAATATTGTTTCAAGTATCAATTATGCAAAACGTATCCAAACAGCTCTTCTACCAATAGAAAAGCGCATCAAACAAGAAATTCCAGAGCATTTTATTTTTTACAAACCTCGTGATATTGTAAGTGGTGATTTTTATTGGATAGAAAAAATAGAAAATAAGCTAATCATTGCCATTTCGGATTGTACAGGACATGGCGTACCAGGGGCGTTTATGTCTATGTTGGGCAGTAGTGGGCTTACAGATGCTGTATTTCAACAAAATCTTACCCAACCTGATTTAATTCTTACTCATCTGCATAATTATATTTATTCAGCATTGAAGCAAAATCAGTCGGATAATAGAGATGGAATGGATATTTGTATTATTGTTTGGGACAAATCAAAAAAACAAATTCAGTATGCAGGAGCAATGAATCCTCTTTATTATGTTCAAAATGAAGAATTTTTTCAAATAAAAGCAGATAAAATACCTGTTGGAGGAACGATTGCAAAAGAACGAATTTATACTCCTCATACCATAAACCTTCATGTTCCAACCACCATTTATTTGGCTTCCGATGGCTATCAAGACCAATTTGGAGGAGAAAATAACCGAAAGTTTATGACCAAAAAATTTAGAGAACTTTTATTAGAAATTTCGCATTTACCTATTAAAGAACAAGAAAAACGCATTGCGCAAGTATTTGAAAGGTGGAAAGGCAAAACACATCAAATTGATGACGTTTTGGTAATGGGAATGAAAATTGGATAACTTTAAGATAAATTAAGCAACCTAAAATCAAATTTGTGTATCTATATTTATAACTGGAGTTACGTAGAATTTTGTACTACTATATTGTAAGACAAATTTGCAAACCGTGTTCTGTGGCACACAGAACAATAAGTGCGTAACTCCAGTTTATAATTAAGGCTTTTTTACAAGAAAGAAGTTTGTGTTTTTTATAAGAAAAACCCTGAAAATCAATCTGTTTACTTCGTTTTTTTATATAAAAAATTGTATCTTCGTAATTAAACTGCTTAAACAAAAAACAAAATGCGTTATTTATATAAACACTTAATAATAATTAAAAAGTAAACAATAATAATAAATAAATAAAAAATATATTTTTAATTACGTTTATTCTTATCTTTATTTTGTAATAAAAAACACAAAAAATTTTTATGCAAAAACAAGAAAAAACCAATGTCAGAGAGAAAAAAACAACTCTCGAAAAAATAGAACAACAACACCCTTATATCATGATGATGTATTTGGGAGTTATGGGGATTAGCATGGCTTTCACGCTCTTGATGCTATTGTTTTTCAATGAATCAATGATAAAAACACCTACTTATCAAATCCAGTTTCCATATTCTTTTTTTATAAGCACAATAGCTATTGTAAGTAGTAGCTTTTTTTTAGAAAAAGCACGACGACAATTTTATAAGGATAACTTTAAAAAACTAAGAAATAACCTTTTGATTGCCTTCGGATTAGGAGTTGCTTTTTTATCTCTACAACTAATTGGAGGATACGAATTGCATCAAAACAAAATTTATTTAGAAGGAAAAATGGCAGGTTCTTATCTCTATATTATTTCTGGCTTTCACATGTTTCATCTTATGGGAGGGCTTATTTATGCAGCCATTCTCCTAAATCAATACACCAAAAAAGCTGATAATGGTGTCAAAATACTTATTACAGTAACAAACCCTCTTGAGCAAATTAAATTACAACTTCTGACCATTTATTGGCATTTTATGGATATTCTTTGGCTTGCTATCTTTGTGAGTTTTTTGATTGCTTTGTTATAGAAAAAATAATTAAGAAATAAAATTCTCAAAAAACTAGAATAATTGACTAGAACAAATTCTAATTCAACTATTCTAGTTTTTTTGTTTTTGTCAATCAATAAAAAATTAACGACCTTTGTGTTTATTTTTTATTTGTTTCTAACGATTTTATTTATTTCCTCTAATCATATCTAGTTGAAAATAAAAGGAGAAAGTTTGATTATTCATCAAATAATTTTAGTAACCCAATTAGAATCGTAATTTTTAATTCGTAATTGTTAATTAAGCTATGCAAGTCAATACTGCCAAATTTTTAGAAAGTAATCCGTCTGTAAAGACTTGTCCTTCACCTCATCTGCCTGAATATGCCTTTATTGGACGTTCGAATGTAGGGAAATCATCTCTCATCAATGCAATGACCAATAGAAAAAATCTGGCTAAAACATCATCTACTCCAGGAAAAACACAGCTTATTAATCATTTTTTGATTAATGAAAGTTGGTATTTGGTAGATTTACCAGGTTATGGGTGGGCAAAAGTAAGTAAATCTCAACGAAGAGATTTTGAAGGACTGATTACAGAATACCTTTCCGAACGAAGTAATTTAGTGGTTACTTTTGTTTTGGTAGATATTCGACACGAACCACAAGCCATCGATTTGGAATTTTTTCAATGGCTGGGAGAAAGCCAGATTCCATTTGCGATTGTCTTTACAAAGTCAGACAAACTCAATAATAGTAAATTAATAGCTTCATTAGAACGTTATGAAACTGTTTTGAAATCTCGTTGGGAAGCCTTGCCTCCTCATTTTATTACCTCGTCTGCCAAAAATGAAGGAACAGATGAAATTTTGGATTATATAGAAAAATACAATCAAGCCCTAGAAGAAAAATTTGCACAGATTCACCCTGTAAAAGTAATTAAGGAAGTTCCTGAAAATGAAAATTACTCTCAAAAACAAAGTAAAAAAGAACAGACCAAAAAAGTCAAATCAAATAAAAAAGAGCAAACTGAAAATGAATTGAATGAGTTTGAGAAAAAAACTTTTGAGAATAATACAAAACAAAAAACAACCAAATTCAATAAAAAAATAGCTTCAAAACATACTGTTCCATTTTCAGATTCAAAAAATGAATTTAGAGGAAAGAATAAAAAAAGCTCAACAAAAAAGAATTTTAAAGGAAAATCACAACGTCCAAAAAAATAAAATAAAATTCTATTTTATTTTTGTTATTTTTGCCATCTTGCATTGAGTAAAACTCTACCATTAAAAATATATTTTTAATAAAAAATAATATATTACTAAACAAAAATGCTGACCTTCTTAAATCCTTTTCCCTTCTGCGAAGGGGCTAAAAGAGGTCAAAAAAACAAAATATCTAGTACTATCAAAAAAAATGGTACTCAAACTATTTTTTTGCACAAAAATTGACATATAATTCTTATATAAAAATAATCAACAAAACCCTACAATAATATATATGAAACTTAAAGAAGTAGCCGTTATTTCGGGCAAACCAGGTCTTTATCAAATTCTAAAACCTACTCGTAATGGAGTAATTATTGAAGCTATCGGAGGAGGTCGCTCCAAAATTATGGCAGATGCAAGCCACCGTATTTCTATTCTGAAAGAGATTTCTATTTATACAACTACAGAAGAAGGCTCTGTTCCTTTGCAAGATGTATTTCATAAAATATATGACAAATATGAACTCAAATTAGACATCAAAACATCAGACAATAAGGCTTTAAAAGGGCTTCTCAATGACGTCTTGCCAGAGTGGGATGAAGACCGTGTTTATACTTCAGACATCAAAAAACTGGTTATGTGGTATGGGATTTTGGCAGAACATGCTCCCGAACTAATAGACCCAGCACAGAAAGAAGAAGAAGAAGAGTCTGTTACAAATCAAATAGAATCAGAAACTCAACTTGAAGAGTCAGAAGCAAAACCTTCAGCCAAAGCATAAAAATCATCAGGGCATTTTTATAAAAAAACTGCATCTGTCTTTGCGTGTTCGCTTCTGTAAGAAGTGATATACAATTTTATATTTATCAATATGCCCTGTAAGAATTAGACAGAAATACTACTTTACTTTGTTTCAACAGCCTATCAAGCTGTTAAAATAATTGAGATATTATTTAACAAACATTCTCATGCTTCTTTTTGCATGAAGCATTTTCTGTATTTGTTTGTGAGCAAATGAGTACCTATGAAAAATCAATTATGATAATCTTTAGTAGTTGTAAAAATATTTATTTACACAATTTTTGTATAATTCAAAAATAAACCTTAACTTTGCAGTTCGTTAAAAAGTGGGTAGATAACAAAAATTTAGACTTTTATTTAGGTTTTTTAAATAAAAAACTAGAATAAGCTCTGGATTTAGAAAAAAATAAACATTATTAATTGTATCAAAATTAAAATGTTGCTCTGCCTCTATAAATAGAATATTTTTTTATTCTATTTTCTAAATTCTAACTTATCTATATTTATTTAATCTAAATTCTGAATTTAATCTTATGGCAAAACAAGACAGTATCGAACAAGACGGAACAGTATCAGAAGCATTATCAAATGCAATGTTTCGTGTTTCACTTCAAAATGGACACGAAGTAACTGCTCACATTTCTGGAAAAATGCGTATGAATTATATCAAAATTCTTCAAGGGGATACGGGAAAGTTAGAAATGTCGCCTTATGATTTGACTAAAGCCCGTATCGTATATCGCTACAAATAAAAATGTAGGTCGTTTGTGTTTTATTATTTAATTGTTGCTGATTAAAAAAAAACAACTAAACGATGTTATTTTTTCTTTATATATAAATAAACTTTTCACATTAATTTTCAAAACTATGAAAGTTAGAGCTTCCGTAAAAAAGCGTAGCGTAGATTGCAAAATCGTGCGTCGCAATGGAAAAGTTTACGTTATCAACAAGAAAAACCCTCGCTTTAAGCAGCGTCAAGGTTAATTTTGTTTTTTTTGATAGAATACTAATTAATTATTATTTGCTTCAAAAATTGCGTAACCTTTTTGTATTAGGAATGAATGAAGCGAATTAATAATAGGTTTTTCTGAACCGTAATTCGTAATCTGTAATTCGTAATCGTATTTAATTAAATCATCACTTAGAATTAATCAGCTAATATGGCAAGGATTCAAGGTGTCGATATTCCAGATAATAAGCGTGGAGTCATTAGTTTGACATATATCTTTGGTATTGGAAACACTCGTGCAGGTCAGATTTTAGACGCAGCAGGAGTTGACCAAAACAAAAAAGCCAAAGATTGGTCTGACGATGAAGCTAAAGCTATTCGTGAATATATCGGCGAAAACTTCAAAGTAGAAGGTGAACTAAAATCTGAAGTACAACTAAACATCAAACGTTTGATGGATATTGGTTGTTACCGTGGATTACGCCATCGTAAAGGACTTCCTGTAAGAGGACAACGTACACAAACAAATGCACGTACTCGCAAAGGAAAGCCAAAAACAGTGGCAAACAAAAAGAAATAATAATTTTTACTTTTATCTTTATTTTATTTTTTAAAATAAGGGTAAGAAAAAGTCTAGTAGAAAGAAATTAAAAATTACTTATTTAGATTACAATCGTAATTGATAATTCGTAATTAATTTCTTAATGCAGCTTAAACGTTTAAAAAACTTATGGCACAAAAGCGTAAAGACAAAGCCAAAAAACGAGTAGTAAAAGTTGCTGCTGTGGGTCAAGCTCACATCAAAGCATCTTTTAACAATGTTATTATTTCTATGACTAACGAAGCTGGTCAAGTTATTACTTGGGCAACAGCAGGCAAAATGGGTTTCAGAGGTTCTAAAAAGAATACTCCGTATGCAGCTCAAACGGCAGCTCGTGATTGCGCTCAAAAAGCGTATGATTTAGGTCTTCGTAAAGTAGAAGTATTTGTCAAAGGACCAGGTTCTGGTCGTGAGGCAGCTATTCGTACAATTCATAGTGTAGGTATCGATATTACGTCTATCAAAGATGTAACTCCTCTTCCTCACAATGGTTGTCGCCCTCCAAAACGTCGTAGAGTATAAAGTAACTAGCAGCTTTATAAGTTGTTAGAAATAAATACCAAACGATAGTTGAGGAACTATTGGCTACACATTTAGATAGATTTGCTATCTCGCTTCTTTCCAATTCTAGCGTAAAAAGAATGAGTGAGTTGAAATGTTTAGGAGTTATTCTCCCTTGTTGCGTGCTTTAGATAAAATTTAGACATACGTTTTTGAAACTTATAGATATTTTACATCGACTGGCTCGGCAACTCTTATTTTTTTGAGAACGGATTAGTAATATTATTTCTAATTGTCTGTTTTCTAAGAGAATAATTATAAAGTTAATTGTAGTTTTATAATTTGTATCATACAAAAATAAGTAACGTAGAGAAGGACTAGAATACCCCATTTAGCTCACGACTGCAAAAAAAGAAATTAATTTTTGATTTATTTTTTTGCTTTTAGAATTTATTTTTAATTTTCGTAAGATAAAACACGAAAAATACAAACAGTATGGCACGTTATACAGGACCTACGGCAAAAATTGCAAGACGTTTCGGAGAAGCAATCTTCGGACCAAGCAAAGCCTTAAAGAAAAAAGCTTATCCGCCGGGTCAGCATGGAAAAGGTCGTCGTCGTAAAGTATCAGATTATGCAGTCCAATTAATGGAAAAGCAGAAAGTTAAACATACTTACGGTGTACTTGAACGTCAGTTTTCGAACGTCTTTAAAAAGGCAGTTCGAGCGCAGGGTTCAACAGGCGAAAACCTAATGAAATTCTTAGAAACACGTTTGGATAATGTAGTGTATCGTTTGGGTATTGCACCTACACGTAGAGCTGCTCGTCAGCTTGTTTCTCACAAACACATTACCGTAAACGGAGAAATTGTAAATATTGCTTCTTATTCATTGCGCCCTGGCGACATCGTTGGCGTTCGTGAAAAATCAAAATCTTTGCAAATTATTACTGATACTTTGAGTGGAAGAGCAAATGCTCGTTACTCTTGGTTGGAATGGGATAATACAGAGATGCATGGCAAATTTATGATGCTTCCTGAGCGTGAGGAAATTCCAGAGAATGTTCAAGAACGTTTAATCGTTGAATTATATTCTAAATAATCCTAGTTTATCTTTAACCTAATAAATAAAATATTTATTTATTAAAAGATTTAGTTTATCAGAATTATTATTTCCGATTGTAACTTATATTATTTTTATAAAATTGTTGCATTCGTAATTCATAATTCGTAATATTTAATTCTTTCATAGGGTTATCAATTCTTTAAAAAACACTTCAAAATATACAGTAAGTTCTATGGCAGTATTAGCGTTTCAAATGCCCGATAAAGTGGTAATGGAGAAAGCCGATGATTTTCACGGTATTTTCGAATTCAAACCATTAGAACCCGGTTATGGTGTAACTGTTGGTAACGCACTTCGCCGTGTATTGCTTTCTTCATTGGAAGGATATGCAATTATCGGTATCAAAATGGGTTCAGTTTTACATGAGTTTTCTACTGTCGAAGGCATTGTAGAAGATGTAAGCGAAATCATTTTGAATTTAAAGATGTTGCGTCTTAAAAAATTAGTAGAAGAAGAATCTAGTCAGAAGATTACAATTCAACTTTCTGGAAAATCAGAACTAACTGGAAAAGACATCACAGAGGCTACTAATGAATTTGAGGTGTTGAATCCAGAATTGGTAATCTGTCACATGGACGAATCAGTAGAACTCGAACTTGAGCTTTTCTTAGACAAAGGACGTGGATACGTTCCTGCTGAAGAAAATCGTCAAATAGAAAATTCGACAAGCTACATTCCAATAGATGCTATCTATACACCTATCAAAAATGTAACATATAGCATCGAAAATACTCGTGTTGAGCAAAAAACGGATTATGAAAAATTAGTTATGGATATCCAAACTGATGGTTCTATTCATCCAGAAGATGCTCTTAAAGGTGCAGCTCATTTACTTATGCGTCATTTGGCTCTAATTTCTGACCAAAACATTACGCTTGATTATTTGGAAACACAACAAGAGGAGGAAGTAGATGAGGAATTTGTAAAAATGCGTAAGCAACTCAAAACAGCTCTTTCAGAAATGGATTTGTCTGTGCGTGCTTATAACTGCCTCAAAGCAGCAAACATTCGTACACTTGGCGACCTTGTAAGTTTGGAGATTTCTGATATGATGAAATTCCGTAACTTTGGTAAGAAATCTCTTACTGAATTGGAACAACTTGTATCTGATTTAGGACTTACTTTTGGATTAGACATTGTTAAATATAAATTAGACGAAGATTGATATTCAATTATTGATTATCAAATTACAGATTACGAACAGAATATGTTTGTAAGATATAATTGGTAATCTCAAATTCTATTATTTTATTTAGAGCAATCTGTCTGATTTGATGTTCTACTACTGGCATTTAATACAGAACTCTCGGCAAATTTTAGTCATATAATTTTTTTATAAACTAAATTTGTCCAAACTTATACGAAAATGAGACACGGAAAAAAATTCAATCATTTAGGGCGTACATCATCTCACCGTAAGGCGATGCTCTCTAACATGGCGGCTTCTCTCATATTGCACAAACGAATTCAAACAACTACTGCTAAAGCAAAAGCATTGCGTAAGTATGTAGAGCCTTTGATTACTCGTTCGAAGGGTGGAACTCAAAACGACCAGCGTGTTGTTTTTTCTTACCTTCAAAATAAAGAGGCTACCAAAGAGCTTTTCAATGAAGTAGCTCGTAAAGTGGGTGAGCGTCCGGGAGGATATACACGCATTATCAAACTTAGTTTGCCTCGTTTGGGCGATAACTCTGATGTTTGCTTTATCGAACTTGTAGATTATAACGAGCTTATGCTACAAGAGTCAAGCAGCACAGGACGTACTCGTCGTGGTCGTCGTAAGAAGAAAAAATCTTCTGATGCTACTACACAAACAGCAGCTTCTGAAGCAACAGAAGAAAACAAAACAGATGAAGATTCTTCTAAAGAAGAAAACTAATCTAAATTTGATTTTCTCAAAAAATAAAAACCAACTTCTTAAACTTATAGAGTTTGAAAAGTTGGTTTTTTTATGTAATAAATTCTTAGTTAGTTTAAGCCAAACGAACTGACTTTTGATAGAGTTGATAAAAGAAAATAGGAAGAAAAACACAAGCAAAAATAGCACAGCCAGTAGTAAATATAACACCAGCTCCAAGAAGATGTAATCCTTTAAAAATTATTCCTGTGCTTATTAAACCACCTGCCACAACGCCAATAGCTAGGCGAAATTTATCCATTTTGTCCAAACTATTTTTATTTTTGAAAGCTAGTGCAACCAAACTAGGTAAGGCAAAGAAGAGTAAAGTAACATTTCCCACCTGCAACATAACGTTGGCGTAAGGTAGATGCATGTGCTTGAAAAGCAAATAAATAGAAAGTGAAAAAGCAACTAAAAAGCTAGAAAAATATAAGATGCGTTTCATAGTAATTTGGGTTTTTAAATGTTTGATAAAAAATAATTCTTCTTCTATTTCAGTTACTCCATTGGGAGCTATCGAAATAGAAGCCTCTCTAAAACTTTCCTCAAAAGAAAAGCCTTCACTCATTTTGCTTTCTACAAAGCAGCAAAAGTGGTCTAATAAACTGTCTTGCAAATCAATATCTTGAAGAGGATTTTGAAAAATACGTTTGCAAATTAGTTCTACTTGGTTTTCATTAAGTGTTACCATAAATTGGTTCAGTAGTAATTAGGTGATGAATTGTATTCAAAAAGTCTAAAAGTTCGTTGATTGCCTTTGCTGTTGCTGTTTCTCCTGCTGGTGTAAGGTGATAATATTTGCGTACTCGCTTTCCTATCATTACTTTTTCACATTCAATCAGCCCATTGGCTTCTAGTTTGTGGAGAGCAGGATACAATGAACCTTCTTTTATTAATACTTTTCCATCGGTTGTTTCTTTGACACATTGTGCCAACTCATATCCATACATTTTGCCTTTTTCGGAAAGCAAACGAAGAATGATGGTTGTTAGTGTTCCTTTGAGTAATTCTTTGCTTGGGTTTGGTTTCATTATTACATAGATATTTAATACATTGTAAATCTATGTATTTGTACTCATATTCATAAAAAAAGTTGCGTTTTTGGCGCAACTTTTTGATTTATTTTAATAAATATTGTTTTAAACTCTTTTGAAGGTATTTTTATTCTTTGTTTTTATTTGGAGAGGCAAGTTGCATTTCTTCACAATCGTTTGATATTTTATAAATATCCATTTTTTCTCTTATAGCAAAGCCCATCTTCATTCCTTCAAACATAATATATAGTTTTTCATCATTAGATTCAGTTTCTAGCTGTGCTACTTGTTTTTGTCCTTTTGCATCGTTGTAAGTTAGGGTGTATTTATTATTTTCTTTTTTTATAGAAGTAAGTTGATACATCATAATATCATACAATCCACCCATTACAAACATAGGTTCACCATTGCTAACATCAAAATAAAAGGTGCTTACAGGCTCACCACACTGTGTATAAATGATTTCTACATTATCTTCGTTAGCAAGACCAATATAAGTTTTGTCTTGAAAAGATATTAAATCGGTATTTTTGTCATTGTTTTGAGCTTGGGTAGAAAAAGTAAGAGAGAGAAGCAGAACTAAGAAAACACTAAAAATAAATCCTAAAGATAAAATTTGTAAATTTTGGTTGTTTTTTTTGGTGTTAGGTTTTAAAGTATGAGTGGCTACTTTTGTAGAGGAATTGTCAAAATTGCTTGTAAGGTGATTCATTAAGGTATAGGATTTGAGAGTAGATAAAATTGAAAACAAGATTTTTGATAAACTCTTTAGAGAAAATTGTAAATCAATAAAAAATAATTTATATTAATACGTTTTCAATAAAGTGTTAGTAAATAGCGTTGTTTGAGTAAGGCTTTTTGTAAAAAATACCAAGAATATATAAAATGAATAACAATTTATTTTGTTGATTCTTTATAAAATTCAAGCAAATTTTGAGCAAATTTTAACAAAGACGCTAAGAAAGTATAATAAAATTCTTATTTTTATCAATTATTTTATAAAACTAGAATTAATTTGGAACTAAGTTAGATATTTTTATAATTTAATATAAATTTTTATACACTCATTAGCATCTAAATTTTGTCTAAAGTAATTAATAAATTTTAGATATAAACTATACAAAACGAAACAAAACAATCCGTATTCCATATTATGTTTGCAACTATGACTTCAAATTCTTTAATTATTCCCTCTAAAAAAATAGGGGCATTTCTGTTGCTCTTTGTAGCATTCTTTTTATTTTCTACTAGCCAATCAGAAGCTCAAGTGAGTATGAGTGTTGCAGGGCGTTATCAAAAATTTATTGGGGGAGAAGACCGTTTTCCTTTTGGTAAAGTAGAAGACTTCCCTCCTTTTGCAGGAGCAGAATTACGTTTGAATATTGGACTAAATTATAAGACAGCTTTCTCTTTAGAGGGTTCATATATGATGGGTACAAAACGTGGTGAGTTTACTTATTCTGAAATGATTACAACAAAAAGCATAGCAGCAGAGCTTAATGCAAGTTTGCGTTATTATTTGTTTGGTGCATATAATGACAGAGGTGGTTTTTATACTTATGCAGGAATGAGTGGAGGAATGTATAATATTGACTGGACTCTTGATGATTATGAAAGAGTAAAAGGAATGGCACCATTTCCTGAACCTGAATATTTTCAAGATATGCAATTTTGGCTTTTGAGTGTAAATGCTGGGCTGGGAGCAGAAGTTTATACAGGTTCGTTTTATATCTTTGCCGAAGGTGGTGGTTCGTATCGTTTCAAAGATTATGTTTCGAATGTAACTATTTATACTCCTCAATTACACCATTACTGGAAAGCTAATTTGGGTGTACGTATTCCTTTTGGTGGAGGTCCTCAATAAAAACAATAAAATAAATTTAATACTATAACTCATTACTAAAATTAGTATGTCTATTCAAAAAATAAGCCTACTAAAAAAGTATTCAAAAAAATAATTTTTAATAGTCTATTCTATGAAATACTCAAATTCAATCTCAAATTTAATAAGCAAAGACAAATTTTTATCCAAATTTGCCTATATTTTTTTAGCTTTATTTGCCTTTATTGCATTTTCTTGTGAATCTAATAATGCTGATAATCCTCTCAGAACTTCTACAATGAAAGGATATACTTCTGATACCAATTATTGGTATTCTGAAACTCCTTCGGTAAGAACTTATGGAAGAGATTCATTAAATGTAGATACAGTTTTGACAATTAGTGGAACTTCTTTAATCGATGGAACTACTATTTCTATGTTTGTTCCTTTTCCTGCTGTTGGTTCATTTTCAGTAGCCCAACCTGATAGCGCAAATACATCTGTAACTACGATTGAATATAATGGAGAACTTGTGCCTAGTGGAACAATCAATATCACTCGTCTTGATACAGTTCGTTATATTTTTGAAGCAGATTTTAACTTTAGCTTTGAAGGAATGGTAGAGGGAGATAGTGGAACAATAGATACGACTTCTATAGAATTTACTAGAGGCGAAATCAAAGCAGCTTATTTGAGAAGAAAATAAATAAAAAAAATAGATATAAAAAAACCTTTTGTTTCAAAATAATGAAATAAAAGGTTTTTTTATGCTGTAAGGCAAATTATAATAAATAAAATTTAGAGTACTGGACATGAGTTAAAAAGTTGTTGGTGTCGCTACGCTAAAACACCAACGAACGATGTTTTTCCCTGTTC